>JANOFJ010000151.1:0-22965 GCA_031413595.1 Novosphingobium sp.
GGTGTCGAGGGGAACGAAGTAGTCCGGCATGATGCCGCCGCCGCCGTACACCGTCCGGCCGTTCACGGTTTGGCCACGGCCGACAGGTCGTAGCGGTCGGGATCGAAGAACAGTCCGCCGAACAGCGACTCCGCGGTTTCCAGCGTCGGCGGCTCGCCGGGGCGCATCACGCGGTAGATGTCGCTCAGCGCCTGCTCGCGCTCCTCGGCCTTGTCGGCGACGAGCGTGTTGCGCATCCACGCACCGGTGGCGACGTGATCGATGTCGAGCAGCTCGATGCGGTCGATGCCCGCCTTGTCGAGCATCTCGAGGTTCTCGGCCGACACTTCGTCGCCCGCCTCGATATAGATCTCGCCCGTCTTCTCGTTAATCAGGTCATAGGCGCTGTAGCGGCCGAAGATTTCCTCGGTCGGGATCAACAGCTCGGTCAAGCCGTCCTTGTCTGCCTTGTTGGCAGCGCGCGGGCTGATCTTGGTGCCGGCCGCAAAGACCACTTCGCCGGTCTTGGCATCGACGATGTCGAAGGTCGGCTTGGAACCGCGCCACTGCTCAACCTGGAAGGGTATGGACCAGCCATCGCCGACCGCAGAGTGGGTGCCGCGCTTCCAGGCGACGGTTGCGTAGAAATGGCTGAGGATTTCCTCGTTGCCCAGGCCCAGTGCGTGGAGCAGCGCGGTAACCGGCAGCTTGCGCTTGCGGTCGATCCGGACGTTGACGATGTCCTTGGCGTCGAATTCGAAATCGAGCCACGAACCGCGATACGGAATGACGCGGGCGGCAAACAGGAACTTGCCCGACGAATGGGTCTTGCCGCGGTCATGATCAAACAGAACGCCCGGGCTGCGGTGCATCTGCGAAACGATCACGCGCTCGGTACCGTTGATGAAGAAGGTGCCGTTCTCGGTCATGAGCGGCATATCGCCCATATAGACGTCCTGCTCCTTGATATCGAGGACCGAGCGGGTTTCGGTTTCGGTATCCACTTCGAACACGATCAGGCGCAGCGTAACCTTCATCGGCGCGGCATAGGTGATCCCGCGCTGACGGCACTCGGTCACGTCATATTTGGGGTCTTCGAGCACGTAATGGACAAAATCCAGCTCGCTGGTGCCGGCAAAGTCGCGGATCGGGAACACCGAGCGCAACGTCTTTTCCAGGCCCGAAACATAGCCGATCGACGCATCGGAGCGCAGGAACTGCTCATAGCTTTCGCGCTGAACCTCGATCAGGTTCGGCATCTTGATCACTTCGTGGATATCGCCGAAGATCTTGCGGATCCGCTTTTTCGCAGCCGAACGGCCGGGGGTGCCGACGGGAGTCAGGGCTTTGGTCGCCATGGGAGGGGTCTTGCCTCTTCGCTGATGTGCCAGAATAAACCGGCGGAAATGCGTGGTTTGCGGGAACTGGACACCACAAAACGCGAAAAGGCCGCACGGCAGATGCCTCCCCTCTGGGGAACCAAAGCCAGCAGCCTTCGCGTCGAATGATAGCCCGTCCGCTTCCTTCCGTGGAAGATCCCCGCGCATGGACCCGCCTTGCTCGAAGCGTCGAGCGAGATACGCATATAGGCAGCGATCGGGGCCGAGTCAAACTGATCCGGGCCCTGATGCCGATAGTTGAGGCAATATTGACGCGGTCTTGATTCCGGGCGCCTTGACTCCGGGCCCGTTGCTGCTAGATGCCCGCGCTGATCGCGGGGGTTCTGCTCCTTCGGTCATCCGTCCGAGACAGTCGGTGCGCATCATCTGGATGCGCTTAATTTCCGGCCTAGACGGGGAAAAGAGATTTCCCGCCTTCATGTCCGCATGAAGTGCGACTGGCGTGATTTTACGTCCCTCCTTCCCCCCTCAACGGACTCGCCCGTGCTGTATTTGCAGCGCGGTCAACGCAGCCCGGTCGTTTGCCATTTTGGCATTCGATCACAAGTGAAGGAGTAAGCATGGATCGTTCGCAGAAAGCCGACGCCGTAGCCGCGCTCAACGCAACCTTCAACGAGGTCGGCGTGGTGGTTATCACCCGCAACCTCGGCATGACCGTGGCCCAGACCACGGCCCTGCGCGTGAAGATGCGTGATGCCGGAGCGTCGTTCAAGGTTTCCAAGAACAGTCTTGCCAAGCTGGCCATCCAAGACACGAATTATGCCGGGATTGGTGACATGCTCACCGGTCCGGTGGCGCTGGCGACTTCGGTCGATCCGGTTGCCGCGGCAAAAATCGCTGTCGAATTCGCCAAGACCAACGACAAGTTGGAAATTCTTGGCGGCGCGATGGGTTCGCTGATTCTGAACGCGGATGGGATCAAGGCACTCGCCACGATGCCGTCGCTCGACGAACTGCGCGCCAAGCTTATCGGCCTCGTCCAGGCACCGGCGACGAAAATCGCTCAGGTTATCACGGCACCAGCCGCCAAGCTCGCCCGCGTCTTTGGGGCCTATGCCACCAAGGAAGCTGCCTGAAGCGATTTCGAGCCGGTTGGCACAACCGGCGGCTCGGAAATCGCGACAACAGGAAAAGACTGATCGTTCGAATTTCCCGGCGCGCTGCGCTGGACCCAGACACACCAGGAGTGAAATACCATGGCCGATATCGCCAATCTCGTTGCAGAACTTTCGAAGCTGACCGTCCTTGAGGCGGCTGACCTTGCCAAGGCCCTTGAAGAAGCATGGGGCGTTTCCGCCGCTGCTGCTGTGGCTGTTGCCGGCCCCGCCGCTGCGGTTGCCGAAGCCGTTGAAGAAAAGACCGAATTCGACGTCATCCTGACCGGCTTCGGCGACAAGAAGATCCAGATCATCAAGGAAGTCCGTGCGATCACCGCGCTCGGCCTGACCGAAGCCAAGACCCTCGTTGAAAGCGCTCCCAAGGCGATCAAGGAAGGCGTCAACAAGGCTGAAGCTGAAGAGATCAAGAAGAAGATCGAAGAAGCCGGCGGCACGGTTGAGATCAAGTAATCTGGAGAAATCCAGTAATCTTCGAACAAGTTTTGCGGGTGTCTTGAAGCATTCGCAGATGGAAGGGCGGCCCGGCAACGGGTCGCCCTTTTCGTTGGGGATGACGTGGTGGAGTGCAGCGTCATCCACTGACAGGCGAACGCCTTCGTGATATGCGGCAACATGCAGACACCTTACGACACCATCGGCATCGACTATTCAAAACTTCGCAAGCCTGATCACCGTATTGCCGGATTGATCGAAGGGGCGCTTGGTCCCGCACAGGCGATCCTGAATGTCGGGGCGGGTGCGGGCTCGTACGAGCCGTCTGGCAGAAAAATAACGGCTATCGAGCCTTCGCTTGAAATGATCCGGCAGCGACCAGCTTCGGCAGCCACTGTTGTTCAAGGTTCAGCGGAAGAACTCCCCTTCGCTGACAATTCCTTCGACGCTTCAATGGCGATCTTGACCGTTCACCACTGGAAAGATCAGGCAAAGGGTCTCAAAGAAATGCGCCGCGTAACACGGGGACCGATTGTCATCCTGACATATGATCCTTACTTTCGCGGGTTCTGGCTTGCCGATTACATTCCACAGCTCATTAGCCTCGACGAAGCACAAATGCCGCGGATGACCAAATACGAGGAATGGCTCGGACCCGTTCGGATTGAGCCCGTTCCAATTCCCTATGATTGCACCGATGGTTTCCTGTGCGCCTATTGGCGGCGGCCGGCAGCGTATCTCGAACCGCGCGTCCGCGCCGCGATCTCGTCTTTCTGGGCAGTAGGTGACGTATCAGAAGCGCTGGCACGGCTTGAACTGGATCTGGCGACCGGTGACTGGGCAAGGCACCAAGCCGGTTTGACAGGGCTTGATGAGCTCGACTGCGGCTACCGCCTCGTCACGGCCCTGTGACACGATTGCCCAGTCAGGCTTATTTCGCCGGAATACACCAGCCCCTATTTGAGTGTCTTCATATACTCGATCAGTTCCTTGCGCTTGGCCGGATCGGCTTGCCCCGCATAGACCATCTTGGTGCCCGGCACTTTCTTGGAGGGGCTGATCAGCCATTCATCCAGCGTCGCCTCGTCCCAGACCAGCCCTGAGGCTTTCAGCGCGTCCGAATATTGATAGGCGTCCCCAAGGTGCCCGGCCTTGGCCCCGAATACACCGGCCAGGCTCGGTCCGATCCCGTTCGATCCGCCTTGCACCGCGTGGCACGCTGAGCACATCGCAAAGCTGGCCGGGCGGGCATCGGCAACACTCGGGGCGGTATCAGCAGACGCGCCGCTATCCTCGGCCGAGGGCGCGTCTTTCGGGTCGCTGCAAGCCGTGAGGCTGGCAACCAGCACGATCGTCAACGCAAATCCATTCCAGCCACGCATTCGTAAGTCTCCGCCAAGGGGTTAGGCGAAGCTTATGCGCGTCTGCGCCCAAGCGTCAATGCAACGCATAGTTCAGCCGGATACCCATCATGTCGATCCCCGGGTTCTGCCCTCCATCGAACAGCCGGGCATGGCTGATGTGCACCCAGCTTGCTTCGATCGCGATCCGGTCTGTCAGGCGCGTGCCAACCGCGATCTCGGGCTCGAACAACACCCGGCTGCCCAGATCGGTGCGCGTGTCGCCAGCGGCATTGACCCGGTAGGATGGTCCGTCATGGACAATAAAACCAACGCCCGGCCGCACATACACTGGCCCTTTGCCGATCTTCCAGGCCAGGCCCGCGCCGGCGAAACTGGTGTCGCCCCGGGTGTTGAGCGAGGCAATCAGATAGGGTGCGGGCTTGCCGATGAACGACAGCGCCTCGATCGGGGCGAAGCGGTAGCCCGCCGCGAGATCCACGCCGTGCTCGCCGGTGTCATAGGTAAAGGGCGTGTCTACGCCGTGCACATAGCCGCCGACAAACACCTCCTGCGCGGCAGCAGGTGAAGCAACCGCGGCCAAAGCCAGGAACCAGGTAACGCGCATCAACTTCTCCCAGGGCGAATCACAAAGCCGCCCTGCCCCCTTTTGCTGTGGCACCCTTGCCGCAAGCTTAAGGAAAAGCGCGCGTTGTGATAGCCCGGCCCTTTGCAGTGCGATCGCGCGCGGCTATCCGGGCCGGCTTTATGCCTGATATTACCGCCCCATCCCACGCCCCGTCCCACGGCCCATCGCTTTGGCGCCTTGAACTGCGGGCCATGCTGCGTCTTTCGGCGCCGCTGGCGGCTGCCAATCTGCTGCAGATGATGGTCCATACGATCGATGTGATCTTCGTGGCCCGGCTCGGCGAGGTGCCGTTGGCCGCATCCAGCCTGTCGATCTCGGTATTCGGGCTGATGATGTGGTGTTTTTCGGGCCTGACCGGTGCGGTCGCGCCGCTGATCGCGGCTGAACTCGGCCGCCGCAAGCATGCGGTGCGCGAAGTGCGGCGCAGCGTCCGGATGGCGCTGTGGCTGTCGGTGCTATGCGGCCTGGTCGGCATGATCGTATCCAGCTTTGGTGAGGAAATCATGCTCGCCAGCGGGCAGGACCGGGCCGTTTCCGCCGCAGCGGGCGGCTTCATGGCCATATTGCTGTGGGCGATGATCCCGATGATCGTCGCCAATGTGTTGCGGACCTTCGTTGCGGCGCTGGGCCGGCCGGTCTTTGCCACCGCGATCACCGCGCTGGCGATCTTCGTCAACGCACTGGGCAATTACGCCTTCGTGTTCGGCCATTTCGGCGCGCCCGAAATGGGCCTGCAAGGGTCCGCCGTGTCGAGCGTGCTGACTTCTGTGGCAATGGTCGCAGCCTATGCAATCGCCATCGCTGCTGATCGGCGGCTGCGGCGCTATCATATCTTCGGGCGCTGGTGGCGGCCCGAGTGGTCGCGGCTGCGCGAAATCATGAAGATCGGCACGCCGATTGCCTTTACCATCCTCGCCGAGGCCGGGTTGTTCAGCGGCGCCGCTTTCCTGATGGGCTGGATCGGACCAGCTGAACTGGCCGGGCATACCGTGGCGCTGCAGATCGCGGCGCTCGCTTTTCAGGTGCCGTTCGGGATCGGCCAGGCAGCGACAATCCGGGTCGGCTATCACTTCGGCGCGGGTGACCGCGCCGGGATTGGCCGGGCCGGATGGGCTGCGTTGACGCTGTCGATCGGCTTCATGGCCCTGCCCGCCAGCGCAATGCTGCTTATCCCGCGCACGATTCTGTCGCTCTATGTCGATCCTGCTGCGGCGGCCAATGCGGCGATGGTCGGCTTTGCGGTGCAATACATGATCGTCGCCGCCGCCTTCCAGCTGTTCGACGGGGTTCAGGCGGTTGCTGCCGGAGCCTTGCGGGGCTTGCAGGATACGCAGGTACCGATGGCCATCGCGATCTTTGGCTATTGGTTGCCGGGCATGGGCACTGCGATGTGGCTTGGCTTCCGCACTCCGCTGGAGGGCACCGGCGTGTGGATCGGGTTGGCGGTCGGTCTGGTAGTCGTTGCGGGTCTGCTGACCTGGCGTTGGCATGGGCGTGAGCGATTGGGGTTACTGCCGGGCTGAAGTGAAATTTGCGCCAGAGTCTCCTTGACGATGGATGAACGCAGACCCATATGCGCCTCGCTGGCACTCGCCCCACGAGAGTGCCAAGCCTCATTCAACTGCACTAGAGAGGTATCAACCCATGAAGTTCCGTCCGCTGCATGACCGCGTGCTGGTCCGCCGCATCGAAGCCGAAGAAAAGACTGCCGGCGGCATCATCATCCCCGATAGCGCCAAGGAAAAGCCCAGCGAAGGCGAAATCGTCGCCGTTGGCACCGGCACCCGCTCGGAAGATGGCAAGATCTCCCCGCTCGACGTCAAAGCCGGTGATCGCATCCTGTTCGGCAAATGGTCGGGCACCGAAGTCAAGGTCGATGGCGAAGAGCTGCTGATCATGAAGGAAAGCGACGTTCTCGGCATTATCGGCTGAACGACGTCCATTCTATCACACTGATTTTACAAGGAAATGAACAATGTCTGCTAAAGAAGTACGCTTTTCGCGCGATGCGCGTGAACGCATTCTCGCCGGCGTGGATATTCTCGCCAACGCGGTAAAGGTTACTCTGGGGCCCAAGGGCCGCAATGTCGTGATCGACAAGAGCTTCGGCGCTCCGCGCATCACCAAGGACGGCGTCACCGTCGCCAAGGAAATCGAGCTCAAGGACAAGTTCGAGAACATGGGCGCACAGATGCTGCGCGAAGTGGCCTCGAAGACCAACGATCAGGCCGGTGACGGCACCACCACCGCTACCGTTCTGGCTCAGGCGATTGTCCGCGAAGGCATGACCTCGGTCGCCGCCGGCATGAACCCGATGGACCTGAAGCGCGGCATCGATCTGGCCGTGACCAAGGTTGTCGAAGATCTGGTCAAGCGTTCCAAGCCGGTTTCCGGCAGCCAGGAAATCGCTCAAGTCGGGATCATCTCGGCCAATGGCGACAAGGAAGTCGGCGAGAAGATCGCTGAAGCCATGGAAAAGGTCGGCAAGGAAGGCGTGATCACCGTCGAAGAGGCCAAGGGCCTCGAGTTCGAACTCGATGTCGTTGAAGGCATGCAGTTCGATCGCGGTTACCTGTCGCCCTACTTCATCACCAACCCCGACAAGATGACCGTGGAACTGGAAAATCCTTACATCCTGATCCACGAAAAGAAGCTGTCGAACCTGCAGGCGATGCTGCCGATCCTCGAAGCGGTTGTTCAGAGCGGCCGGCCGCTGCTGATCATCGCCGAAGACATCGAAGGCGAAGCTTTGGCGACCCTCGTGGTCAACAAGCTGCGCGGCGGCCTCAAGGTTGCAGCGGTCAAGGCACCGGGCTTCGGCGATCGCCGCAAGGCCATGCTGGGCGATATCGCCACGCTGACTGCGGGCGAGATGATTTCCGAAGACCTCGGCATCAAGCTTGAAACCGTCACCATCGCCATGCTCGGCCAGGCCAAGCGCGTCACCATCGACAAGGACAACACAACGATTGTCGACGGTGCCGGCGAAGCCAGCGAGATCAAGGCACGGGTTGAACAGATCCGCTCGCAGATCGAAACCACCACGTCCGATTACGACAAGGAAAAGCTGCAGGAACGTCTGGCGAAGCTCGCTGGCGGCGTTGCCGTGATCAAGGTTGGCGGCGCTTCGGAAATCGAAGTCAAGGAACGCAAGGACCGCGTCGATGATGCGCTTCACGCTACCCGCGCTGCGGTTGAAGAAGGCATCGTCCCTGGCGGCGGTACCGCGCTGCTCTATGCCACCAAGGCACTTGACGGCATGAAGGGCGCAAACGACGACCAGACCAAGGGTATCGACATCGTCCGCAAGGCGATCCAGACCCCGCTGCGCCAGATCGCCCAGAATGCGGGCCATGATGGCGCCGTGGTTGCGGGCAACCTGCTGCGCGAGAACGACGAAACGCAGGGCTTCAACGCTGCAACCGACGTTTACGAAAACCTGGTTGCGACCGGCGTGATCGATCCGACCAAGGTTGTCCGGATCGCTCTGCAGGACGCAGCATCGGTTGCTGGCCTGCTGATCACGACCGAAGCTGCGATCGCCGAGAAGCCTGAAGACAAGCCAGCCATGGGCGGCATGCCCGGTGGCGGGATGGGCGGCATGGGCGGCATGGACTTCTAAGGTCCGGGCCATCAGCCAAACTGAAAAGGGGCCGGGGGAGCAATCCTCCGGCCCCTTTTTCATGCGCCCCATTTTATTCGATGATCGGCATGTTTTGGCACGCAGTCACTTTTTCCTGTGCAATATCACCCGGATAATCGCATAATGGGGGGCCGCCCGCATGCACAAGGCGGTTCATCGCGCGGGTATTTGCGCTAATCGCCAGGTTCGTTAGTGAAATAGAAAGCATGGATTGGATAGATTTCACTTGGTGAAGACAGGGCTTTTCTTGCGAGTTACGGCAATGCTGGCGCTAGCCAGCGCATTTGCCGTACCGGCGACCGCTGCCGGAAGCGATTCGATCGAACGCCAGTTCGACAAGACCTTCGGCAGCGAGCTTCGCATACCAGCACCTCAGGTCCTGCTCCCATCGGCACGACCCTCGACTATTCAGCCCTGGTCGGGCCAGGCCGCCACACCGCGCAGCTATTCCAGCAGCCTTGAGGCTCAGCTTGCCGCGATCGCCAGCGCTGAACGTGGCCGGATCGGCGTTGCTGCGATCGATCTGGCAACTGGCCGCAATATCGCCGTTCTGGGCGATCAGGCGTTCCCGCTCGCCAGTACCAGCAAGATCGCTATTGCCGCCACCTTCCTGCAAGGCGTTGATGATGGCCGCTATCGGCTGACTGACCAGTTTCCGTTGATGGTCCCGGTCGCCTCGGCCAAGTTCTCCAGCGCCGTTGCCCCGGTCCGCGCGGGCCAAATGGTATCGGCCCTTGGGCTGATCGAACTGTCGCTGACCCGCAGCGACAATCCAGCCACCGATGCGCTGCTTGCGGCCGTCGGCGGACCGCAAGCGGTCAATCGCTGGCTTCGGATGGCGGGTCTTAACGGGCTGCGGATCGATCGTGATATCGCCACGTTGGTCCGCGATGACGGCTTGATCAATCCCGCCACTTCGGTCGATCTGCGTGACAGCACCACCCCGCAGGCAATGGTCCGGCTGCTGAGCGGGCTCCACCGCGGGGATTGGCTCAGCGATTCCAGCCGCGCGGTTCTGCTCGGCGCGATGGAACGTTGCGTTACTGGCAAGCGCCGGATCCGCGGAATGCTGCCCGAAGGCGCCAGGGTCGCGCACAAGACCGGCACACTCAGCAACACGGCCAGCGACGTCGGGTTCATTACCACTCCCGATGGCCGCACGATCGCTTTGGCGATCTATGTTACCGGCCAGGGCGGCAAGCCCGGCCGCGACGCCCGGATCGCCAACATCGCCCGGACGATCTATGATGGCTATCTGGCCGAATCCCTCAGCCTGCGACGCACAGCTTCGCGCTAAGACGCCAGATCATGGCTTGATCACGGATTTCACGTCAATCCAGGGCCCCGTTCACACCCTCCCATTGCTCCCGCGCAATCGCAAGCGCCGGGTATTTCGGCATATCGGCCGTCAGCTTGTCCAGCGCCATCCGGCGTAACTGCGACAACAGGCCGGGGGTGGCCAGACTGGCCCTGCCCGAGAGCAAATCGGCCGACAGCGCCGCATCGATAGCGCGCGGTCGCAGCGCCAGCTCGCGGGTTACGATCCCCAGCGCATTGCGGGCCACCGCCAGATTGAATTTTGCCCGCCCATTACTTTCCGGTCCGCCAAGCGATGCACCGCTGACCAGCGGCTTGATTTCATTGGCCAGCCATTCTGACACAGCAGTCAGGATTTCTCCCGCGCTTGGCTCACCGATGTTGCTGGCGAGCGGCGGGGCGGTGGGCGGCAAGGGCCGAACGCGCTCCGCCTCAGCCGCTTCTTCTTCCAGCAGCAGGAGCAGATCAAGTTCCTGCTCTGCGGTCCGCCGCGCCACCACCAAGCGTTCGATCGAACGGTCGCTGCCCGAGCGCCAGTAACCACCCATCTGCAGGCAGCCCAGCGCCCACCAGAAGGTCCGATAGACCAGCCAGAATCGCAACCGTGCTGGATCAACCTCGGCTCCGCCCGCAGCGCGGTAGGCCGCCAGCCAGTCTGCCAGCGAAGCGAGGCCAAACGCTGGCCGGTCGGGCCGGGAAAAGCGCCATACGGTCATGCAGCCGTAGGCCAGATCCTCATGCGGGTCGCCAAGGTGAGCCAGTTCCCAGTCGAGCACCCCGGTCAGACGGCCCCGATCGACCAGCAGATTGCCCAGCCGGAAATCACCGTGAACCAGCCGGGGTGGAAGCGGGCCGGGAATGTGTTGCTCTAGCCAGTGCAATGCCAACGCCAGCACCGGGCGATCACCGCCATAAGCGAAGAACCGGCTGCGTAGCTCGGCCAGCGCTTCGGCGGTATCCATCACCGGCAGGGCAGGAAGCCGCGATGCATCTGTGCGGTGAATTGCCGCCATTTCGCGGGCGATATCGGCTATCAGCGGTGCCGGATCAGCTTCGGCCAGAATCACGGCGGGATCAGATGTGCCGGGAATGGCGCGCATGATAAAGCCGGTGCCGATCCCGTCTTGCGGGGCCAGTTCGATCAGAATTTCCGGAGCAGCGACCCCGGCCGCGAAGGCAGCGCGAATCAATGCTGCTTCGCCGGCATGGTCCATCGGCCGCCCGGCCATTATCGCTGCCGAGGGGGCGCGGCGCAGCACCAGCGGCTGATCGCCCGCGAAAAACCGCCAGCTCTCCATGCTGGCGCCGCCGGACAGCCGTTCAAGTCCGTCAGGAGCAGGCAGGCCGATGCGAGCCAGCGCCGCAGCCAGCCCCTCGCCCAGCGCAACAAACGGATTGCTAGCTGTTTCACCCATCGGGGTCAGCTTGGCATTGCTGCCCGCTGCGGGCAAGCGCGGGACTTGTGCAAACGAAGATGGGCAAAAAGAATGGGGGCAAAAAGAAAAGGGGCGCGAAGTTTCCCCCGCGCCCCCCCAATCTTTGCCGTTAGGCGAAGATTACATCTTCTTGGCAGCATCCGCAGCAGCGGCAGCAGCGTCGCCAGCAGCGTCGGTTGCAGCGGCAGCAGCGTCAGTTGCCGTGGCGGCAGCGTCGGTTGCAACAGCAGCAGCGTCAGTTGCAGCAGCGGCTTCAGTAGCGGCTTCAGTAGCAGCTTCGGTTGCTTCGGTAGTGGCTTCAGGAGCCTTTTCCGAACAAGCCGAGAGAGCGAGAGCGGCGCCGGCAGCGGCAGCAGCGAGAACGATCTTGCGCATGTATGGTATTCCTTGAACAGCGAGTGGACCACGCGCGACACAATGTCGGAGTGACATTGTGGGCCGAGCGGAAAGACTACCTCATCGGTAGACTTCGCGCGTCAATTAATCGCCTTCGTTTCTGGATGCAAGCGATTGTCGCGCGATTAGTGATTTCGCGCACAAATTTGGCGGATAACCGAGGTGACACATGATTGTGGCAAGCCTGTGACAGCACGATAAACACGCCCTGGACGCGAATCAGCTGCCCATTCTTCGGCCAACCGGCCCCATTTGGCCTTCCGGTTCGGTCCTGCTAGGCATAGCCGATGGAGCCCAAACAGCATCTCTACCTGGTTGATGGATCAGCCTATATCTTCCGCGCCTATCACCGGCTGCCGCCGCTGACCAACCCGCTGGGTGTGCCGGTTGGCGCGGTTTATGGCTATACCACGATGCTGTGGAAGCTGGCCGATGACCTCAACAAGGCCGATGGCCCGACCCATCTGGCGGTGATCCTCGACAAGTCGGGGAAGTCGTTCCGAAATGACCTGTACGATCAGTACAAGGCCAACAGGCCGCCCGCGCCCGAGGATCTGGTCCCCCAGTTCCCGCTGATTCGCGATGCCACTCGCGCCTTTTCGCTGCCTTTGATCGAGGAAGAAAACGTCGAGGCCGACGACATGATCGCTTCCTATGCCCGCGTCGCGGCACAGGCTGGCTGGGATGTGACGATCGTTTCATCCGACAAGGATCTGATGCAGCTGATCGGAACCTGCGGAAAGGGCGGCGGCCGGATCGACATGCTCGATACGATGAAGAACCTGCGAATCGGCATTCCCGAGGTCGAGGAGAAATTCGGGGTCGCCCCCGATCTGGTTGGCGATGTGCTGGCCTTGATGGGTGATTCGTCCGACAATATTCCCGGCATTCGCGGGATCGGTCCGAAAACCGCGACCAAGCTGATCCAGGAACATGGCAGCCTTGAAGGCGTGCTGGCCGCCGCGCCGGACATGAAACCGGGCAAGCTGCGCGAAAGCCTGATCGAACAGGCCGATATGGCACGGCTCTCACGCGTGCTGGTCCAGCTCAAGGAAGATTGCCCCCTGCCGTTGGCGCTCGACGACTTCAAGCTGGGCGCAATCCCGCCCGCGCCTCTTACCGCGTTCCTCTCCGAGCACGGCTTTACCAGCCTGCTCAAGCGGCTGGGGGCCGGCTCAGGCAGCCCTGAGCGCAAGACCCAGCTCCATCCGGGAAAGCCGGTGACTGCTGGCGCCGGGCCGACTCTTGGCGCGGCCCGCCAGCCGTTGCCCGAAATGCCGGCGATCGACTATGCCGCCTATGAATGCGTCCAGACGATGGAGGCGCTCGACCGCTGGATCGCTCGGGCCGCAGCAGCACGGACGGTTGCCTTTGATACAGAGACCAGCGCGCTCGATGCGATGCGGGCCGATCTGGTCGGGATCAGCCTCGCAACCGGCCCGAATCAGGCCTGCTACATACCGCTGGGCCACGGCGGGAGAGATATGTTCGCAGAAAAGCCGCTGCAAATTGACCGAGATGCGGCCCTCGCCCGGTTGAAGTCGCTGCTCGAAAGCGATGCGGTGCTCAAAGTCGGGCAGAACATCAAATATGATCTCAACGTGATGGCGCGGCACGGGATTGCCGTCAGCCCGATCGACGATACGATGGTGATCAGCTTTGACCTCGATGCCGGGCGCGGCGAAGATGGCATCGGAGGCGGTCACGGGATGGGCGAGCTGGCGCAGCGCCACCTTGGTCACACCTGCATCGCCTTCAAGGATGTGTGCGGCACCGGAAAAAAAGCGATCAGCTTTGCCGAAGTGCCATTGGACAAGGCAGTGGCCTATGCCGCCGAAGACGCCGACGTAACCTGGCGGTTGCATGCGGTGTTGAAATCGCGCCTGGCCGACGAGGGGGCGAGCCGGGTTTACCAGCGGGTCGACCGTCCGCTGATAGCTGTGGTGGCGCAAATGGAGCGCCACGGCATCAAGGTCGACCGTGAGCGTCTGGCAGGGCTCTCTGCCGAATTCGCCACTGCCATCAGCGCGCTGGAAGCGGAGATTCACGAGCTGGCCGGGGAAAGTTTCACGATCGGCAGCCCCAAGCAACTGGGCGACATCCTGTTCGACAAGATGGGCCTGAAGGGCGGCAAGAAGGGCAAGAGCGGGCAATATTCTACCGACGTCGGCATATTGGAAGGCCTCGCCGGGCAAGGCGTGGCGATGGCCGCCAAGGTGCTCGAATGGCGGCAACTGTCGAAATTGCGCTCGACTTACACCGAAGCATTGCAAGCCGCGATCAACCCCGACACGCAGCGGGTCCATACCAGCTACAGCCTGGTCGGTGCGCAGACCGGGCGGCTCTCCTCAACCGAGCCGAACTTGCAAAACATCCCGATCCGAACCGAGCTGGGCCGCCAGATCCGCGATGCTTTCGTGGCCGGGCCCGGCCACGTGCTGCTCGCCGCCGACTACAGCCAGATCGAGCTGCGCCTTGCTGCACATATGGCCGATGTTCCGGCGCTGAAGGAGGCCTTTGCTGCAGGGGAAGACATCCATGCCCGCACTGCGATGGAGATGTTCGGCGAGGTCAACCGCGACACCCGCGGCCGGGCCAAGACGATCAATTTCGCGATCCTTTATGGCATCTCCCGCTGGGGTCTGGCCGGACGGCTGGGAGTGACCGCCGAAGAAGCCCAGGCGATGATCGACCGCTATTTCGAGCGGTTTCCGGGCATCCAGCGCTATATCCACGAAACTCTCGAAGCGGTGCGTGAGCGCGGCTATTCGCAGACGCTGTTTGGCCGCAAATGCTGGTTCCCGCGAATCGGCTCGAAGAACCAGGCCGAGCGGCAGGGCAGCGAGCGCGCCGCGATCAATGCGCCGATCCAGGGCACCTGCGCCGATATCATCAAACGCGCCATGGCACGGATGATGCCCGCGCTGGAAGCCGCCGGTCTGGGTCATGTGCGGATGCTGCTGCAGGTGCATGACGAGCTGGTGTTCGAACTGCCCGAAGGTGATGTCGCTGCCGCCCGACCGGTGATCGAGCGGGTCATGGCCGAAGCCGCGCTGCCTTCGGTCAAGCTGGATGTCCCGCTGGGGATCGAGATCGGCACTGGGCTTAGCTGGGGGGCGGCGCATTGAGCCTGCCTGCATCGGCCACAATCGCGAGCCGGTTCGGCATGCTGACCGACAGCTTCCTGGCCGTCGCCATCGCGGTCGGCGCGGCGCTGGTACTGCACCTCCTGCTGTTCGCGCTGCTCAGCCGTTTTGCCAGGCTGTCACATCTTGAATCCGATCAGGTTGTGGTGGACCGCTTGCGCCATCCGCTGCGCTGGTCGTTCGTCGCCATCGGCATTTCATTGGCTGCTGAGAGCGACCCGGCACTGTCGCGGGTCTGGCTGGCGATCGAACGGTTCCTTGTCCCGGCGCTGCTCGGCTGGGTTGCCTTTGCGCTGGTCAAGGCTTTCGCCCGGGTGCTGGAAAGCCGCGCCGAGCTGTCCAGTGACGAGTTTGCCGCCCGCAGCCGCCGCACCCGAGTGGCGATCCTTTCACGGACCGCTGGTTTCATCATCGTATTCGTCACTGTCGCGTTGATCCTGCTGGGCATTCCGGGCGTGCGCAATGTCGGCGTGACGCTGATCGCCTCGGCCAGTCTGGTCGGGCTGGCAGTCGGCGCGGCGGCCCAACCGGCGCTCAAATCGGTGCTGGCGGGCATGCAGATGGCGCTGACCGAGCCGATCCGGATCGATGATTTCGTGGTGATCGACGGCGAAAGCGGGCGGGTCGAGGATATCCGGATGAGCTATGTGGTGATCCGCACCGCCGATGAGCGGCGGCTGATCGTGCCGACCACCAAATTCCTCGAAACCACCTTCCAGAACTGGACCCGGGTGGCGGGCGGGATCACCGGATCGGTGGTTTTCCCGATCAAGCCGGGTGGCGCAATCGCTCCGATCCGGGAGGCCTATCTGGCGGCGATCAAGGCCCACGACTGCTGGGACGGACGAACCGCAGTGCTGCAAGTCAGCGAAAGCCGGGTCGATTCGATCGAGCTCAAGCTGGTGATGAGCGCGCATGATCCCGCCGCGCTGGCAAAGCTGCGCCTCGCGATGCGCGAAGAGATGCTCGAATGGCTCCGCGAGACCATGCCCGAGGCGCTTTGCACCGCAGTATAACGGTGTCCCGGCTCAAGCCAGGGACAACGCCTTTCAACTATGCTTTTTGTCCCGCGTCGATTCGACCATGCCGGGAGCCAGAAACCCAACCGGCGACACTTCCATCGCCCGCTTTTTCAGCTCGCCCTTCATCTTGGCGTATTCGGCTTCCATCTCCGCCGTCACGGTGGCGCGCGAATCAGCCAGCGCCTCGGTGAAATCGGCTGCTGTCACCGTCTTGACCTTTTCGCCGCGCGCACGGATCGCGATGAGGCCTGCGCGCCGCACCACATCTTCCAGATCGGCCCCGGTGAAGCGGTCGGTTTCCTTGGCAATGGCGGCCAGATCGACATCCTTGGCCAGCGGCATGTTGCGGGTGTGGATCTTGAGGATATGGGCGCGCCCGTCCTCGGTAGGCGTGCCGACATAGACCAGCTCATCGAACCGGCCCGGTCGCAGCAAAGCCGGATCAACCAGCGCCGGGCGGTTGGTGGCCCCGATCACGATCACCGACGACAGCTCTTCCATCCCGTCCATTTCCGCCAGGATCGTATTGACCACGCGGGCCGTCACCTGCGGCTCATTGCCGCTCGACCCGCGCGCCGGAACAAGGCTGTCGATCTCGTCGATGAAGATCACGCAAGGGGCCACTTGCCGGGCGCGGGCAAACAGACGGCTGATCTGCTGCTCGCTTTCGCCGTACCATTTGCTGAGCAGGTCCGAGCTTTTGATCGCGATGAAATTGGCCTCTGCCTCCTTGGCGACGGCCTTGGCCAGCAAGGTCTTGCCGGTGCCGGGCGGGCCATAGAGCAGGAAACCCTTGGCCGGGCGGATGCCGAGCCGGTGAAATGCTTGCGGATTGCGCAGCGGCAGCTCGACCCCCTCGCGCAGTTTCATCTGGGCATCATCGAGCCCGCCAATGTCAGCCCAGCCGATGTTGGGCACCTGAACCATCACCTCGCGCATCGCGCTGGGCTGGACCCGCTTCAGTGCGGCAACAAAATCCTCGCGGGTGACCGAGAGGTTGTCGAGCACTTCTGCCGGGATGGTCTGCGCCTCCAGATCGAGCAGCGGCATGATCCGCCGCGTGGTTTCGATCGCCGCCTCGCGCGCCAGCGCGGCCAGATCGGCGCCGACAAACCCGTGGGTCGTGCGGGCCAGCTCGTCGAGACTAACGCCTTCGGCCAGCGGCATGCCGCGGGTGTGGATGCCGATGATCTCACGGCGCCCGCTTTCGTCCGGTACACCGATGATGATCTCGCGGTCGAACCGGCCGGGACGGCGCAGCGCTTCATCGATCGCATCGGGGCGGTTGGTGGCGGCGATCACCACGATGTTGGAGCGTGCCTGCAACCCGTCCATCAGCGTCAGCAGCTGCGCAACGAGGCGCTTTTCCGCCTCGCCCTGCACCTGACCGCGCTTGGGAGCGATCGAATCGATCTCGTCGATGAATACGATCGAGGGTGAGGCCTTGGCCGCTTCCTCGAACACTTCGCGCAGCCTCCGCTCGCTCTCGCCATAGGCCGAACCCATAATTTCGGGGCCGTTGATGGTGAAGAAGCTGGCTTCGCTTTCGTTGGCAACCGCCTGCGCCAGCCGGGTCTTGCCGGTGCCCGGAGGTCCATGCAGCAACACCCCCTTGGGCGGATCGACCCCAAGGCGCGTGAACAGCTCAGGATAGCGCAGCGGCAGTTCGACCATTTCGCGCAGCTGGCGGATCGTATCGCCCATCCCGCCGACATCGTCATAATTGACATCGCCGCGCCCGGTGCGGGCTTCCTCGTATTCCTCGCGCAGCTCGATCTCGGAGTTCTCGTCGATATGGACGATGCCCTTGGGCGTGGTCGAAACGACGGTGAGGCGGATCTGGGTCAGTGCATAGGCTGGGGTGTTGAACATCCGCGCCACCTGCGGCGGCATATCGCGGACCTGTTGCTGGCCGGTAGTCGCGACCAGATCGCCCGCCATCAAGGGCCGGGCAAAGAAATTGCGCTTGAGCGCCTGCGCCGGGCCTTGCAGCCGCATCTCGCGCTGGGCGGGGGCGAAAACCACACGGCTGGCGGGGCGCGATTCGGCGCGGGTGACCTGGACATGATCGCCCGAGCCAACCTCGGCATTGGCGCGCTGCAACCCGTCGAGTCGGATCACTTCCAGCCCATCGTCTTCGGGATAGGCCAGGACTGCGCGCGCCGCGGTTGTGCGCTTGCCGGCAATCTCGATCACATCGCCTTCGGTGATGCCCAGTCTGGCCATGGTCGTTTTGGGCAGGCGAGCGATGCCATGACCGCTTTCTTCCTGCCGCGCGGCGGCGACTTGCAGCCGAACCGCCTTGTCATCGGTTTTCGCGTCATCCACTTTCGCGCCTGCATCAGCCATCGAATCGCTTCCTGCCTGTTGCCCGGGTCATCCGGGAGAAGGGGAAAGCTAGGAACTGACTGGCCCGATTGCAAATCAGGTAGCCGGGCAAGAATGCCGTAGGTCCGGAAACCGGGTCAAAAAGGGCTCAGGCGTTGCCCACCCCATCCCGGGCAGGGACAAAAAAAGGCCCGGGCGTTGCCGACCGGGCCTATGAAAGTTTTGGGAGAGGATGCCTGAAAAGGCACGATCTAAGTGTCATTTCGCCACCTATTGTGCAAGTGCGAAATGCGCATCGCTTGTTGCGTAATTTGCAACTGCAGTTGCGTATTTGTCATTAACGTTTGAATTTCAACAGAAATTAGTCGATCTTGGCGCAGATCGCAATGTCCAAAAAGTTCCTGCCCTGGAGGTATACGCTGCGATGCAACAGATTGTTCTCGGCAGATCCTGCCCGGCTGACCAGCCCCGTCCGACTAATGCGCCAACAACAATGGCGGGGACTTCTGCTCATCGAGGAAATAGCGCGTGACCCCGCCGAACAGCAGTTCCCGCATCCGGCTGTGACTGAAGGCACCCAGCGCAATCAGTTCGGCCTCCAGGCGCAAAGCCGCAGTCAGCAGCGTTTCTTCGATCGAATTGCCGCGTTCGAGCTCGTGCAACTCGGCCTTGATGCCGTGGCGCGAGAGATAGCGGAGCGCCTCCGTTGAAGGGAAACCGGATTCACTCACGCCCTTGCCCGAGCTTACGGTCAGCAGATGAACCTGCCCGCTTCCCGCCAGCATCGGCGCGACCGAGCGCAGCGCCACTGCCGCCTCGTTTTCCGCCATCCCAGGCGATGCAGGCATTGCGCACCGGTATCCGGAGCGCGGTCTTGTCAGGCAGAGCCAGCACCGGACAACGCACCGCCAGGGCCAGATCGCCGGCATAGCCACAGCTGCGCGAAACAATCGCAACATCGGCCAGCTGGGCCGCTGCAGCCATTGCATCAAGCGGGCGCTGTTCAAATTGGAGCACATCGAAAGGAACATCTTCGCGCGTCAATTGCAGGGTCACGGCTTCGGCCAGCGCATCATCATCGGCCAGCGCCGCATCAAGCGCCTCGCGCGCCACATAAGTGCCGCCGAACGGATCAATCGTGACATAGCTGTCGAGCGGGGTATCGATCAGCAAGGTAACGTGGCCGTCATTGGCCCGGGCCAGATCAAGCGCGGTGTCGAGCCGGGCCCGCATACCGGGATCGCGACCGGCTTTGACAAGAATGGAACGCATGCTGACCTCCTTTTGCGCCGACCTTGTGAACCCGATTCGCAGGTGGCGCCATGATCTCGATCAAAAGCGGGCATGCTTGCGCGGCGGCGCGCCTTGCGCCAATGGCCGCGAGGAACTTGTTACGGGGAAATAGATGCCGCGCCGCTTTACCGCCGTGATCTTCGACTTTGGCGGGGTGATAACCTCGTCACCCTTTGAAGCATTCAACCGGCTTGAGGCGGAGCGCGGCTTGCCGCATGATTTCGTCCGGACGGTCAATACCAGCGATCCCGACGACAACGCCTGGGCGCGGTTTGAACGCGCCGAGATCGACGCGGCTGCCTTTGATACAGCGTTCGAACAAGAGGCCGCCCGGCTGGGCCATCCACTACCCGGGCGCGAAGTGCTGGCGGTGCTGGCCGGCAGTGTCCGCCCCGCCATGGTCGCCGCGCTCGACACGCTGAAGCGCGAGGATTTTGCACTGGGCTGCATCACCAACAATGTGCCCGCCGGCAAGGGCGCAGGGATGGCCGGATCGGCCGGCAAGGCTAGCGCCTATGCGGATATATTCATGCGGTTCGATCACGTGATCGAAAGCTCCAAGGCCGGGATCCGCAAGCCCGACCCCAGGATCTACCAGATGATGTGCGAGATGCTGGCGGTGGAGCCGAAAGCTTGCATCTACCTCGATGACCTCGGGATCAACTGCAAGCCTGCTGCCATGCTGGGCATGCACGCGATCAAGGTGGCAAGCGGCGAACAGGCGCTGGCCGAACTTTCCGCCGCGCTGGGGTTGCAATTGGCGGAAGCCTCGCCTTCAATTAACCCTGCGCACTCGCCCATTGAGGATGCCCGATGAACAAGCTTTTCCCCGACGCCGCGGCGGCGCTGTCTGGCCTGCTGCGCAACGACATGCTGATCGCTTGCGGCGGCTTTGGGCTGTGCGGCATCCCCGAGCGGCTGCTTGATGCGATGGTCACAAGCGGCGTGACCGGGCTTACGTTCGCCAGCAATAATGCCGGGATCGACGGTGAAGGCATCGGCAAGTTGCTCCGCACCCGGCAGGTCAAGAAGATGATCGCGAGCTATGTGGGCGAGAACAAGGAGTTCGAACGGCAGTATCTTTCGGGCGAACTGGAAGTCGAGTTCTCCCCCCAGGGCACGCTGGCCGAACGGTTGCGCGCCGGCGGCGCAGGCATCCCCGGATTCTACACCAAGACCGGCGTCGGCACGCTGGTGGCGGACGGCAAGGAAGTGAAGAGCTTCAATGGTGAGGAATACATCCTCGAGCAGGGGATTTTTGCCGACCTCGCGTTGGTCAAGGCGTGGAAGGCCGACACCACCGGCAATGTCGTATTCCGCAAGACCGCGCGCAATTTCAACCAGCCCGCCGCCACCTGCGGCAAGTTCTGCGTGGTCGAGGTGGAGGAAATCGTGCCGGTCGGCAGCCTCGACCCCGATTGCATCCATTTGCCGGGGGTTTACGTCCAGCGAATGATCGTCGGCAGCCCCTATGACAAGAAGATCGAATTCCGCACCACTCGCACCACGGATGTTGGCTGATGACCAAGCATGATGGCCTCACCAAAGGCTGGAGCCGCGACCAGATGGCGATGCGTGCCGCGCAGGAACTGAAGGACGGCTATTATGTCAACCTGGGCATAGGTATCCCGACGCTGGTGGCGAACCATGTGCCGTCCGATATTACCGTCACACTGCAATCCGAAAACGGGATGCTGGGGATCGGGCCTTTTCCCACCGAGGACGAAGTTGACGCCGATCTGATCAATGCCGGCAAGCAAACCATCAGCGAACTGCCGCATTCAGCCTATTTCGATAGCGCCGCCAGCTTTGCGATGATCCGCGGCGGGCATATCGATCTGACCGTGCTGGGCGCGATGGAAGTGGCCGAGAATGGCGACATTGCCAACTGGATGGTCCCGGGCAAGATGATCAAGGGCATGGGCGGGGCGATGGATCTGGTCGCCGGCGTCAAGAAGATCATCGTCGTGATGGAACACTGCGCCAAGGATGGCAGCCCCAAATTCATCCCGGCCTGCACGCTCCCGCTGACCGGAAAGAATGTGGTCGACATGGTGATAACCGATCTTGCGGTCTTTCACCGGGCAGACCACACTTCACCGTTCCGCCTGACCGAGCTTGCGCCCGGGGTTACAGCGGACGACATCGCAGCGAAGACCACCGCTCATTACCTGACCTGAGGAAAGCCCAAGCCATGACCATTCGCGTCCACCATCTGCGCATTTCACGTTCGACCCGGATCATCTGGCTGATGGAAGAGCTGGGACTGCCCTACGAGCTGATCCAGCATGACCGCGATCCTGCGACCTTCCGCTCGCCGCCGTCGCTTTATGATGTCCATCCGCTCGGCAAGGCCCCGGCGGTGGAAATCGACGGCCGGGTGATGGTCGAAAGCTCGGCGATCATCGAATATATCGTCGATCGTCACGGCGGCGGCAAGCTGCTGCCGCCCGACGATGGCCGGCCTGAATACCTCGAATGGCTCCATTTTGCCGAAGGCACGCTGGGGATGCCGATGCTGATGCGGATGCTCGGCTCTCGGCTGGGGCTGGGCGAGGCAGCGCTGGGCTTCATGGACGCTGAACTCAAGAAGCAGCTCGACTGGATCGAGAGCGAGCTTGAAGGCAAGAGCTTCCTGTGCGGCGAGACCTTCACCGGGGCGGATATCAACCTTGAGTATCTGCTCGAGCATGGCGAGCAGATGGGGCTCCTGAAGGGTCGCCCCAATTTGACCCGCTATCAGGCGTCGCTGACCGCGCGCCCGGCTTACAAAAAGGCAATCGAACTGGGCGGTCCGCTCACTCTCCCGCCCCGCTAGGCTCATGAACAACGCCCTGTGCCGCCTGACCGGCTGCGACTTCCCGCTGTTCGCCTTCAGCCACTGCCGCGATGTGGTGGTGGCGGTCAGCAAGGCGGGCGGGTTCGGCGTGCTGGGCGCAACCCGGTTCAGTCCGGACCAGCTTGAGGAAGAGCTGGCCTGGATCGATGCCCATGTCGATGGCAAGCCCTACGGCGTCGATGTGCTGGTGCCCGAAACGGTCGACCCGCGCGTGGCGGAGCTTTCGAGCAATGCCGCCCGCGCCGCCGCTATTTCGCCCGAGCACAAGGCATTCGCCGCTGATTTGTTGGCAAGCTATGGCGTAGCTGCGGGCAGTGAACCGCCGGTGCTGCGTGAGCGGATGGGGATTACGCCGGAAAACGGTCTCGCCTTGATGGAAGTCGCCTTCCGCCACCCGATCCGGCTGATCGCCAATGCGCTTGGTATCGCCCCGCCCGAAATGATTGCCGGGGGCAAGGCCCGCGGAATTCCGGTCGCGGCGCTGGTCGGCGCCAAGGAGCACGCGCTGCGCCAGGCCGAGGCCGGGGTCGATATCATCGTCGCGCAAGGCGGCGAGGCAGGCGGGCACTGCGGCGAGGTTTCGACGCTGGTGCTGATCCCCGAAGTGGTCCGGGCGCTCAAACAAGC
>JANOFJ010000152.1:0-6418 GCA_031413595.1 Novosphingobium sp.
CGAGTTCGGCATCGCCAATTACGGCCTCTATGCCGTCAACACGATGCGGATGGAAAAGGGCTACAAGGCCTGGGGCAGCGAGCTGACCAACGAGCTGACGATGATCGAGGCGGGGATGGACCGCTTCATCGCTTTCAAGAAGGACCACTTCGTCGGCAAGCAAGAGACGCTGGATGCGCCCGACCGGTTCCGGATCGTCTATGGCGAGGTGGATGCGGGCAATGTCGATGTGCGCGGGGGCGAACCATGCATGGTCGGCGATCGCTGCATCGGTCTGACAACATCGGGCGGCTATGGCCACCGCGTGGGCAAGAGCCTGTTCTTCGCCTGTGTTCCTCTCGACCACGCCGCGCCCGGATCGAGATTCACGATCCAGTTGCAGGGCGAAGCGCGGGCTGCGACCGTGCTGGAGCATCCCGCCTATGATCCCGACAACGCCAAGATGAAGGCCTGAACGCGGTGGCTGACCTTCCCCAAAAGGCCCGCGTCGTCATTATCGGCGGCGGGGTGATCGGCTGCTCGATCGCCTATCACCTGACCAGGATCGGCTGGGACGATGTTGTCCTGCTGGAACGCAAGCAGCTGACCAGCGGCACCACCTGGCATGCGGCGGGGCTGGTTGGCCAGCTGCGCCCGTCGATCAACATGACCAAGCTCGCCAAATATACCGGCGAGCTCTATCGCGGGCTCGAGGCCGAAACCGGCCAGGCAACTGGCTACCGCCAATGCGGCTCGATCTCGATGGCGACCAACGCCGAGCGGTTCGAGGAACTCAAGCGCAGTGCCTCGATGGCCAAGGTGTTCGACCTTCCGGTGCATGTCGTGACCCCGCAGGAGATCAAGGACCTGGCGCAGATCGTCAATGTCGATGATGTGGTGGGCGGGATCCATATCCCCAGCGACGGCTATGCCAATGCGGTTGATATCACCATGGCCTTGGCCAAGGGCGCGCGCAGCGGCGGGGCGCGGATTTTCGAGAATACCAAGGTCACCAAAATCCGCCATGATGGCACCCGGATAACCGGGGTCGATACGGAAGAAGGCTCGATCGACGCGGATTACGTGGTGATCTGCGGGGGCATGTGGACCCGCGATCTGGCCGCCAGCATCGGGGTTGCCGCGCCGCTCCATGCCTGCGAGCATTATTACGTGCTGTTCGAAGGCGTCGAAGGCATCGACCCGACTTTGCCGGTGCTGCGCGATTATGATTACTGCGGCTATTACAAATATGACGCGGGCAAGCTCTTGGTCGGCGCGTTTGAACCCCATGCCCGGCCGTGGGGGATGGAGGGCATCCCCGAGGACTTCTGCTTCGATGAAATCGCGGGAAGCTTCGAGCATTTCGAGCCGCTGCTGGTGGACGCGATGCGCCGCGTTCCGGCGCTGGAAAACGCCGGGATCCTGAAATTCTTTTGCGGTCCGGAAAGCTTCACGCCGGACGTGCGCTATCATCTGGGCGAAAGCGCCGAGTTGAAGGGCTGTTTTGTCGCGGCAGGCCTCAATTCTATCGGGCTGCAATCGGCGGGCGGCGTCGGCAAGGTCATGGCCGAATGGATCCGTGATGAGATCCCTCCTGCGGACCTGTGGGCGGTCGACATCCGCCGCAACATGCCGTTCCAGATCAACCGCAAATATCTGCGCGAGCGGGTCACTGAAAGCCTCGGCCTGCTTTACGCCACCCATTACCCGTTCAAGCAGTATGAAACCGCGCGCGGCGTGCGCAAATCGGCGATCCATGACCGGGTACTGGCTGCGGGTGCCTGCCACGGCGAGGCTTTCGGGTGGGAGCGGCCCAATTGGTATGGCGAGCCGGGCAGTGCGCCGAAATATGAATACAGCTATGGCCGCCAGAACTGGTTTGCCGCCAATGCCGCCGAATGCAAGGCGGTGCGTGAGGCGGTTGCCTTGTTCGATCAGTCCTCGTTCGCCAAATTCCGCCTTGAAGGCCGCGATGCCTGTTCTGTGCTCAACCGGGTCTGCGGCAACGATGTCGATGTCGCGCCGGGCAGGCTCGTCTACACCCAGTGGCTCAATGAAAAGGGCGGGATCGAGGCTGATCTGACCGTCACGCGGCTTAGCCAAAACGCCTATCTGATCGTCGGCGGGGCGGAGACTGAGGTGCGCGATTTCAACTGGCTCTCGCGCCATATCCCGGATGATGCCCATGCGGTGCTGACCAATGTCAGCTCAGGGATGGGAGTGATCTCGGTCATGGGGCCAAATTCACGCGAGCTGCTCCAGTCGCTGACCCCCAATGATCTGTCGGACGGGGCGTTTCCGTTCGGCACCAGTCAGGAGATTGAGCTGGGCTATGCGATCGTCCGAGCCTCGCGGATCACCTATGTCGGCGAACTGGGCTGGGAGCTTTACATCCCGACCGAGTTCATGACCGGCGTCTATGATGAGATCGTCAGCGCGGGCGCGGCATTCGGCCTCAAACACGCAGGCTACCACGCGCTCAATGCGCTGCGGATGGAAAAGGCCTACCGCCACTGGGGCCATGACATCACCGATGAGGATACCCCGCTTGAGGCTGGCCTTGGTTTCGCGGTAAAAATGGACAAGCCCGGCGGCTTCATCGGCCGCGAGGCCTTGGTGCAGCAGAAGGCGGAAGGAATGAAGCAGCGCCTCGTCCAGTTCCTGCTCAAGGCGCCCGAGCCGATGCTCTATCATAACGAGCCGATCTGGCAGGGCAGCCGGATCGCCGGTTATATCCGTTCGGGGATGTATTCCCATACGCTGGGTGCAGCTTGCGGCCTTGGCTATGTCACTGCCGCCGATAATGGCGTGGTCGGCCCGATCGGCGCGGATGACTATGAAATCGAGATTGCCGGGGTGCGCTATCCGGCCACTGCCTCGCTCAAACCGCTATACGACCCCACCAATGCACGGATCAAAGTGTGATGAATGAAACGTCCGCCGCCATGATGCAGCGCCTCGCCGCCAATACAAGGGTTGGCTACAGCTTTGAGCAGGAATTCTACACCAGCGATGCGGTGTTCAAGGCCGATATGGATCAGATAATCAGCCGGAAATGGATCCTGGCCGGGCATGTCTCGAAGGTTCCGAACAAGGGCGATTACTTCCTGTTCAAGATCGGCGGCGAGCAGATCATTATCATCCGCGAGAATGCCGATAGCGTCCGCGCCTTCTTCAACGTCTGCCGTCATCGTGGTTCAACCATTTGTCAGGCCGAAAGCGGCAATGCCCCCCGGCTGGTCTGCCCTTACCACGCCTGGACCTTTGGCCTCGACGGGCGGCTCATCTCGGCGCGGCTGATGCCGGAAGATTTCGACAAGGCCGAGAATGGCCTGTTCGCCTGCCACATCCGCGTGTTCCACGGGCTGATCTTCATCAACATGAGCGAGGGCGAACCGGTCGATTTCGACGCGACCTTCGGCGATATGGGGCCGATCCTCGCCTATCAAGGCATCGATACCGCCCGCATCGCCCACGCCGGCAGCTACCCGACCGATGCCAACTGGAAGCTGGTCGTCGAGAATTTCTTCGAATGCTACCACTGCGTCCCCTCGCATCCTGAATTCTGCTCGATGCATGCGGCAGAATCGATCGTCGCGGTGGGGGCCGGGCCGAGTTCGGGGCCAGCTGACGCGATTGCCAGCTTCGCCCCCAAGCTCAAAGCCTGGGAAGAGGGTGCGGCAGCGCTTGGCCGTCCGGTCGGCACTATCGACGAGCCGCCTACGAGGAGCCATTTGCGCCTGCTGATGCAGCGGATGAACAAGGACGGCTGGGCCGCCGAAACGCAGGATGGCACCGCGCCTGCGCCGCTGATGGGCCAGCGCACAAAGCCCGATGGCGGACGGATGCACCTCAGCTTCAGCCCGTTCAGCCAGATCGTCGCGGACGATCATTTCTCGATCCTGTTCCTGTTCACCCCCCGCGGCGCGTTGCAGTCCGACGTCGAGATGATCTGGCTGGTCGATGGCCGCGCCAGCGAGGCCGAGGTGGACATTGACAAGATGATCTGGGGCTATCACGCCACCACCACCCAGGACAAAGTGATCACCGAGAATAATCAGGCCGGGATCATGTCCAGCCGCTATCGCCCGGGGCGCTATTCGGATCAGGAAGGCAGCGTGATCAAGTTCCAGCAATGGTATCTGCACCAGTTCGGGCTGGAGCGCGCTGATTGACGATCCCCAGCGTCATGCGCGCGGTGCTGCTGACCGGCAATGGCGGGTTCGATCAGCTTGAATTGCGCCATGACGTGCCGGTGCCCATGCCGGGGCCGGGCGAGGTTCTGATCCGGATCGGCGCGGCGGGGGTCAACAACACCGATATCAACACGCGGATCGGCTGGTATTCCAAAGCCGTGGCCGAGGCGACCGAGATTGGCGGCGCAACGGGCATCTCCGGGGCCGAGGACGATGGCTGGGCGGGCACAGCGTTCCAGTTCCCCCGCATTCAAGGCGCGGACGCCTGCGGGCGGATCGCCGCGGTGGGCGCGGGCGTTGATCGGGTGCGGATCGGGACACGCGTTCTGGTCGAGCCAGTGTTCCGGGGTGCAACCAAGTTCGATGCCACCTATTTCGGCTCCGAGGTCGATGGAGCCTTCGCCGAATATGCGCGGGTGCCCTCGGTCCACGCCCACTCGATTGACAGCGCGCTCAGCGATGCCGAGCTCGCCAGCTTCCCCTGCGCCTATTCGGCGGCCGAAAACATGCTGACCCGGATCGCGCTGAAAGCGGGCGAGCATGTGCTGATCACCGGCGCCTCAGGCGGGGTCGGCTCCGCCGCCGTGCAACTCGCCAAGCGCCGCGGCGCAGCAGTGACCGCGATGGCGGGCGCGGACAAGGCCGAGGCGGTGTGCGCCTTGGGAGCGGATCATGTCATCCCGCGCGATGCCGATCTCGCCGCGCTGTTCGGCCCCGAACATTTCGACGCCGCCGTCGATATCGTCGGCGGCGCGCAGTTCACCACCATCCTGAACAGCCTAAAACGCGGCGGGCGCTACGGCGTGGCCGGGGCCATATCAGGGCCAATTGTGGATCTCGACCTGCGCACGCTTTACCTCAAGGATCTGCGGCTGCTTGGCTGCACGATCCTCGAACCAGAAGTGTTCCCCAACCTCATCACCTACATCGAACGCGGCGAGATCAAGCCCCTGGTGGCCGCGACATTTCCGCTGACCGAGATTGTCGCGGCGCAAGAGGCGTTTTTGACCAAGCGGCACGTGGGGAAGATTGTTTTGGTGGGATAGGTTTGGAAACGGTGATGGCTGGTTACGACCCGATTGCGATCGTCACATGAGTCGATAGGATGGTGCCATGAGCAGACGCGAAAGCCTCGGATTGGCAGTAATCATCGGGCTAATAGTCCTAGCAGGATTCCTCGGATATGGGTTGTTATATGAGAGAACGAAGGGCGCGGTCTGGCGAGAAGATGAGCCTTTTGTTCGGTTAGCTTATGATGCCGAAGCTGCGCCTGCGAGTGGTCGCGAACTGGAGCGCCAGGACGTTTTCTATCCTCGCGTTATACGGTTCCCTGAGGAGGTATGTGTTCAACTAATATCGAACCCGGGATGGACAGACGGCGGAAGCATCTATTGTTTTAATGCTGCCGACAGGAAGGAAACTCGATCCTTTCCTGTGCGTCCTTAGCGGCAGCTATCCAGCACTTGCGCCCGAGAGCTACCTGTCCGGACCCCACCAACGCCAGACATAGCCAATTTGGTCTCACCAACCTACTCAACCCCCTCCACCAGCTCCCCAATCCGCCCGACCATCTCGTCAATATGCGCCTTCTCCAGAATCAGCGGCGGCGACAGCGCGATGATGTCGCCGGTCGCCCGCACCAGCAGGCCGTTGTCGAAGCATTTGTGGAACAGTTCCATGCCGCGTTTGCCCACTGCGCCCGGGCGGGGTTCGAGTTCTATTCCGGCGACGATCCCCATGTTGCGGATGTCGATGATGTGGCGCTTGCCTTTGAGGCTGTGGACCGCTTCTTCCCAATAGCCATGCAGGCTGGCGGCGTGTTCCCAGATGCCTTCGGACTTGTAGAGATCGAGCGTCGCGAGGCCCGCTGCGGCGGCCAATGGATGGCCGGAATAGGTGTAGCCGTGGAACAGCTCGATCCCGTCCGGTCCGCCTTCGACCACCGTATCATGGATTGCCCGGCTGACCGCGACCGCGCCCATCGGCACGGCGGCGTTGGTCAGCCCCTTGGCCATGGTGATGATGTCGGGCGTGACACCCAACGTGCCTGCCGCAGTCGCCCCGCCGATGCGCCCGAAGGCGGTGATTACCTCGTCGAAGATCAGGACAATGCCGTGCCTGGTGCAGATCGCGCGCAATTTTTCAAGGTAACCGGTGGGCGGCACCAGCACCCCGGTTGAGCCCGCCATCGGCTCGACGATAACCGCAGCGATAGTCTCCGCGCCGTGCAGCGCGACGATCCG
>JANOFJ010000153.1:0-29715 GCA_031413595.1 Novosphingobium sp.
CTCTGGCTTGCGGATCTCGACGATGTTGAGCTTGACGTCGCTGTCGGTCATCTTCGCCAGCTGCAAACGCAGCTTTTCGATATCCGCGCCCTTCTTGCCGATGATCACACCGGGGCGGGCAGCGTAGATCGAGACGCGGCACAGCTTGGCCGGGCGTTCGATCACGACCTTGCTGATTGCCGCCTGCGGCAGCGTTTCAAGCACGAACTTGCGGATCTTGAGGTCTTCCTCAAGCAGCTTCGCATAGCTCTTGCCTTCGGCGTACCAGCGGCTATCCCAGGTCCGGTTGATCTGGAGACGCAGGCCGATCGGGTTGCTTTTATGACCCATGGTTCAGGCCTCCCCAGCTTCGTCAGAGGTTTCACGGACCACAATGCGCAACCGTGAGAACGGCTTGAGGATGCGGGTGCTCTTGCCCCGACCGCGCGTGTGGAAACGCTTCATGGTGATCGACTTGCCGACGCTGGCTTCGGCCACGACCAAAGCATCAACATCGAGGTTGTGGTTGTTTTCCGCGTTGGCGATCGCCGAAGCGAGCACCTTCTTGGCATCCAGCGCCATCGACTTGGTCGAGAACGACAGGATGTTCAGCGCATCCTCAACCTTGCGGCCACGGATCAGCGCAGCAACAAGATTGAGCTTCTGGGCGGAGCCACGAATGGTGGTCCCGACCGAAAGCGCTTCCTTGTCGCCCACGCGGCGCGGTGATTTTGCCTTGCCCATCAGCGTTTGCCCTTCTTGTCGGCAGCATGACCCGGGAAAGTCCGCGTGGGCGAAAATTCACCCAGCTTGTGACCGACCATATCCTCGTTGACCGAGACAGGGATGAACTTGTGGCCATTGTAGACGGTGAACGTCAGACCAACGAATTGCGGCAGGATCGTCGAACGACGCGACCAGGTCTTTATGGGACTGGCGCGGCTGCCCTGATCCTGCATGGCTTCCGCCTTTTTGAGCAGGTGCAGGTCGACGAAGGGGCCTTTCCAGACGGAACGTGCCATGGTGGCTTACCTCTTCTTCTTCGCGTGACGCGAACGGATAATCATCTTGTCCGTCTGCTTGTTATTGCGGGTACGGGCGCCCTTGGTGGGCTTGCCCCATGGCGTAACCGGATGGCGGCCACCCGAGGTGCGGCCTTCGCCGCCGCCGTGCGGGTGATCGACCGGGTTCTTGGCAACACCGCGGGTTAGCGGACGGCGGCCCTTCCAGCGGGTCCGGCCCGCCTTGGCGAAATTCTGGTTCGAGTTGTCGGGGTTTGAAACCGCGCCAACCGTACCCATGCAATCGCCGCGCAGGTAGCGCTGCTCGCCCGAGTTCAGGCGGACAATCACCATGCCGCGATCACGGCCGACCAGCTGCACATAGGTGCCTGCCGACCGAGCGATCTGGCCGCCCTTGCCCGGCTTCATCTCCACATTGTGGATGATGGTGCCGACCGGCATCTGGCTGAGCAGCATCGCGTTGCCCGGCTTGACGTCGGTCTTTTCACCGGCAACCACAACATCGCCTTCGGCCAGACGCTGGGGTGCGAGGATGTAGGTGAGCTCACCGTCCTCATACTTGACCAGCGCGATGAACGCAGTGCGGTTGGGATCATATTCCAGGCGTTCGACAGTTGCGGGCATGTCCCACTTGCGACGCTTGAAATCGATGAAACGATACTTCTGCTTGTGACCGCCAGCGATCCCGCGCGAAGTGACGTGGCCCTTGTTGTTACGCCCGCCCGACTTGTGAATACCTTCGACCAGTGCCTTGACCGGCTTGCCCTTCCACAACGACGACTTGTCGACGAGGATCAGGCCGCGGCGTGCGGGGCTGGTGGGTTTATAGTTCTTGAGTGCCATGTTCGTGCGCCTCAGATACCGCTGGTGACGTCAATGGACTGACCAGCAGCCAAAGTGACGACAGCCTTTTTGAAGTCCGAACGGCGATAGGGTCTGCCCTTCCACCGCTTGGTCTTGCCCTTCTGGGTCAGGGTATTCACACCTGTGACCTTGACCCCGAACAGAGCTTCGACCGCTGCCTTGATCTCCGGCTTGGTTGCGCTTTCTGCAACCTTGAAGACCACGGCGTTATGCTCGCTGAGCAGCGTCGACTTTTCAGTGATGTGGGGAGCCACAATCACATCATAGTGACGCGTATCGATTGCGTCCTTAGCCATTAAACCGCGCCTCCAGTTTTTCGACCGCAGCGCGCGTCAACACCAGCGTATCATGCTTGAGGATGTCGTAAACATTCGCGCCGGCAGCCGGCATGACGTTGATCCCGATGAGATTGGCCGAAGCGCGCGCGAAGCCCGCATCAACCGCATCACCATCGATGACCAGCACCTTCTTGCCCCAGCTCGCCTTGGCGAGTTGCAGGCTGAGCGCCTTGGTCTTGGCATCCTTCAGCGACAGATTGTCGATGATGACCAGGCCGTCCTTGGCTTTGGCCGAGAGCGCCATCTTGAGGCCGAGTGCGCGGACCTTCTTGTTCAGCGAGATATCGAACTCACGGCGGCGTGCGCCGTGGGCCTTACCGCCGCCGATGAAGATCGGAGCGGCGCGATCGCCGTGACGAGCAGTACCGCCGCCCTTCTGGTTGCCGAGCTTCTTGCCGGTACGTGCTACTTCCGAACGCTCGCGAGTGGCGCGGGCGATGCCGCGACGGTTCTCGAGCTGCCAGGTGACAACGCGGTGGAGGATATCAGCACGCGGCTCAACGCCGAATACCGCATCCGACAGTTCAAGATCAGCGTCCTTCGCTGCCTTGCCGTCGAGTGTGAGGACTTTGACCTTCACGACTTAGCCCTCCTGACCTTCGGCCTGTTCGACAGCAGCGGTATCTTCCACCGGCGTGTCGGCAGCAGCCGAAGTTTCAATAATGTCATCGGCGCTGCTGGCAGCACCCTTGAGACCGGCGGGGTATGGCGCATCCGCGTGGCGGGCGACCTTGACCGAATCCTTGACCATCAGCCAACCGTTCTTTGAGCCCGGGACCGAACCCTTGACGAAGATCAGGCCGCGCTCATCATCGGTGCGGACGATTTCGAGGTTCTGCTGGGTGCGCTGCTTGGCGCCCATGTGACCGGCCATCTTCTTGTTCTTGAAGACCCGGCCTGGATCCTGGCGTTGGCCAGTTGAACCAAGTGCACGGTGGCTGATCGAAACGCCGTGCGTTGCGCGCATGCCTCCGAAGCCCCAGCGCTTCATACCGCCGGCAAAACCCTTGCCCTGGGTATAACCCTGGATATCAACCAGCTGGCCGGGGACGTAATGCGACGCGGCGATGGTCGAACCGACTTCGAGCACTGCATCGTCTGCAACCCGGAACTCGGCAACTTTCATCTTGAGCGGCACTTCGGCCTTGGCAAAATGTTCCCGCTGCGGCTTGGCAACGTTCTTCTGCTTGGCAGTGCCCGCGCCCAGCTGAACCGCGACGTAACCGTCGCGATCCGCGGTGCGGACCGATACTACCTGGCAATCTTCCAGCGCCAAGACGGTAACCGGCACATGCCGACCGTCCTCCTGGAACAGGCGGGTCATCCCCACCTTCTTGGCGATCACGCCGGTACGCATGATCATTCTCCTACAGAGGCCTACAGGGACCATCCCCGCAGGCGTGCTCAGCCCGAAATGTGAAACGAGCCCCGTCCGGGCTAAATGCCTTTCCGCGCCCTTTGACGGGCCTGGAAAAGCGAGACGGGGGACGCTTGCCCGGCCCTGGTGCCCGCTTCGTTACCGAATGGGGCGTTGGCCGGAGGTATCCCTATGTCCGCGCGAGGAACTCCTCGCGGAACCGGCCGGAGCCGGAAGGTTTAGGCCTGAAGGTTTAACCCCTCGGGCCGAACTGGCTTACGCCAGCTTGATTTCGACGTTCACGCCAGCTGCCAGATCGAGCTTCATCAGCGCGTCCACGGTGGTGGCGTTGGGCTGCACGATATCGAGCAACCGCTTGTAGGTCCGGACTTCGAACTGCTCACGCGACTTCTTGTCGATGTGCGGTCCGCGGTTCACGGTGAACTTCTCAATCCGGGTCGGCAGAGGAATGGGGCCCCGGATCAGCGCGCCGGTGCGGCGCGCGGTTTCCGCGATCTCGCCCGTCGCCTGATCCAGCACTCGATGATCGAATGCCTTGAGACGAATGCGAATATTCTGAGCTTCCATGTCCAACTACCGATGAGAAAGAGCAAAAACAAAACAATCGGCCCGCCCTCTTCCGTTTTTGGTGGAGAGCGGAACGATTAGAAAACCGGCCGCCGAGGAAACGAATCCCCCGGCGGTGCGCGGCCTATATTACTTGGAGATCGTGCTGACAACCCCTGAACCGACAGTCCGGCCACCTTCGCGAATTGCGAAGCGCAGACCCGGGTCCATCGCGATCGGAGCGATCAGCTTGACGCCGATCGAAACGTTGTCGCCCGGCATCACCATCTCGGTGCCCTCGGGAAGAATTACTTCGCCGGTGACGTCGGTGGTGCGGAAGTAGAACTGCGGGCGGTAGTTGGCAAAGAACGGCGTGTGACGGCCGCCTTCATCCTTCGACAGCACATAGACCTCGGCATTGAACTCGGTGTGCGGATTGACCGAGCCGGGCTTGCAGAGAACCTGGCCGCGCTCAACGTCTTCACGGGCAACACCGCGAACCAGCGCGCCGACGTTGTCGCCAGCTTCGCCCTGATCGAGCAGCTTGCGGAACATTTCAACGCCGGTAACAACCGTCTTGCGGGTGTCCTTGAGGCCGACGATCTCAACTTCTTCGCCAACCTTGACGATGCCGGTTTCGATACGGCCGGTCACAACCGTACCGCGACCGGAGATCGAGAACACGTCTTCGACCGGCATCAGGAACGGCTTGTCAGTGGGGCGCGGCGGCTGCGGGATATATTCGTCAACCGCCTTCATCAGCGCATAGATCGATTCCTTGCCGATCGCGTCATCGCGGCCTTCAAGCGCGGCGAGAGCCGAACCCTTGATGATCGGAATGTCGTCGCCCGGGAAGCCATACGAGGTCAGCAGTTCGCGAACTTCGAGTTCAACCAGCTCGAGGATTTCCTCGTCGTCGACCTGATCGACCTTGTTCATGTACACGACCAGTGCTGGCACGCCGACCTGGCGGGCAAGCAGGATGTGCTCGCGGGTCTGCGGCATCGGGCCGTCAGCAGCGTTCACCACCAGGATGCCGCCGTCCATCTGCGCCGCACCGGTGATCATGTTCTTCACATAATCAGCATGGCCCGGGCAATCGACGTGCGCGTAGTGGCGATTGGCGGTTTCGTACTCGACGTGGGCGGTCGAGATAGTGATACCGCGCTCGCGCTCTTCAGGCGCCTTGTCGATGTTGGCGTAGTCCGTGAACACGGCGCCACCGGTTTCAGCCAACACCTTGGTGATTGCTGCGGTGAGAGTCGTTTTGCCATGATCAACGTGACCGATGGTGCCAACGTTGCAGTGCGGCTTCGTCCGCACGAATTTAGCCTTAGCCATTTTCCAAACCTTCTATTGCACTTGAATTGATAATTGCGGGAAAGAGGGACGCCCGCTGAAACAGGCGCCGCCCCTAGTAGCTTCTTGCTGCCTAAGCAAGCTTCTCCTTGACCTCGGCCGCGACGTTTGCCGGGACCTCATCATAATGCGAGAAAAACATCGAGTAGTTTGCCCGGCCCTGGGTGAACGAGCGTAGCTGATTCACATAACCAAACATGTTCGCCAGCGGAACCATTGCCTCGACCACCTGGGCATTGCCCCGGCTGTCGGTGCCCTGAATCTGGCCACGGCGGCTGTTCATGTCGCCGATGACATCGCCAAGATAATCCTCTGGCGACACCACTTCGACCTTCATGATCGGCTCAAGCAGCTTGATCCCGGCCTTCTGGGCTGCTTCTCGCATGCCCGCCCGTCCGGCGATTTCAAACGCCAATGCCGAAGAGTCGACGTCGTGATAGGCGCCGTCATAGAGCGAGATCTCGAAATCGATGATCGGGAAGCCGATCAGCGAGCCGGTTTCAGCAGTTTCGCGCATGCCCTTTTCAACCGAGGGGATATACTCCTTGGGAATATTACCGCCCTTGATCTCATCCTTGAAGATGATGCCGGTGCCGCGCTCACCCGGGGTGACCGTGAACTTGATCCGGCCGAACTGGCCCGAGCCACCCGACTGCTTCTTGTGGGTGTAATCAACGTCGACCTTCTTGGCGAGGTATTCGCGGTAGGCCACCTGCGGCGCACCGACGTTGGCCTCGACCTTGAACTCACGGCGCATCCGATCGACGATTATGTCGAGGTGAAGCTCGCCCATCCCCTTGATGATCGTCTGACCCGATTCGTGGTCGGTAGATACGCGGAACGAAGGATCTTCGGCGGACAGGCGATGAAGCGCGACGCCCATCCGTTCCTGATCGGCCTTGGTCTTGGGCTCCACCGAAAGCTCGATCACCGGATCGGGGAATTCCATCCGCTCGAGCACGATCGGGAAACGTTCGGCGCACAGCGTATCGCCGGTGGTGGTTTCCTTCATCCCGGCCAGAGCGATGATGTCACCGCAGAATGCCTCGTCAACGTCCTTGCGTTCGTTGGCGTGCATTTCGAGCATCCGCCCGACCTTTTCCTTCTTGTCCTTGACCGAGTTCAGATAGGTGCCCTTGGTCAGCACGCCCGAATAGATCCGGATGAAGGTCAGGCTGCCCACGAACGGATCGTTCATCACCTTGAACGCCAGCGCGCTGAACGGCGCTTCGTCGGTCGGCGGACGGCTGTCCTTCTCGTCGCTGTCCATCTTGACGCCCTGGACGTCTTCGATGTCGAGCGGCGAAGGCAGATAATCGACCACCGCGTCGAGCAGGGGCTGAACGCCCTTGTTCTTGAACGCGGAGCCGCAGCAGACCGGCACGAACGACTGATTGAGCGTGCCCTTGCGGATGCACGCCTTCAGCGTCGCGACGTCGGGCTCTGTACCATCGAGGTAGGCTTCCATCGCGTCGTCATCCTGGTCGATAACCAGTTCGATCAGCTCGCTGCGATACTTGGCGGCTTCGTCGGCCAGGTCAGCGGGAATCTCTTCATAGAAGAATTCGGCGCCCAGCGCTTCGTCCTTCCAGATGATCGCGCGGTTCTGAACCAGATCGACCAGGCCCTTGAGGTCGGCTTCAAGGCCGATCGGAATGTACAGCACGGCCGGCTTGGCGCCGAGCCGGTCGATGATCGACTGGACGCAGTATTTGAAGTTGGCACCGGTGCGGTCGAGCTTGTTGATGAAGCACATCCGCGGCACGCCGTACTTGTCGGCCTGGCGCCAGACGGTCTCGGACTGGGGTTCGACCCCGGCGACACCGTCGAAACAAGCGACTGCACCATCGAGCACGCGCAATGAGCGTTCAACTTCAATGGTGAAGTCAACGTGACCGGGAGTGTCAATAATGTTGATCCGGTGATCATTCCAGAAGCAAGTCGTCGCGGCCGACGTAATAGTAATGCCGCGCTCTTGTTCTTGCTCCATCCAGTCCATCGTCGCGGCGCCGTCATGGACTTCGCCGATCTTGTAGGACTTACCGGTGTAATACAGGATGCGCTCGGTAGTCGTGGTCTTGCCAGCATCGATGTGAGCCATGATGCCGATATTACGATACATCGAGAGCGGATGGCCGCGTGCCATGGGGAATTCCTTGAAAACGATGGGAGGAGCCTAATCAGGCCCCCGCCCATACAATTACGTCTGTGACAGCAACGTGACTACTACCAGCGATAATGACTGAACGCACGGTTGGCATCGGCCATCCGGTGCGTATCTTCACGCTTCTTGACCGCGTTGCCACGGTTGTTGGCCGCATCGAGCAGCTCCGCGCTGAGCCGAGCCGACATCGTCGTTTCGCTGCGGTTACGCGCCGCACCGATCAACCAGCGGATCGCCAGAGCCTGCGCGCGCTCGGGCCGAACTTCAACCGGAACCTGATAGGTCGCCCCGCCAACGCGGCGGCTGCGCACTTCGATCTGCGGCTTCACATTGTTCAGCGCATCGTGGAACAGCTGGATCGGGTCAGACTTGGCCCGCGTTTCCATGGTTGCCATCGCACCGTAAACGATGCCTTCAGCAACCGACTTCTTGCCATCGAGCATGAGGTTATTCATGAACTTCGACAGGATCTGATCCTTGAACTTGGGATCAGGCAGGATTTCCCGTTTTTCGGGACGACGACGACGTGACATTGGTTGGTATTCCTTCCAACTCCCCTCCTCCTTGATGTTCCCCCGCAACGGCGGGGGCCTCGGGAGGCCGGGTGAAACATTAAACCAGCGAACCGTTCCGCCTGAGGCACCAGATCCCCGCCTTCGCGGGGACGCCCCAAGCAGGGTTCACCCTGTGAACCTTACTTGGGACGCTTGGCGCCATACTTCGAGCGGCTCTGCTTGCGGTCCTTGACACCCTGTGTGTCCAGAACGCCGCGCAGCACGTGATAACGCACACCGGGAAGATCGCGCACACGCCCGCCGCGGATCAGCACAACGCTGTGCTCCTGCAGATTGTGGCCTTCGCCCGGGATGTACGAAATGACTTCGCGCTGATTGGTCAGGCGGATCTTCGCAACCTTACGCAAAGCCGAGTTCGGCTTCTTCGGGGTGGTGGTGTAAACACGGGTGCAAACGCCGCGCTTCTGCGGGTTCTGCTCCATCGCAGGGACCTTCGACTTGGCCTTCTGCGGAACGCGGCCCTTGCGGACCAGCTGGTTGATTGTAGGCATTGAATCTCTTCACCTAGGTTGTGGTGCCATCTGGCAAAACCGGTGAAGAGAACGCGGAATTCCGCGAGGTGCGCGTTGTCCCGGGCTTGACCCGGGACCGCTGGCCGCCAGAGGCGAGCCCACACCACACGAACCGAAAACGCTCCACCCGAATTCCCAAAGGTACCGGGTTACTTTGACGGTTCAGACCGGGGAAAAGACCCCTGCCCGCACCGGCAATGTTCAGCTCTTAATGACCGGACCGGGCGCAAGCCCCGTCTGGAAGTGGGGCCGTTAGCGGGGAACGCAAGGGAGGTCAAGGGATTGTGGTTACGGCGCTTCCAGACAAAAAGATGGCCGGGACAGCCTGAGCTGTCCCGGCCAGATGTGATCAGCAGGAGAGTGCCGGATCAGAACTTGAAGGCGGCTTCCACAAAGAGCTGGCGGCCGCGGTTCTGGGTGACGATCCGGTCATCACCAGGAGCGGCACCGCTGAACGGCGCAGCTCCGGCAGTGTTGACCCAGATCTCGTTGGTCAGATTGGTGCCAATCAGCGACAGCTTCCATTTGCCGTCCGGGGCACCGATCGACACTGCTCCGTCGAGGGTCACGTAACTCTTTTGCTTGTAATCATCATAGAATGTCAGCGAGCTGGCAAGATAGGAACTGGTGTAGGAGGCGTTGCCACTCAGTCCAAATTCCAACGAATCGCCCATGGGCGTCTTGTAATCAACCGCAACATTGCCAGACAGTTTTGGCGCGCGCGGTGCAACCCGGCCGTTGAGGTCTTCGCTCTGGGTGATGAACTGTTTGGTATACCGGGTGTCAGTGTAGGACAGCGCGCCAGACAACCGGAGGCCTTGAGCCGGGGTTCGCCATGACCAGTCAATGTCAACGCCCTGGGCAGTGAGCTGGCTGGCGTTAAACGTGACGAAATTGAAAATGCCCGGGTCAAAGATCTGCACCTGCAACCCGGTGAACTGATAATAGAACAGCGCGGTATTCAGCGTGACGGTGCGATCCGCAAATTGCGTTTTGATGCCAATCTCGCCGCCTTTCGACGTTTCCGACCCAAACCGCAGGCTTGCTTCTGCGGCCGCACGAACTGCGGGATTGGTGCTGTTCAAGTCAGCCAAACCGATCGCCGGCAAAGCATTATTATCAATTCCGCCTGATTTGAATCCGGTCTTATACGACGCATAGATATTGATATCATCGGTTGCCTGATACTTGACGGTAAGTTCTGGCGACAAATTGCTGTCCGAAAATTTGATCGGGCCGGCAAAGAAGCCCGAACCGAGGAAGCCTCCCAAAAGTGCGCCAACAAACACTGTATTGTCGAGGTGAACATACGGAAAGCCGATCGTGGTAGACTTATGTTCGTTGGTCCACCGCAGGCCGCCTGAAAGCTCAAGCTTATCGGTAACATCGATTGTTGTACTACCGAAGAACGACAACGCATCTGCTTTGCTGTTTCGCTCGGCGAACCAGTCAAATGTGAATCCGGTTACCGGGTCAGGCCGGGCCAGCGAGACATTAAACCCATTTTGCGACGTCGAATAGGGAATGTCGCGCTTTTCCCAGAACGCCCCAAGCATGAAGTTGAACGCGCCGCTGAAGTCACTCGTTAGCCGCAGTTCCTGGGTATACTGGGTCAGCCCATTGCGGAACGGCGCCATCAGCCCTGCAGGCCGGCCGTCAGCCAGCTTGCCAGTGTAGGCGAAGTTGTCGTTATATTCATTATCCAGGTTAAGGTAGCCGGATACCGATGATAATTTCAGTGCTTCGGTCAGGTCCAGATCCCAACGCAGCCGTGCGAAGAAGATTTCCGTTTCATTGTAGGGCTGGCTAATGTCCCGGCCGGATCCAGTGGTTCCGGTTGGAACCGTATCGATCAACGGATGCCCGTCGGAAGCCGGATAGAGGCCATCGTTGATATTGCAGGAATGACTGGGCGCTATCACGATTGCGAGAGGGGCGGTAAATCCGCTGAGGATGAAATTTCTGGCATTGGCAAGGCCCAGAACTACAGGATCTGCTACGCCATTGGCACCGCATTCCATATCCGAGTGGCCAACAAGTGTTTCGCTATCCTGGTTATTGTAATTAACCTTCAGATTTGCACTGAAACTGTCGGACGGATCCCACTGGAGCGTTGCGCGGGCGATGAAGTTGGTCAGCCCCTTGTTCTTGTCGCGCGCCGGGGTTCCAGCCTCCAGCTCAACATATTTTTCAAGGTTCTGATATTGTCCGGCTACCCTGATGCCCAGTGTATCGCTGATCGGCCCGGAAATATATCCACCAACCGTATAGCCCTGCTCCTCAAACTCGTACGAGGCCTTGCCGCCGACCTCCCAAGTCTTGGTCGGATTGGCTGAACGAAGGGAAAACACACCAGCGGACGCGCTTTTTCCGAAGAACAGGGATTGCGGCCCCTTGAGCACATCAATCTGTTCGACGTCAAAGAATGCGGTTTGCAGTAGGCGCTGCGTGCTGACTTGAACGCCATCGATATCAATCCCCACGGCAGAGTCGAAAGCCGATGAGATATTGGTCGATCCAATGCCGCGCAGGCTGATTTGAGCGCCAGCGCCGGAGCCACCGATTTGAACGTTAAGGCCCGGTATGCGGCCTACCGCGTCGGCCACTTCATTGATCTGGTAAGTATCCAACGCGCCTGCGCCGATTGACGTGATATTTACAGGCACTTCCTGAAGCGTTTCAGACTGCAGGCGCGCGGTGACGATGATTGTGGTTACATCGCCTGCTTCATCTGCCGCTTGCGCTAAAGCTGGTGCGCTAATACCACATAGTACCATAGTGGCAGCTGTGCTGAAGAGAACTGAACGAACTCTTCTACCCGCGCTCGTCCTTTCAATGGACACACTAGCTTTAGTCATAGACCTCTCCCTTGCGGCACCGGCATTAAATGACCCATGCGGCTCAATTTCTGATGTTTTCCATCAATATTATGGGCTGATGCTAGATTGCATCGCGCTTTACTCCACTAGCTAAAATGAGAAGTGCGCAGGGGCTCGGTTGGGCTCGAGACCGGTGATGACGCCTCCCCCGTCAGCGCGGTCCACAAACCATTTTCCTACACACCCCCTCCCCTGATATCCGAAACCTCCATCCGGGGGGCGAATCCTACATTTGCCCCGGAGGTTCCCGCCCTTGTTTGATATGTCTGATCCAGCCCCGCCGCTCACCGGCGAACTGCTGTGCAAATCTGCCCGCCCTTCGCGCCGCACTTCGCGCACTGCGTTTCAGTCCGAGCCGCCTGATCCCGATGATCCGCTGCTGGGGTTTGCGCCCTATCTGCACAGCGCGCCGCGCCGCAATTCGATCACGCCGGCGCGGCAGCGGGGGTTTATCGCCTCGCTCGCCGCAACGGGGATCGTGACGCAGGCGGCGCGCAGCATCGGGGCGAGCCTCGAGGCGCTGTACCGCTTGCGCAATATGCCGGGGGCGGAAGGGTTTGCGGCGGCGTGGGAGGCGGCGATCGATCGGGGGATGGCGCGGCTGGAGGATTGCGCGCTCGAGCGGGCGATTGCCGGCGAGGAACGCGTGGTGGTGAGCGGCGGCGAGGTGGTGGCGCGGTGGACGCGCTATGACACCGGGCTGCTCCAGTTCCTGCTGCGCCAGCGCCGATCGGAGCGCTATAATGCCGGGCGGGCGCATTTTGCCAATCTGCGCCCCGGCCATCCGGTTTACGAGCGGCTCAAGGCCGAATGGACCCGCGAGGCCTTTGGTGATGAGGCCGAGGTGCTCGCTTCAATCGACAAATTTATTGATGATATGCGGGACAGGAGCCGCGAAAATGAGGCGATGATTGCCGAATGGGATCGGGAAGACGGCAACAGCGAAGAATGCGGGGACATCAATCCGTAAGTCGCTCGGCCGGAGCTCCGCTTTATGCGCCAGCCACCGGCACATTATCCATGACTTGCAATGCGCAGGCCTTCAGGATGGTCCGGCATTGCACCAGTCTTTCATCCTCGTCGGCCCGGCGGTGCCAGATCAATGTCCATTCCAGCTGCGGAAACGCAAGCGGCGGGACAAAGATCTGGAGATTGAAAAGGGCTGCCGCGAACCGGGCAAGGCTGCGAGGGACCAGCCCGATACAGCCGGTCGAAGCCACTGCCGCAAGCAGCGCCGAATAAGAGGAAAATCGGACAATATCGTTTTGTTTCAGGCTATTGCCAGCCAGAAAGGCCTGTTCAACCGAAATGTTCCGCTCAAAATCGAGCGAGAAGGTGACATGAAGGCGTTTGAGGTATTGCTCGAGCGACAACCCATTTGCCAGTTCGGTGTCCTCGCGCCGTCCGATCCCGACCAGCTCTTCCGAGAACAGCAGTTCGGAATTGAGCGCATCGAAATCTCGCACCCTGGCATGGCTGCCGACCATTATCAGCCGCGGCAGGATGATGCAGTCAATCGTTCTGTTAAGCAGCTGCTCGGCGGTGTGGCCGCCTGCAATCAGGAAATGGGGCAGAATGTTGAGCTTTTCCTGCATCAGCAAATGGACGAGCGGCGCACCCAGGATATTCATGACATGATCGTTTGTGGCGATTGTCATTACCGTCGGCGGCGCCAGAGCGCTTTCCGCGCCGGGGGTGATAATCTGTTGCACGGCAGCAAGCGCCTGTTCCAGCGGAGCCAGCATGGATTCGGCTTTGGCCGTCAGTTTCATCGAGCCCTTGGTCCGGACGATCAGCTCGTCGCCGAACTGATGGCGCAACTGCTTCAGCGCGCCGCTCAACGCTGGCTGCGAAACATTGAGCGCGATTGCAGCTTTGCCAACGCTGCCATGGCGCAGGATCTCGCGCAGGATGGGGAGCGTGTTCAGATTGAACGACCGGAGACTGATCTGGTTACTCATCGGTCCGCGCTCCTAGGCACATCTGGCCGCTTCGCTGACATTTTGCCTCGACTGGGAAGGCTTCGCAGGTAAGCAGCAAATCGTCGACGACTGGTTTTTCACGGGCAGCGATTATTTTAACAGATCCTGCGCAAAATCAGCCAATACAAATGGGTTACGCCGGGCCTGCCACATCGCTTATCGGGTAGCCCAATGCAGTATATCATTCAATCCGATTAGACGCATTGCATATGTTCCTTAGAGCATCTCGAATCCGAAGCACGAGCCTCGGGTCGCAACTGATATTCCCAGATTATTAGTTAATAATATGAAGGATGTCGGGGATTGGCGAAGTGTTGACTGATGTTGCACTTCGCCAGTCTTCTCAAGTATTTGCGCCGTAATGCCGCTGGTCCGAATCGGCTGACTGGGCCGCTCCCAACCCCTAAAGCCGGAACGAGGCGCGCTCCGCCAATCTAGCCCGCCAGGCCGCAATATTGGGACGATTCTCCGACGCGTCGAGCTTGAGCACCCGGGCAAAATCGGTCGCAACCCCGGCAGTGATATCGGCGATCGAGAAGCCGCTGCTGGCGACGTAGTCACGGTCCGCCAGATGCGCATCAAACCGTGTCAGGAAATCGATCAGCCGGGCCAGCCCGCGCGCGCCAAGCTCGGGAATTTGGGCGTAGCCCACCGGTCCCGGCAAGGCGCGGTCTTTCATCGCCGGGGCGGTATTGCGCATCGCCTCGGCAATCGCGGCGAGGCACTCCAGCTCGATTCTGCTGTTCCAGCTGGCGATCTCGGCCTTGTCGAGCGGGGTCGTGCCGAACAGCGGCGGATTGGGATGCGCGGCCTCGGCCCAGGCAGCGATCGCGGCATTGTCGGTCAGCACCGCGCCGTCTTCCAGTTGCAACGCAGGGACAGTGCAGGCCGGGTTGATCGCGCGATAGGCCTCGGACAACTGCTCGCCCGCGGCCAGATCGACGATCCTCACCTCATGCGCGATGCCCTTTTCGGCGAGCAATATGCGGGCGCGGCGCGGACTGGGGGCGCGGGCGAAATCGTAGAATATCGGCATGGCGGCTCCTCGTTTCGGGCACCCTAGCACGGCGCGGATCAATTGCGATTCAAGACTGATTTACGTTACGGAATCAAAGGCTTTCATCCCTCGTTCATGTGACACGACGTTACCTGAGCGCCTTGGTCGCTCCGGCGGCTCATCGGCCGGGCGACCCAATCTGAGGAAGGGACGGTCTATGGCTTATGTCAGTGCAAACAGCGGCAACACCAAGGCGATCACTCTGGGCGCAGTTGCGCTGCTTCATGTCGCGGCGGGTTATGCGTTGGTCAACGGCCTGGCGGGTCCGATCCTCGAGATATTAGTCCCCCCTCGGCTGGCTGGATACCAACTGCCGATCACGCCCCCTCCTCCGCCCGAGCCGGCCAAGGGCGATGTGAAGCCGATCGATAGCCATATCACCACCACAACCACCGGGCCGATCGCCAACACCGGACCGACCGTGCTGTTCGCGACCGGGCCGATCGAGCTGCCCTCCGGCACCGGCGGGCTCGATACGGTAGAGTTTCCCCAACCGCTCCCCTCCCCGCTACCCAGCTTTGCCGCCAGGTCGGCCCGCCCGAGCGGCAGCCCCGGGCTGTGGGTGACACCCAATGATTACCCGGCGTCCGAACTTCGGATGGAGCATGAAGGGGTGACCGGCTTTCAAGTTGCCGTGGGTGCCAATGGCCGGGTGACCACTTGCGAGGTGACCGCTTCGAGCGGCTGGCCGGTGCTGGACCGCGCCGCCTGCCAGAAGATCACCGCCCGCGCCAAGTTTGAACCCGCAAGCGATACCAGCGGTGCGGTGGTACCCGGAACCTATCGCAGTTCGGTCCGCTGGGAGATCCCCGACTAGACGCCGACTGACCGTCAGCTTTTGGGGGAGTGACCCCCAAAGGCAGACGTGATAGCTTGCGGTATGGGGTGGAACTGGACCGGGTCACTTGCACTTGCCGCCGCGCTGGTCGCGAAGTCAGCACTCGCGCAGGAGCAGGTGCCTCCCCCGCCCGAGGTCTGGACCTGCAATGCCGAGATGGTCTGCGAGGCCGATAGCGGGCGCCTCGAAATTCGTGACGAGCAATGGCTCAAGGGCGATCGGCGCACCAATGCGGACCTGATGATCGACGGTGATACCGTCTTGCTGCAACAGCGATATGGCAAGCTGGCCCGGTATTTGTATCCTGGCGATGCCCGCAAGCAGGACCGCTTTGTGGCGGACCAGTTCGACAATCAGGAAAGGTGGCTACGCGATGATGTCCTGGGGATTGCTCGCCCCCCCCGCACAGTGGCCGGCGGCGGAGAGGCGGTGCTGATCGCCAGCGCACCGTTCATTGCCCAGATCCGCTATCGCGACAGCTTGACCTCCCGCGACCTGGTCGGCCTTGACGATACCCGAACATTCGGCGTCCGCTGGGAATCACGCCACCGCTGCGGCAGCACTCTGATCGCTCACGACTGGGTGATCACTGCAGCGCATTGCGTCAGTCCGGATGAGATCAAGACTGGCCTCGCGGTGCAGCTTGGGGTGACCGACATTTCAACCTCGCAGGGTTTGCAAGTCAATGTCGACAGTGCGGTGATCCATGCCGGTTATGATCCCCGGAACATCTACTTCCACGATATTGCGCTGCTCCACCTTGCGCCCGACAAGCGCCCCCGCAATCCGCGCTCGGTGGCGATTGCAGTGCCTGATCCGCGACCACTGGCGCCGCGTCAGACTGTCAATGCGGCCGGCTGGGGCCGGATCAACAATGATCCTCGCGCCCAGGTGAACGCCACCGCACTGCTGCGCCGGGTCGAAATGCAGACGCTCGACAATCCAGACTGCGCGGACCGGGTTGGTTACGGCCTCGCCAAGGTCACATATGCTGCGGGCGACAAAAGGAACATCCCCCGGGTTCACTCACGCGTGGTCTGCGTCTATGGAAATAACGTCAAAACCTGCAACGGCGACAGCGGTGGGCCGCTGTATTTCGGCGGCAACAAGGCGTTTCTGGTTGGCATCGTCTCGTGGAACAAAAAGGGCTGCGAGGTGACCACCGATGACAGCCCCGGCGTCTATACAAGGATCCAGCCCTATGTCCCGTGGATCAACAAGGCGATGCGCCAGAAATTGAAGCCCGGTGAAACCCGGAGGCTGGCCGAATGACCCGGAGGTTGGCCGAATGAAGTATCTGATGCTGATTGCACTGCTGTTGGCGGCAAGCCAAGCCGGTTCGGCACGCGCCGAGGTCCTTCGGCCAGGGCAGATCGAGCCGTTCGAAACCCGCCCGCAGGATGCGCGCTCGCTGGCCTGGCTGGAGCGCTGGCTGGCCGACAACCAGCCCGATGATATCGCTGCATACAATTCTGCGATGTCCTTTGCCCTGTCTACGTCCGAACGGCGGCAAGTCCGCGATAAGACGATTGGAGCGGACCCCCATCAGTCGATGAATGCAGGCTATTCGCCGGACCCAAGCCACCTTGCCAAGATCCATTACATGGCGGAAATCCGCTGGAGTGCCAGTCTGTCCAACAGCACTGTCCCTGGGATCGACAACCCGGCCCGACCCCGCTGGCAAACCCGCCACCTCTGCGCCGGAGTGCTGGTCGCGGCTGACTGGGTTTTGACCGCAGCCGCTTGCGTGACCCCGGAAAAGCTGGCTGCCGGGATCGAAGCGGCGCTTGGGACCAGCGATCTGGCCCGCGATGACGCCCTCGTTCGTCCGGTTGACCGGATCGCGGTTCACCTCGGCGCCGGCCTCGCCCTGCTGCATCTGGGCGGCACTGCTGCCGGATATGACGAACGCAGCATCGCGCCAGCAACGCTCGAACCCGAAACAATCGTTCCTGTATCACCCGATTCGGACCGAAAAACACCGATGCCCAAATACAGCGTGCTGGGCTGGGGCCGTCACACCAATGCCGCGGGTCGGCCGATCGCACCCTATCGTTATAGCGTGGTCCGGACCCCCTATGAGGAGGGATGCGTGCCGGCTGATGCTGCAAAACCAGGAATTTGCCTAACCAACCACGCGCTCAAATTCTGCCGCGAAGACAGTGGCGGCCCGGTCTATAACTATGATTGGCGAGGCGGTGCCCGGCTGGTCGGTATCGTCAGCTGGGATCAGTCGGCCTGCTTCATAACAGGGGCTATTACATCAAAGTATAATGAAGTCGTTCCCGAACCAGCAGCCCCGATCATCCAGCTTGCCCCCTATCGCGATTGGCTGGAACAAGTGACCGGGTCCAATGAAACGGGGCAGGCTCAGGTCGTCCCTCAGCCTGCCCCGAATTGATTGCGTAAAGCTCGGCTTATTTCTTGATCGGCTGAACGCCGCTCGTGGTCGATTGACCATCGGCAGCTTCATCGCCCGCAGCATCGGTGGCCGCAGCAGCAGCGGCCGCCTCGGCGGCAGCGGCATCGGTGGCAGCTTCGGGTGCAGCAACCGCAGGAGCAGCGGTTTCGGAAGCGACAACTTCTTCGGTTGCTTCGGGTGCCTTGTTGCAGGCGGCCAGTGCCAGCGGAGCCGCCAGCATGGTCAGTAAGGTTATAGTCTTGCGCATCGTATTCCCCCCCTTGAGGATTGTCGGGATCTGCATCCTATGCCAAGCCAAGGCGGTTCAGCAATCGTGAAAATTCCGGCCGCGAACGGAGCGGATCGAGCAGCGGATCGACCTTGGCCACGACCAGTCCGCCATCACCCAGCGCCAACGCCAGCTCCAATTTACCCAGTGCCTCGTCAATCTGGCCCCACTGCGCATAAATCTGCGCCAGCTGATAGCTTGCCGCATCGGTGAACTTGGCGATCAGCCGATCGGTCGCGGCCTCTGCCGCCGGACGGTTGCCCAGCCGGTGCTCGGCAATCGCCAGTCCCGTCCAGCCGATGATCTCCAGCGGCTCGGCCTGGAATTCGCGGCGGGCATCCTCAATTTTCCCCAGCTGGAGATGGCTCAGCCCCGCGTATGAATGCACCGTCCCCATTTTGGGATTGAGCGACAGCGCCCGGCGGCAGGATTCGATCGCTCCGCCATAATCCCGTGCATAATAGCGGACAAAGGCCTCGGCGCGGAATACTCCGGGGTTGAGCGGATCAAGTTCGACCGAGCGGGCGATCGCCTCTTTGGCTTGCGGTGCCCGGCCCAGCTCGGTGCAGTAGGCAGCGTAGAGCAGCATAACCGCGGCATCGCCCCAGCCCAGCGCCCGGGCGCGTTCATTGGGTTCGCGCGCGGCCTTGAACTCTAGCAGCCCCTGCACCAACACATAGCCCAGCGTCGATTGCGCCAGCGCCAGCCGCGGAGCCAGCCGCACCGCCTCGCGCGCCGAAGTGATCGCGTCTTCTGCTGCCGCGCGATATTCACGCCCGCGGGCATAATCGCCGGCCAGCAATACCCGCATCCGCGCGCGCATCGCATGAGCCTCGGCAAAGTCCTGATCGGCCGCGATCGCTGCATCATACTGGGCCAGAGCGGCCCGCATCGAGGCTTCGCCCGAGCGTAAATTGTAATAGGCATTGCCGCGCAGATAAGCGTCATAGGCGGTCACGTTGCGAGTGCCGCCAATCCCGGTGGTGGCAGCGTTTCCGTTTGCAGCAGTTTGAGCCGCCAGCGCCGCTGCTACACTATCGGCAATATCGCCCTGGATCGCGAAAATATCGGTCATTTGCCGGTCAAACTGATCGCGCCACGGGGCAAAACCGCTGCTGGCGTCGGTCAGCGTGGCCGCGATCCGCAACAAATTGCCCGAGCGCCGCACGCTGCCATCAAGCAGGAATGCCACCCCCAGCTTGCGCGCCAGCTCATCCGGTGCCGCCTCGCCCGACCGGACCGTCAGGGCAGTGGTTGGCGCCAGCACCTTTAGCGCCGCATTGCGTGACAGGGCGGTGCGGATTTCTTCGGCCAGCCCTTCGGCGAAATAGTTCTCACCGGCATCGCCGCTGAGGTTGCGGAACGGCAGCACCGCCACGCTGTTGCGCGGCGCGGCGGCACCGCCGATCAGTTTGAACTGCCACGCCGCCAATGCCGCAGCGCTGGCCGCCAACACCGCGCCGCCGCCTACCATCATCCGGCGGCTTATCTGCACCGAGCCGGGGCGGACCAAACCCGGCTTGACCAATTCAGCAGCGCCCGCCGAACCTGCCAACCCCGCCACCGCGCGGATTACCCGCTGGAAATCGGGCGCTCCCGGATTGCCGCGCCATTTGGCGATGTCGATCAGCTGGAACTGGCGGAAGCCGAGCGGCGCCTCGCTGCCATCGAGGCTGAGCGGGACCAGCCGCCGCCGGTCGCGTCCGACAGTGGCCTCATCGCGGACCCAGTGCGAGGCTACCGAGGTTTTTGACCAGATCACGACTACCGCATCGGCGCCTTCGAGCGCGGCTTCGGTGGTCGGCAGGAAAGTATCGCCGCCTTCGAGCAGCCCATCCCACCAGACCCGGAAACCGGCTTTCTCGAGGCCCGCAATAACCGGCATTGCCCGCTTCTGATCGCCGCGCGAATAGCTGACGAACACGCTTGCCTGTGGTAGTGCCGGTTGCGGTGCCTGTTCGGGTTCCTGGCCAGCTGTGTCGGTTTCCATTCAAGCCTAACCCTGACGCCCTGGCCGTCGCAATTGCCGGCCGCGCCGCAGTGTGTAACGCCTTGCCCGCCATGCAAGCAAGAGTGTTAGGCTGGGGCCAACTTGGATGAGCTCGGCGCAAAGATGGTTGCCAGCGCCGCAAAGTGGGACCAGCATTGTCCGGGGAAGGCACCGGCTCAAAGGTCGGCGTTTCAAGCTAGGGCCAGAATGGCCAATTCTTTGGTGGGGGAAACATCATGAATCATCGCAAATCGGCACTCGTAATCCGGGCAGCGCTGCTGCTTTCTGCCGCTGCTGGGATCGCACCAGCGGCCTTTGCTCAGGATGCGCCGACTACGGCAGACGACAGCGAGATCCTCGTCACCGCACAGAAGCGCGAGCAGAATGTCCAGGACGTCCCGATCTCGCTCCAGGTGGTCAGCTCGAAATTCATCGATGACCTGGCCGCTGACGATATCAGCAACATCGCCCAGTTCATCCCCGGGCTTGAGGTTTCCGCCAGCAGCCCGACCCAGCCCAACTACAAGATCCGCGGGATCAACACGTCCGACTTCGGCGTGGGCACCGAGCCTGCGGTCGGGGTCTATGTCGACGGGCTCTATTCGGCCCGCTCGGGCGCGGCGGTTCTGGCGTTCGGGGATGTTGAGCGGATCGAAGTGCTCAAAGGCCCGCAAGGCACGCTGTTCGGTCGCAATTCGGCGGCTGGTGCGGTTTCGATCACCACCAGAAAGCCGGTCCACCGCTTCGAAGGACAAGTAACGGCCCGCGCCGGCAATTATGGCAAGGGGCGGATCGAGGGGATGCTCAACCTGCCGCTCGGGCCGGACCTCGCGCTCAGGGTCAACGGCCTCTATAATCGCCGCGACGGGCTCTACACCGATGCCGCCACCGGCAAGAAGCTTAACCGCGAGGAAAACTGGGCAGGGCGTGCCGCGCTGCGCTGGGATGCCTCGGACGCGACCGATCTGACGCTCACCTGGACCCATGACAACCTTGATCAGGACGCGCGTCCGGCAATCGGGATTGTGACAATTCCGCCGTTTCCGGGCACGCCTCCCGCGCCGCCGGTCGCGGCCAACTACCTCAACCCCTTCACCGTGCCGATCCGCAATGACGTGGTCGACAATCACGAGACCCGCAATCTTGATGAAGCAGCGCTGACGATCAACCACGACTTTGGCGACCTCGTCCTGACCTCGATCTCGTCATGGCGGCATTTCAAGACCGAAAACCGCGAGGACGAGGACGGCACCAACCGAATCGACCTCTATTTCGATACCAACAACCGCGAAGACAATACCAGCTGGTATCAGGAATTGCGGCTGGCCGGGGAAACCGGACCGGTCAACTGGCTGGTCGGCGCAAGCTATTTCAAGGAAACCGCCAAGCAGATCAGCGACACCTTCGCCTATACTGATTCGATCAACACCGTGCTCGGCAATGTTGGCGCCGGCACCCCGTTCACCGATCTTGAATATGGGTTGCTGGTGCCGTTCGGCGTGCCCGCGACGCTGCTTGGCCACGGCTGGCGCGAGGCGATGTTCAACGAGGGGCATTCCTCCGCAATCGCGGTTTACGGCGATGCGATCTGGGCCGTGAACGATCGACTGAACCTGACCGTCGGCGCGCGTTATACCCGCGATCGCAAGCGGTTCCAGTGGCTCAACGGCCCGCGTGAGGCACCTGGATTTGACGCCACCTTGCAAACGCTTGACGACATGGGCCTGCTCGCACTGGTCGGGCTCACCCCGGCCGATCTGCAATTCGATCTGGTGTTCGATCAGAGCCCGTTAGCCGGAGTTCCCTGCGACAATGGCGTGACCGTGGCTGAGGGCGTGCCCTGCCAGCTCAGCCGCACATGGAGCAATTTCAGCCCGCGCGCGGTGATCGATTACAAGCTGGCAGATGATATCATGATATTCGCCTCGATCGCCAAGGGCTACAAAGCCGGCGGGTTCAACAGCGTGGAATTCGCCTCGGAATTCGATAATGAGGATGTTACCAGCTTCGAACTGGGGGTCAAAAGCCAGTTCCCGGCGGCCCATGTCGTGTTCAACCTGTCGGGCTTCCGCTATATCTACAAGGACAAGCAATCGATCCGGCTGGGCGTTCCGGCGGGTAGCTCAATCCCGCAGTATCTGGTCGAGACCAGCGACGATCAGGCCTGGGGGATCGATCTGCAACTGAACTGGGAGCCAGTCCGGCAGATCAAGCTGTTCGGCAATCTGCAATATATCGATTCGACCTTCAAACGCCGGATCCTGCCCAATGGCAATGATCTGTCGGGCGAGCCGACCGGCGAGCCGAAACTGTCGGCCGCGTTTGGCGCGCGGCTCGAACAGGATCTGGGCGGCAGCGGCAAGATCGCTTTTCAGGTAGCGCATTCGTACCGCGGCAAAAGCCGGAAAAACAGCGAATCAATCGCGCAAGGCTCGGCATCGGCGACCACCGCCTTTGTCACCGGCGGCGCGCAAAACCGCACCGACCTGCGCCTCGCCTGGACCAGCCCGGGCGACAAGTTCGAGCTGGGGCTTTACGCCAACAATGTGTTCGACAACCGCTATGTCACCGGCATCAACAACATCACCGCCGATACGTTCGGTACGCCCTTTGTGGGGCTGACCGACCCAATGTTCTGGGGCGGCGACATCCGGGTGAAGTTCTAGGAAACGGCGACTTCCACGCCGGCCTTTTCGGCCTCGCGGGTTTCGCGGGCCTGGGCGATTTCGGCGGCGCGTTCGGCCATCGCATCCCATGCCGCGGCCGAGCGCAGCGCGCGCTCGCGGACGTTATCAAGCTTGCTGCCCGCCGCCTCGGCCCGGGCCTCGACCGCGCGAGCGAGGTAGAAATCTTCTTGCGCCATAATCGTGGCTCCTTCCAGACCAAAAGACAGGTCCGGCCAACGAATTGGCCGGGCCGAGGGGGTGGGTTTAATTCAGGCTATCAGGCCTGACGCAGGTTCGTTGCGCTCATCTTGCCGCGACGATCTTCGGCCAGCTCATAGCTGACGCGCTGATCCTTCTCGAGGGTCTGCATCCCGGCGGCCTGGACCGCGCTGATGTGAACGAAGGCGTCATTTCCGCCATTTTCGGGCTGGATAAAACCAAAACCCTTGTCTTCATTGAAGAACTTGACGGTACCAACGATGGCGGCGGGGTTGTCAGACATAGTGTATTCCTTGCAAGCGAACGCCCGAACGTCGGGCGTCTGGGCCAACGGAGGCTGGAAGAAGGTTGAGGTGCGTTTAGGCGCCTGAGACCGACAGAGGCGACCGATAGCTCTGCCTAGATGGGCGCACCGGGTCCAAAATGCAAAGTATTCCTACTGGAACCTGTTCCACTAAAGTCGAAGCGGGCCGGGGCGCAACCGTTTCAGCGCACTGAAGCCGAATCTAGGCAGTCAGAAACGCAACCAGCGCCTTGACTTTCTTCTGGCGCCATTGCGGCAGCGGCGCGACCAGCCAATAGCCGCGGCGGCAGGGTTCGGCCTCGCCAATGGCGGCAATTCTGCCCTGCTCCTGCCAGCTTTGCGCCAGCAATGCAGGTATCCGTGCCCGGCCCATCCCGGCGACCGCAGCGGCAAATGCCTGCCCGGCATCGCCGACGGTCAGCGCTGCGCTTTCCTCGCCCTCACCCGCAGGAGCGGGATCGCCCGGCCACGCGATCCATCCGCCTGTCCCCACGCTGACGCGCGCAGGCTCGCCCAGCGCCACGCCTTCCAGATCGCCCGGCCCCTCAGCCCAGCGCACCGCCAGATCGAGGTTGGCCTCGGTGAAATCGGCCGCTTCGCCATCAACCAGTACAAACCGTACTTCGGGATTGGCAGCCCGGAACGCACCAAGCCGGGGCGCCAGCCAGGCCGCGAAGAAATCGCGCGGCGCAGCGATAGTATAGACATGGCTCGACTGGCCAGCCTGCATGGCCTGAACAGCGTCCTCGAAATGCAGGAAGCCCGAGCGCAGCGCCTCAAGGCCTGCGCCTGCCTCATCGGTCAGCTCGAGCCCCTTGGGGGTGCGGCGGAACAGGACCACCCCGAGCAGGTCCTCGAGCGCCCGGATCTGCTGGCCGACCGCTGCCGGGGTTACCGCCAGCTCGTCCGCTGCGCGGGTGAACGAGAGATGCCGCGCAGCCGCATCAAACACGCGCAAGGCGTTCAGGGGCAGATGAGTGCGCTTCACGCGAAGAGTGTCAGCCTGCCGTGGCCGGCGCAGCAAGCGGGAAAAACGGGATGGCCGCTTCAAACAACGAACCGTCCGCGCGCCGGAAGGTATAGAAGCCCTCCATCGTGCCGTGCGGCGTGGTCAGCGGGCAGCCCGAGACATAGTCATGGCTTTGCCCCGGCTCAAGCAGCGGCTGCTCGCCCACCACACCGTCACCTTCGACCACCGAGATGATGCCGCGTCCATCGGTGATCTGCCAATGCCGGGTGAGCAACTGGACCGGGCCCGGTCCATCATTCTCGATCCGGATGTGATAGACCCAGAACCATTTTGCCGCCTCGATCCGTGACTGCTCGGGCAGGAAGCTCACCGCGACGCGCACGGTGATGCCTTCTGTGATGGCTGCATGCTGGAATAGCTCTTTCATAATGCGGGCAAGGTAGCGACTGTTTGCCTCTGCGACAATCGGAGAGAGGCCCGCTTGCGATGAATCGCCGCAATCCGCTTTCCCTTTTGGCATTATGCTCGTAAGGGCGCGCATCTGAAGCAGCGCCAGTATCGTTGGACGCCGCTACGCGCCGGCATATTCGCTGGCCCAAACAATCGAGCACTGATGCCTTTTTCCCACCTTCCCACCCCGCTGCGCGATGCGTTGGTCCAACAGGGCTATGAAGCCCCCACCCCGGTCCAGGCCGCGGTTATCGAGCCCGGCGCGCTGGGCCGCGATCTGGTTGTCTCGGCCCAGACCGGCTCGGGCAAGACCGTCGCCTTTGGCCTCGCCATGGCCGGCGAGCTGATCACCGACGAAAATCTGGCGATGACCAAAAGCCCGCTGGCGCTGGTGATCGCGCCAACCCGCGAGCTCGCCCTGCAGGTCAGCCGTGAACTCGCCTGGCTCTATGCCAAGACCGGGGCGCGAATCGCTACCTGCGTGGGCGGGATGGATGCCTCCAAGGAACGCCGCAATCTCGCCTGGGGCGCGGCGATCGTTGTCGGCACACCGGGGCGCTTGCGCGATCACCTCGAACGCGGCGCGCTCGACCTCACGGCGTTGCGCTGTGCGGTGCTCGATGAAGCCGATGAAATGCTCGACATGGGCTTTCGCGAGGACCTTGAGCAAATCCTCGATTCCACACCCGACACCCGCCGTACCTTGCTGTTTTCAGCGACAATGCCCAAGCCGATCGTCGCGCTGGCCAAGCGCTACCAGCGCGACGCCTTGCGCATTTCGACCGTCGGCGATGATCGCGGCCACGGCGACATCATCTATCAGGCGATGGCCGTTGCGCCGTCCGACATCGAAAACTCGGTGATCAATCTGCTGCGCTTCCACGAGGCGGAGACGGCGATGCTGTTCTGCGCCACGCGCGACAATGTCCGCCACCTTCATGCGGGCCTGGTCGAACGCGGCTTTGCCGCCGTCGCCCTGTCGGGTGAGCACAGCCAGAATGAGCGCAACCACGCGCTGCAGGCCCTGCGCGATCAGCGCGCCCGGGTGTGCGTCGCCACTGACGTTGCCGCGCGCGGGATCGATCTGCCGAGCCTGAGCCTGGTGATCCACGTTGAAACCCCGCGCGATGCCGAGATCCTCCAGCACCGTTCGGGACGGACCGGCCGTGCCGGCAAAAAGGGCACTGCCGTGCTGATCGTTCCCTACCCGCGCCGCCGCCGGGTTGAAGGAATGCTCAAGACCGCACGGATTGCCGCCGAATGGATTGCCGTGCCGACCCCCGAAGCAATCCGCGCCCGCGATGCGGAACGGATGCTCGAAGCCCTGGTGGCCCCGGTTGAAGCGAGCGATATCGAGCGGGAGATCGCCACCCAGATCATGGGCCGGATGACTGCCGATGAAATCGCGCTGGCTTTGGTGCGCGCCCACAGCGCCCGCTTGCCCGATCCGGAAGAGCTGCTGCAGCTTGGTCAGGGCGGCCGCGATGGAGGCCGTGACGCTGGCCAGACTGAACCGCATCACCGCGCCGGGTTTGACGATGTCGTCTGGTTCAAGATGGATATCGGACGCAAGCAAAATGCCGATCCGCGCTGGATCCTGCCGCTGCTGTGCCGCCGCGGCCATATCACCAAGAACGAGATCGGCGCGATCCGCATTGCCGCGACCGAGACCTTCTTCCAGGTTCCGCGCACCGTGGTCGGCAAGTTCCAGGCGGCTCTCGCCCGCACAGCGGTGCCCGGCGGCGAGGATGAGAGCGGGATCACGATCGAGCTTTCGCCCGAATCCGGCGGTGCCTCCAGCGGCGGTGCCTCCCGCGGCGGTGGGCGTGATGGCCCGCGCGAGCCTCGCCGCGATGGACCGCGCCAAGCCCGACACGATGGACCCCGCCACGATGGACCGCGCCACGATGGACCGCGCCATGATGGACCGCGTAATGCCGGCCCACGCAGCGATGGCCCGCGTAGCGCCGGACCTCGCAATGACGGACCTCGCAATGACGGCCCCCGCAGCGACGGCCCGCGTAATGACACCCCGCGCAGCGATGGCCCGCGTGACGCTCCGCGCCGCGCGCAGCTCACCCCCAGCGAAAAGCCGCGCGAATATGACCGGAGCAAGCGCCCCAGTGCTGGCGGCCCCGGTGGCAAGAAGCCGCCCTACCGCCCGCGCGGCAATGACGGCGGCCCCGGCCAGCCGGGCGGCGCACCCTATCGGGCCAAGCCGTTCCCCAGGGGCCCCAAGCCTAGGTGAACGCCAAGGTGGATGCCATGGTGGACGGAAGCATCCGTATCCTGGTCGATGCCGATGCCTGCCCGGTCAAGGAAGAGATCTACAAGGTCGCCTTCCGGCACTCGATTGCCGTCACGATCGTCAGCAACAGCCCGTTCCGGGTCCCGCTGCATGAATTGGTGAGCCGGGTGGTGGTGAGCGACAGCTTCGACGCCGCCGACGACTGGATAGCCGAAGCTTGCGATGCTGCCTCGATCGTCATTACCGGCGATATATTATTGGCCGATCGCTGCCTCAAGGCCGGCGCGCCGGTGCTGGGCCACAATGGCAAGCCGTTCACTCTGGCCTCGATCGGCAGCGCCATCGCCACCCGCGCGATCATGGCCGATCTGCGGGCTGGCGGCGATGTGATCGGCGGGCCGACGGCTTTCAGCAAAGCTGATCGCTCGCGGTTCCTCTCCGCGCTCGACGAAGCGCTGGTGCGGCTCAGACGTATTCATTGATGCGCTCCCCCTTGGTGTAATGGCCCAGCGCTGCTAGTCCGCCTGCATAATAACAGCCGGGGGGAGCTTTCACAAAATTCCCGGATCAACTACCACCACCGAACTGTTCCTGCTGGCGCTGATCATCATCTTCGCCTTCCCCTATCTGCTGTGGCGGCTAGGCCGGACCGTTTATTTCGCGCCGCTGGTGGTGGTGCAGATCGTGGCGGGGATACTGCTCGGCCCCGGTGTGCTTGGTGCAATGTTTCCAGCCTATTACGAGACAATCTTCACACCGCCTGTGATCGGTGCGTTGAACGGGATCGCCTGGTGGGCGGTGATGCTGTTCGTGTTCGTTGCGGGCATGGAGCTCGATATCAAGGAAGCCTGGCGCTGGAAGGGCGAAACCGGGATAACCGCCGGCCTCGCGCTTGGTGCCCCGCTCCTGCTGGGCAGCGGCGCGGCGCTGGTGATCCTGGTCTATGGCGGCGCGGGCTGGATCGGAACTGCGGGGGCGGACTGGCAGTTCGTGCTGGGAGTGGGCATGGCCTGCGCGGTTACCGCGCTGCCGATCCTGGTACTGTTTCTTGAGAAGCTCGAACTGCTGCGGCAACCGATGGGCCAGCGCATCCTGCGTTATGCCAGCCTTGATGATCTGGCGATCTGGGCGGTGCTGGCGCTGATCCTCCTCGATTGGGAACGAGTCGGCCGGCAAGCCGGGTTCATCGTGCTGTTCGTTCCCGCCGCATTCGCAATCCGCGCGCTGATCCAGCGGCTGACGGTGATGGACCGCTGGTATGTCGGGTTGATCTGGCTGGCCGCAGCGGGTTTTGCGGCTGACTGGGCGGGGCTGCATTACATGGTCGGCGCGTTCCTGGCCGGCGCGGTCCTCGATGCCGAATGGTTCGAGATCGAGCGGATGGACCGTTTTCGCGCAATAGTGCTGCTGGCGTTCATGCCGGTGTTCTTTCTCTCCACCGGCCTTCGCACCAGCTGGGAAGTGGGCGGCTACGCGGTGTTTGGCGCTGCAGCGCTGCTGCTGGTGGCCTCGATCATCGGCAAGCTCGCGGGCGTCGGTCTGGCTGGCAAGATACTCGGCTGGGGCAAGAGTGAAGCCTGGGTAATCGGCTGGCTGCTGCAAACCAAGGCGCTGATCATGATCATTTTCGTCAACATCCTGTTCGACAAGGGCGTGATCACTTCGGGCACTTTCACGGCGCTGCTGCTGGCCGCGGTGGGCAGCACGATGCTGACCATCCCGGTGGTAACCCCCGCGCTGAAACGGTTGGGAGAGCTGACCCGGAAGGCGGGTTAGCTCTTGTCGTTCTTGCGACGCTCTTCCTTGCGCTGGTCTTCCCCGCCCCGGTCCTTTTGGCGCCGTTCCTTTTCGCGGCGTTCGGCTTCGCGCCGGTCCGTTGCTTCATCTGCCATTGCTAACACTCCTTGCTGCACCGCTCATGGCGATACTTTGGAGCGACCCGGCCAAAACATCCGCTAAACCGGCGCGGCTTACAAGCCCATTTTCAACAGTGCTCGATCAAGATCCTCGATCAGATCATCGGGATCCTCAAGGCCCACGTTGAGCCGCAGTAGCCCCTCGCTCACGCCCATTTCGGCGCGGGCTTCGGCGCTGACGGAGTAATGCGTGGTCGAGGCTGGGTGGCACATCAGCGAGCGGGAATCGCCGATGTTGTTCGAAATATCGATCAGCTCCAGCCCGTCGAGCAGCGCATGGGCCCCTGCCCGGTCAGCCATTTCAAACGCAAAGATCGAACCGCAAGCGTCCATCTGCTTGGCAGCAAGATTGTGCTGCGGGTGGCTGGGAAGCCCGGGATGAAGCATCCGCGGCACCCGGCCTTCGAGAAATTGTCCAACTTTCAGAGCATTTTCGCTCTGCTTCTTCACACGCAGGTCGAGCGTTTCGAGACCCTTCAGCACCACCCATGCGTTGAACGGTGAACAGTTTGGCCCGGTGTTGCGCTGAAACGGCAGCAGCTTGTCGTTGATAAACTCCGCGCTGCCGCAGACTGCGCCGGCCAGCACGCGGCCCTGCCCGTCCATCAGCTTGGTTGCCGAATAGGCGACCACATCGGCGCCGAATTCCAGCGGGCGTTGCAGCGCGGCGGTGCAGAACGCGTTGTCGACCACGCTGGTGATCCCGCGTGACCGGGCCAGCCCGCAAACGAAGGCGAGATCGACAATATCCATCGTCGGATTGGCCGGG
>JANOFJ010000154.1:0-49190 GCA_031413595.1 Novosphingobium sp.
TAGGTGAGCGTGCTTCCGTCAGCATCGCTACCGGTGATCGTTGCTGCGGCCGCGCCGTTCTCGTCAAGCGAGATCATCACCAGGCCAGCCCCGGCGTAGGAGGTTACGAGCGGAGCGTTGTCGTTGAGGTTGGCAACCGAAACAGCGAGCGTCTGGAAGGAGGAGTTGGTCCCGTCGCTCGCAGCAATCATGACCTGATAGACATTGTCCTGATCGGCGTCGGACGGTGCCTCGTAATCCGGCGCAGTGTTGAAGGTCAGCACACCAGTCACCGAATCGATCGAAAAAAGCCCGCCATCGATGCCGCCAACGATCGAATAGCTGATCGGGTCATTATCGAGATCGGTGGCGACCACCGTGGCTGCCGCCGTACCGTTCTCGTCAGCGGTGGCTGTGGCCGATGGGCCGTCGACAAAAACCGGGCCACTGCCATCAGCCACATCGGTGATGGAGACGAGCAGCAGTTGCTGGTCGATGCCGCCTGCACCATCGTCAGCGCCGACCAGAACCTCGTAAACGTTGTCGTTGCCGGCATCGGTCGGGTTCTCGAAATCGAGCGTGGCAACAAGCGTAAGCACACCGGTGACGCCGTTGAGCGCGAAACGCGCGGCATCTGCACCGCCGAGTATGCGGTAGGTCAGCGACTGACCGATGTCCGGATCCGTTGCCTGAACCGTGGTAATCGGCCCAAGCGCGTTCTCGGCGAGACTGAGCGCAGCGCTAGGCCCGCCGCCATTAGAAACAATCGCAGGCGGATTGTTGAGTTGCGTTGCACTCAAAAGCTGGTCGGCGAACTGGAAGAATTCAACGTTGCTGATCGTGTCGGCACCGTCGGGCGAGCCGCCGCGTTGGTCGGTGACCGTGACACTGCCGTTGGCATTGATCAGCAACAGATAATCGGCGCGGTTGCCGCTGAAGGTCACGGTATCGATTCCGGTGCCGCCATTGATCGTGTCGTTTCCAGCGCCGGCGATGATCATATCGTTGCCGGCATCGCCATTCACGATGTCGAGGCCCTCGCCGCCATCGAGCAGGTCGTTATCATCCCCGCCCGACATGGTATCGTTACCGAATATTCCGTAGAGCTGGTCGTTGCCAGCGCCGCCCTGCATGTTGTCGGCGGCGTCGGTCGCGTCATCGCCGCCATAGAGGATATCATTGCCCGCTCCGCCGAGCATCGTATCTTTGCCCCAGCCGCCGTAGAGAATGTCATCGCCTGTGCCGCCATCCATATAGTCGTCGCGGCCGCCACCATAGAGGGTATCGTTGCCTTCGTTGCCAAACAGCGTGTCGTAGCTGCGAACCCCGTCAAAGCCCAGATCGTCACCGTAGATCGTGTCGTTGCCGAGGCCGCCCTGGATATTGTCGTTGCCGGCAAAGCCGATGATCACATCGTCTCCGGCCTCGCCATAGAACAGGTCACCGCCGGCACCGCCGATGATCCAGTCGTTGCCGTCGCCGGCGTAGATCTTCATGTCCTTGCCATAGGCGAGCCCGCCCGGGCCATGGGCCGACAAATCGACGATGTCGTCTCCCGCGCCGAGATACATCAGCTGGATACCCTGGAAGCCGCCCAGCCCATCGTTGAACGTGCCATTGTTGTAGGCGACGAAATCGTTGCCGCTCGATCCATAGATGGCGTCGAACCTGTCGCCGAGAATGAGGTCGGCCGATCCGTTCACATTGGCCCGGGTCAATACATAGGAGGCGCCGTTGGCGAGGTGGAGGGACGTGGTCCACGAGAAGGACGTGAAGAACACATCGACCCGCAGGTCGCCCGGAGTCGTGCTTCTGTTGAACAGATAGAAGGCGTCGACCCCCGTCGTTCCCGAAACGGTCTGGCTTCCCAGCGCATTGAAATAGTTTGGCATCGCCAACTCCTCGCAGGCGGGCGGGGTCGGCGCGAACGATTCAACCGCCTGACCAGTTGGCCCACCTTAGCAACGAGATATTAGCAGGGATCGAGACTCAAGATATTAACCCTTCGGTATAATCCCTATGGAGTTAAAGAAGCAGGAGCGACCACGAGGGGCGTAAACAACATACTAGATAGCCGGCGAATCCGGCTTGAATCGTGCGTCCAAACCCCTCGTTGCGCTGCATATTTCCGGCAGGCCCTGGCATGCCGAAGGGGAATTCAAGGCGAAGTGTGCCAATTCAAGACAAATTCCTAAATCTGGATCGGCTCTCAGATTTTCCAGCGCAACCCGGCTGTCGCGGTTTTTTGGGCGAACCGGTCGAAAATGTCTTCGGCATCGCGTTCGGCGTAGGTAATTCCGGCCCACAGTGCGACGTGCCGACCTACCCGATATTCGACCTCGCCATTGGCCCGGGCCGTGTTCAGCCGACGCGGAACAATCCCGCGGTAATCGCGGATGTTATAGCTCGTAGACAGGCTCGCAGTCAGATTATGGCGGATTTCCTGATCGATTCTGATCCGGACGTTGGTGTCAGTGAGCCCGTTCGCTCCCGATCGGACTGTCCCCTGGTCACCGCGTGTGAACCGCAGTGAAAGGGCGGTCCGGGTGCGCGGGGTCCAGGTGACTTCGGCGGATCCGCCGAGTTGGGTGTTTGGCGTTAGTGCAGGGCTGTCGGGCAGGGCGCGAAAAAAACCGATCGCGATACGTCCGCGCAGCCGCTGGCCGATTTCCTTGTGGATGCCAATTTCGGCGCCCAGCGTATTCGTGTCGCGGTTTACGCCGCTGAAATCCTGGGCCAGCCTGAAGTCACGGCGATTGAAATAACCATCGACAAAGACATCAAACCCAGGCGAAGTACGATAGGATAGCTGCAGCAAAGCCCGCATCGTGCGCACGTCGCGATCGTCATCCGCAGGGTCGAGGAAGTTGTTGATGTCAATTCCGCTTCTGGCCTGAAGCCCGAACCGACCGATCGGTTGGCGGTAGATGACTTCGGCCCTCAGCGCATTGATCTGTCGCGGCAGGTCAGTCGGCCCCAAACGCGTTTCCGGGTCGGCCCGGCTCTCGGTTGCGTGGATGTATCCGCCGCTCAACGAAAAGTTCTGTCGTTCGTTCCATGCCTGTCTAAACTCGATTGAGGCACCGTAATCTTCCGAATCCTCGCGCGTTTGCTCCGCATGACGGCGAATTACGCCATAGGCTTCGGCAGTGGCTGAGATCGTTCCGGTTTGACGCCTTATTCTGATCGATGGTTCAATCAGAAACCGATAGTCATCAATGGCAATTTGCGAGGTTGCATAAACATTGCTGTCATATTGAGCGCTGGCATCGACCTTCGCCAACACGGTCACTCCGCCCAGCCGCAATCCGTCGTATTCATAATCGGGATTGGGCAACTCAAGCGGGGAAACATCCTGACCGGTTGCTTGCGCAACCGCTGCCTCCGCGTTGCCGAGCAAGGCCAGGATTGCGCAGGCTGTGGCCACATGGCTTGCATTGCGTGTCACGCTGCTTCTATCCCCCCGAATTTTCAGAACCATGCCTCATAAACAATCACCGTGTCACCCGGGAGGACTGGAGTGGACTCCATCGCTTTGCCCTTTACGATCGAGCCGCTGGCGGTGCGTGAAATGCCGTAGCTCTTGCGATTGGCCCGGAAAGTATGACCGCCGGCGATGGAGATGGCCGTCAGGACCGACATGCCCGGAACGTATTGATAGGAACCAGGACTCTTCACCTCGCCGAGAATAAAGAAGGGGCGATATTTGACGATCTGGACGCTGACATTCGGGTCCACCGCCAGCTGGCGAGCCACAAGTGCGTCGGCAATCTGCTTTTCAGCTTGGGTGGTCGACTTGCCGGAGACCGAAACCGAGCCGAGAATTGGGAGTGAAACGGCCCCCTCGTCGCTGACAACGTAAGAGGTGTTGGCCATGACATCGAACCCATAGACCGAAATTCGAACTTCATCGCCGGACCCAAGCTGATAGGCGCCAGCAATAGTGCTTGGTAACGCCGGAGCGGAGGAAATCGATGCCCCGCAAGCGCATACAAACATCAGCAGCAGCGCCGCAAATATCGACCGGATTGCCATCTAAATTCCCCTAAAACCAAAGTTCCAAATGCTGGTTCTTATGCAATTTTATACTGGTTTCACGACTATATAGCCGCCTTGCGAACAGCGCGTTAGCAAAAAAATTTCTCGGACTGCCGAGCCACGGGGCGTATGAGCAAAAATGCCGTCATGGGTCTGGTGGTTACGCGGCACGGGCGGACCCAGAGTTCGATGTACTGCCTTCCGACAGCCAACTGGTCAGGTCGCGCCCGAGTAGCGCACCAAGCTGCTCCACATCGCTTGTGAAACGATCCCGCATCGAAGCCCTTATGTCCGCCGTTAACGGCGGGTAGGCGATTTCTCGCGCCAATTTGCCGTGGATCGCCTTGAACCAGGCCTGCGACCTGAGCGGTGCCACCCATTTTTTGGCAGGGGCCAGCGCCAGACGCAGCGGGAGCGGCAGCAAGGCTGCGTTCTTCACGTTGGCGTTCGGCACTGGGGGCAGGGGCACAGGCAGCTTTGGAAGGTCAAGATATGTCCCGACTTCCGAGATAATCTGTTCGGGGCGGGTGCGGATGTCATCGTAAAGGAAAACCTTCAGCTGCGAAGCTGGATACCAATCGTGAAATCGGGAAAGATGTTTGAAATAGAGGCTGTCCTCAAGAAATCGCGGCTCGGTGCTGGGCTGTTGACCAAGATAGCTCGCAATGTCCGCGCCAACACTGCCGCGCCGGTAGAGCATGCAGTAATCGGAATAAGCGCGCTCGATCGGATTGCGAAGCTGGACAACAAGCCTGGCTGACGGCAGCAATCGGGACATGCGTTCCGGAACTGCCGGCTCCGCCAGATAATCAGCGGACTTTTCTCCGATAATCTGATTGCCAGCCGCCTCCTTGAACAAAGACTGGTACCAGTCTGCTCCGCGCACGTATTCGCGGCTGAAGAAATGCGGCTCTTCCTTCGGCAGGAACACGTCCGGCCGCGCGGATAGCTGGTTGCGCAGCCAGGTCGTGGCAGCTTTTGCGGCACCTATAATAACAAATTCCGGCAAAGTTCCGGCTCGGTCATCACTCATGCAGTAGCCAGTTCGATTATCTTTCGCAGGCGCTTGCCAACCACACTCATATCCTCTTGCGAGAGGGTGTGGTCAACCGGCAGCATGATGCTGGTTTCGCCCAGTTCCTGCGCAACTGGCAGGCGCGAGGGGGGCCGCAGCGAGTAATCCGTGAAGGCCGCTTCGCGATAAATCTCCGGACAGGACCCGGCGGTACAGGACAGTCCCTGGCTGACGGCTTCCTGAATAATCCGCCGACGATCCCAGCCCGCTTTGAGATGTTCGGGCCGCACGAAAGCACAATATTTGTAGCGCGCATGATCGGTGTGCTGGGCTGGTATAGCCAACCGCAAAGCCTTCAGGCCCGTGAGCTCACTTTCCAGCGCGGCCGCATTCGCGCGTCTTGCCGCCAACCAGCGGGGCAGCTTGCTCAGCTGCGCCGCACCGATCGCCGCCTGCATCTCGGTCATCCGGTAATTGCTGCCGACCGAATCATGCAGCCACAGGAAATCCGGACCCGGTACGATCGCCGCGTAGTTGTCGGGATCCTTGCCGTGGTCTTTCAAAGCCCATGCGCGCTTCCATGCAGACCGATCCCGGAGCAGCAGCATTCCACCCTCACCGCCGGTCGAAATGATCTTGTCAGTACAGAAAGAGAAGCCTGCAGCGTCACCGAACGAGCCGGTCGGGCGCCCGTTGTGGAATGCGCCGGGGGCTTGAGCGCAGTCCTCGATAATCAACAAGCCATGCTTCTGCGCCAGCGCGACGATCGGCTCCATGTTGCACGGCCAGCCTGCAAGATGCACAACGATTACAGCCCTGGTGCGCGGCGACAGGACCGCTTCAATCGTTTCCGCGGTGATGTTCTGGCTGTCCCGGTCAACATCAGCAAAGATCGGCGAAGCGCCGCACGTGACAACACAGCTCGCCGAAGCCATGAAGCTGCGCGCTGGCACGATGACCTCGTCACCAACTCCAACGCCGAGCGCGTTGAGCGCAAGCTCAAGCGCCGCAGTTCCATTGGTGACCGCGATGGCGTGCGGCATTTCGCAGAGCTCTGCCATTTCGGATTCGAAGCGGCGGCACATCTTGCCGTGATGCAGCGAATTGACCTGACCCGACCCGAGCACTTCGGCCACAGCCTGGATTTCGTCGGCTTCGTATCTTGGCCACGCGGATTTCCGCGGTGGTGCCACTTTTGCAGTCCTGGCAAGCTCTACGTCGACCGACATCATGGCACCTGTCAAAGCGCGTACCTCGGCTGACCTGTATTCTCATTCGCCGGATCCCAAACCGGTGCAGGCAGGATGAGCATGTCCTCAGGCTCGGGCATTTTCTGGGACTCGGCGAGAAGGTCGAAGACCAGCGCCCGGACGGCGGCGTCGAGCCCTTCTTCGCTCAGTGATTTCAACTGGTCGAAAACTCCGTTCAGCAAATTCAGCGAAAGCGGAGCAGGGTCGGCCTCGAAAATTCCCGGCAAGACAGAAGGCAGCCGGCGTTCGTGCTCGTTGAACAATTCTTCATAGAGCTTCTCGCCCGGCCGAAGTCCGACAAATTCGATTTTCACCTCTTCATCGGGCACTTTTCCGGCCAGCCTGATCATGCGCTTGGCAATGTCCAGAATCTTGACCGGCTCTCCCATGTCGAGCACGAAGATGCGGCCTCGTTCGACTTTGAGGGTTCGCGCCGATGCCTGAAGCACAAGCTGGACTGCTTCGTGCACAGTCATGAAATACCGCTCAATGTCCGGATGGGTAACGGTCAACGGCATGCCTGCCTCAAGCTGCCTCTGGAACAGCGGGATAAGCGACCCACTTGATCCCAGAACATTGCCAAAGCGCACCGTCAGGAAGCGTGCGCTGTTCGAACGTCTGGAGCCGGCGATATCATGCGCCTGACAATAGAGCTCGCCCAGTCGCTTGGTTGCACCCATCAGACCGATCGGGTTCACCGCTTTGTCGGTTGAAACCTGAACAAGGATTTTCGCGCCAAAGCGGCTTGCGGCATCGGCGACATTTCTGGTTCCCAGCACGTTCGTTTGGACGCCGGCACAAGCGTGCCCTTCAACCAGAGGAACATGTTTCAGGGCTGCGGCATGATAGACGACTTCAGGCCGATAACGTTCAAACACGCGCATCAGCTGGTTGCGCTGCCTGATCGAGCAAAGGACGGCTGCGCGTGGAAGCGCCGAATACTTCTCTTTGATCTCAAGGTCGACGTCATAGAGACCGAACTCGGAAGCGTCCAAAAGGATCAGTTCAGCGGGCTCGAACGCGGCAATCTGGCGGACCAGTTCCCGCCCGATCGTGCCAGCAGCACCGGTAACCAGAACCCGCCGTCCGACCAGGGTCTGCCTGACAATCTCGTTATCAAGAACCGTCTGACGCCGATCGAGGAGATCCGAAAGATTTATCGACTGCAGGTCGTTGCTGGCGGAGTATTTGACCAAACCGTCCTGAAGCGCGGGAAGGCAGGATAGTTTCAGCCCCAGCCCTTCTGCCCTGATCACAAGCTGCAGGTAAGGTGCCTCACGCAGCGTTTCAGGTTGCTCGGCAAAGACCAGCCGGCTCGGCCGTTTGCCTTGACTCGCGGCGACTTCGACAATCTTTTCAAGGTCATCGAGGATCCCGAGTACTGGGACCCCGCGAATCTTTGAGTTCGCCATCCGATCAGTTTCGGTAAGGACACCGATTGGCCGAAACGAAGTTTGCGGGCTTTGCTCATTGCCGCGCAGAAGCAGTTCGATACGGTCGCACTGACCGACGTATAGGGCAAACTCCGGGAGTTCTGCCGCATAGGCGTTGCGTGCCAGCGGAAAAAGCTTTCCGCGATAGAATTCGGAGGCCAACCGACGTGCGACACGAAGCGATATGAAGGCGATGGTCATTACCAGCGAGTGGATCACAGGCAGCGAGCGGGGCATCCACTGCCCAAGACCCGAGGCATACACGACCAATGCGGAAACCAACGCCACAATCGCAGCCATCGTCGCAGTCAGAATGAAATCGGAGATCGATGAATAGCGCCACAAACGCGGCTGAAGGCCCAGCATCAAATGCGCGCAAATCGTAACTGCAGCAACGATCGGTATTGCCACTATTACGCCGTCGATCATTGATTGTGAGGGGCCGAAGCCTACCCGAAGCCAGAGGGCCAGTGGCAGAGCAATCGAGGCCGCGCAAACATCGAGAAATAGCACGGCAAACTTCCGAAACTTTCTCAATTGGCTAGTCCGTTTTTTTGGGGTTTCCACATTACCACCTGTTGAAATGACTCCACCGGTCCCGACGCCAGCGAAGTAGTTTCGCCTGAGGGCTGGTTAACCTCTTCCAGACATTTACAATTGCATGATGGCCTAATAGTGCACGGGGTTGCACAGAGACGGAGTATGATGCCCCTATTGGTTGCCCATTAGCCCTTTCGGATGAGGCAATGGCATTGGAGTGATCGTAACCATGTCCGCACTCCAAAGGTATCGAGGCCATAGTTTTCTGGCAGGTGTCGCTTGTCCGTAGTGTATGAGCGCGTCATGCCCAGTTGGACACGAACATCGAATAGGTCGGCCAAGCGCAGATCGGCTATGCTCTGCGCCTCAGGGTGGCGGGTTGCTTATCTGGCTGTCGGGCAACTTCCCCGGTTGCATGGTCATTTGTTTGACGATTCCGGTTGTCAGGCTGGACAAGTTGCCAAACCTGAGACGCTGGCCCAAAGATTGAGCTGATGAAAGTCGTTGTCCTCTCCAGTCTGGCGTATTCACTCGTCAACTTCCGGGGTGCGCTGCTCGCTTCGATGGTTGAGGCGGGCCATGAAGTGACTGCATGCGCGCCCGATGCCGACGATGCGATTACGCGCACGCTGTCGGGTATGGGCATTGGTTTCAGCACCGTCAGAATGGCACGAACCGGGATGAACCCGCTTCAAGACCTTCGCACGCTGTGGGACCTGTTCCGCCTGATGAGGCGCGAGCGCCCCGATGTCGTACTGGCTTATACGCAGAAGCCGATCATCTATGGCGGCATCGCCGCCCGGCTCGCCGGACGAACTCGCTTCTTTGCGATGTGCAGCGGTCTGGGGCATGCTTTCTCCAATGGGGCAGGATTCCGGCCAAGACTGCTCAGGCAGGTTGTCAGCCGGCTGTACCGGGTGGCTGTGGCAAAGGCCGACGCCGTGTTCGTGTTCAACCGCGACGACGCCGGCGAGATGCGCAAGTTCGGGATTGTCGGCCCCGGTCATATACTGGTGCAGGTTCCAGGTTCTGGCATCTGCACGGACAGTTTCGAACAAGCGCCACTCCCCGCCGGTCCGCCGACCTTCCTCATGGTCGCAAGGCTGATGTGGGACAAAGGCCTGGCGGAATTTGTTGCCGCCGCCAGAGAGACGCGGGCTGTCTGTCCCGAGGCCCGGTTTCAGCTTCTTGGGCCCTTCGATGCTAATCCCAACAGCATTTCACCGGATGAGCTGAAAGTATTGCAGGACGAGGGCGTGATCGAATATCTTGGAGAAACCCGGGATGTCCGTCCGTTCCTTGCCCGGTCCACGGTCTTTGTATTGCCGACTTACTACAGGGAGGGCTTGCCGCGCACTATCCTTGAGGCAATGGCGACAGGGCGCGCCATCGTGACGACGGACATGCCAGGTTGCCGGGAGACGGTTTTCACCGGTGACGATGAAAACGGTATATTGATACCGCCGCGGGATTCGGGAGCACTTGCCCGGGCGATGCTGCGACTTGCCTCCGAGGAAGGGATGGCGGTCCGGCTGGGCAATGCGTCGCGCAGGATCGCCGAAGCGAAGTTCGATGTGCGCAAGGTCAACGCACTGCTGCTTGGCACTATGGGATTGTTGAAGGACCACCGTGAACCTATCCGAACGATGCGATCCGGCACGAGCCACGCTGCCACGAAGATGCGCCGCGGCGTTGACATCATTACGGCATTGCTGGGACTGATTGTAACCGCGCCCTTGATGGCTTTCCTGAGCCTGGGCGTCTGGTTCGACATCGGCATTCCGGTTCTGTTTCGCCAGCGCCGAGCAGGGCTTGGCGGTCGGGCATTCAGCATTGCCAAGTTCAGGTCGATGCGGGACACGCGGGACGAACAAGGCGATCCCTTGCCGGACGCCGCGCGCACAACAGCATTCGGGCGCTTCCTGCGGCGCTCGCGGCTCGACGAGTTGCCGGAACTGTGGAACGTTCTTGTCGGCGACATGAGCCTTTTTGGACCGCGCCCGCTTTTGCCGGAAACGATCGCTGCATATGGCTTGGCCGGAGAAGAGCGCTGCTCGGTCCGGCCTGGATTGACCGGATGGGCCCAAGTCCATGGCGGGCCGTTGCTGGAACCGCACGAAAAGCTTGATCTCGATATCTGGTACATCAGAAATCGCGGCATGGGCCTTGATTTGTCGATTTTTGTCAGGACGTTGGCAGTGCTTGTGCGAGATGATCGCGTGAACAGTCACGAGGTTGGGAGGGCTCATGCGAGCTTTGATAGTCGGCGCGGTTGAAGGTACGCGCGTCGCCGCACACGCCATTGCGAACTGCCCGGGGTGGACTCTTGCCGGAATTATGACGCTGCCGCCGGATTTGGCTGGCCGGCACTCCGATTATGTCGATCTGGCACCGGATGCCAGGGCGCTCGGTGCGAAACTCCTCCTCGCCAAAGCGAGCAATTCCGAAGATGCGTGCGAGCAAGCGGCAGCGCTGGCGCCCGATTTTACCTTCGTGATTGGCTGGTCCCAGATCTGCGGACCGGAATTTCGCGCGGCCGTGGCGGATCGCGTCATCGGCTATCATCCCGCTGCCCTGCCGCGGCTGCGGGGGAGGGCAGCCCTGCCCTGGACAATCCTGCTCGACGAGAAGATCACGGCATCCACACTATTCTGGATCGACGACGGTGTGGACAGCGGCGATATCCTGGCGCAGCACTACTTCCACGTCGCCCCGCGCGAGACGGCTGCCAGCCTCTATGCGAAACATATGGATGCTCTTCAGCGCATTCTTGGTGTGGCGCTGCATCAGCTGGCGAACGGCGAGCCTTTGAGGACGCAGCAGGATCGGGCTTGTGCCACCTTTGCCACGAAACGCACGCCCGAGGACGGCCGGATCGACTGGAGCAGGCCAGTGGATGAAATCGACAGGCTTGTGCGAGCCGTCGGCCGACCCTACCCGGGCGCATTCACCGAACACAAGGGCGAGCGAGTGACTATCTGGAGCGCAGAACCAGCAACGGGCCGCGAACATCATGCAATTCCCGGCCAGATCGTTGCCCGGGAGGATACCGGGTTCTCCGTTGCTTGCGGCGACGGCAGTCTTCTGCGGGTGCACGATTTCGAGCTCGCCGAAAATGCGAAGCTCCCCTTGATGCATGCCGTATTGGGGCGCCGTTCATGAGCATGCTTGACCGGATTGGCACCGCGCTGGTCATTGCGCCCCACCCGGACGACGAAGTCTTGGGGTGTGGCGGAACGATCGCGCGGCTTGCCAGCAGCGGCAAGGCCGTGGATGTCGCCATCGTAACCCGGGGAATGGCGCCGGCCTTTTCGCAGGCCCAGGTCGATGAGGTTCGGGCCGAGGCCGCCGCCGCGCATCGGATGCTTGGAGTCCGAGCTAGTCACTATCTTGATTTCCCCGCAGCCCGTCTGGACCAGACTCCACAAGCTGAGTTAAACAAGGCGCTGCACGATCTGATCGCGAAAGTGGCACCCGATACGCTGTTCATTCCCTTTGTCGGCGACATTCATATCGATCATCAGCTGATCTTCCATGGCGCGATGGTGGCATCGCGGCCTGCCGGCGGTTTCCGGCCGAGCCGGATATTGGCCTATGAGACGCTTTCAGAAACGAACTGGTCGGCCCCCTATCTGACGCCGGCATTCACTCCCAATTTGTTTGTCGAAATCGAGGGGCATCTCGACACCAAGGTTGCAGCATTCGAGTGCTTCGCCTCGCAATGCCGGAGTTTCCCGAATGAGCGTTCCGTGGAATCCTTGCGGGCCCTGGCCGCCTTGCGCGGGTCATGCGTCAACGTGCGGGCCGCAGAGGGGTTCGTGCTGGTGCGTGAGATCGACGCGCGATGACTAAACCGGGAATGCCGAAGGAACAGCCTTCGCTCACGATTCTAGTCAGTTCGGCGGGCAGACGGGTGGAGTTGCTTGAAGCATTTCGCGATTCGGCGAGGCAGCTCGGGATCGGTCTGACTGTTCTGGCAACCGATGTGAGTCCCGAATTGAGCGCAGCCTGCCAACGCGCCGATCGTTGCTTCGCTGTACCCAGAGCCGATAGCGCGGAGTTTGTGCCGGCGACGCTGCGCCTGTGCCGGGAACACCATGTCAATCTTGTGCTACCGACGATTGATACGGAACTTCTGGCGCTAAGTCAGGCGTCAGAGGCGTTTGCCGCTGTCGGAGCCCGGATTGCGGTCAGCTCGCCGGACTTCGTTTCGATCGCGCGGGACAAGCTGGCGACAGCCGTTGCGCTGGAAAAGGCGGGCCTGCCGACTCCGCGAACCGCGACCATGGATGAAGTGCGCGCTTCCCCCGCAGCCTGGCAGTGGCCCGCCATGGTCAAGCCTCGTCATGGCAGCGCGGGACGATCCATTTCGGTAGCGGCTACGGTCGATGCATTGCCCCGGGCGGAAGCCGAGCCACTGATTGTCCAGCAACTACTGGTCGGCGCCGAATATACGATCAATATGTTCTTCGACGAAACTGGCCGGGCCCGCTGTGTCATTCCGCATCGCCGGATGCAGGTGAGGGCAGGGGAAGTCGAAAAGGGCCTTACCGAACGGCGCGCCGACCTGTGCGCGCTTGGCTGGCGGATCGCTGAACACTTCACAGGCGTGCGCGGCGTAATCTGCTTTCAGGCAATCGTTGGCGAAAGCGGTCCGTCGATTTTCGAGATCAACGCGCGATTTGGTGGCGGTTATCCGCTTGCCCACCAAGCCGGCGCGCAATTTGCCCGCTGGCTTCTCGAAGAAGCAGCAGGATTGCCTGTTTCCGCAAATGACGCGTGGCGAGATGGGGTTGTCATGCTGCGCTATGACGCTGCTGCATTTGTTGAGCCATGAGCCGTTCAGGCAAAATCTCAAGTGTGGTGGTCTTCGATCTAGACGATACGCTTTATCTCGAGCGGAACTACGCGATTAGCGGCTTTCGATCAGTGGCCGAGTGGGCGAAGGCAAACCTGGGGATCGAAGGTCTGTTCGACGTTGCATGGGCCCAATTTCTTCGGGGCGACCGCAGCCGGATCTTCGATGCGGTCCTGCGATCATATGATCTGGAGCCCGAACCTGAGGTCGTCACGGCGATGGTCTCGGCCTATCGCAATCACCTTCCCGACATCGCTCTGGAGCCTGACGTTCTTGCCTGGCTGGCTGAGGCGCCTTCCGGTCTTGGACTGGCAATCATCACCGATGGCTACCGTGAGGCGCAAGAGCGGAAAATCGCCGCACTCGGACTGCCCTCGCTTGGTTTCGATCCGATCTTTGTGACGGACATCTGGGGGCGCGAGTGCTGGAAGCCGCATGAGCGTGCTTACCTCGCGGTTCACGAGCATTTTGGATTGTCTCCGCAGGATTACGCCTATGTGGCAGACAATCCCCGGAAGGACTTCGTTACGCCGAACGCGCTTGGCTGGCACACCATCCAGATCTTGCGGCCAGAGAGGGTTCATCAGTTCGATTCGCCTAGTACCGGCTATTCAGCGGGCCGGCAGATAGTGACGTTTTCCGAGCTTTCAGTTGCGCTGGGCCAGATCGGACAAGATCCAGGAAGGATCGACAAATGAAGGTGTTGTTTATCCTCGCCGGGCTGGGAATGGGCGGGGCAGAGCGCGTTGCGGCGCTTTTGACAAGCAAATGGGCCGAACAGGGCCAGCAGATATCGGTAGTGGCCTTTGACTCGCCGAAGGATCCGCTTGCGTATGAATTCCACAAGGATGTCGAACTGATCCGGCTTGATATCGCCGCGGGCGGCGGATCCTTGCTGCGCGGTGTCACTGCCAACGTCAGGAGGCTTCTGGCGCTTCGCAAGCTCATCCGAGCAAAGCGCCCCGATCTGGTCATCTCCTTCCTGACCAAGGTCAACGTTCTGACCCTGGTCGCGGCGCTTGGCAGCGGGATACCGGTGATCATTTCCGAGCGCAATAATCCCGGGAAACAGGAAGCGAATCCACTTTGGGCATGGACATGGTTGAAGTTGTCGCAGTTTGCAGCGGCAATCGTTTTCCAAACCGAGACAATCAAATCGCGCTACGCAAAGGACATTGCCGAACGCGCTGTCGTGATACCCAATCCGGTTGAGAAACCCGCCCTGGTGCGACAAAATCATGATGGCTTGGTAGTTGTCGCAGCCGGCCGGCTGGCGCACCAGAAAGGGTTCGATCTGCTCATCGCCGCCTTTGCGATGCTGGCGGATGATTTTCCTGACTGGCGCCTGGAGATCTGGGGCGAGGGATCCGAGCGAGCCTCACTCGAGCAGCAAATCCGTGAAACTGGGATGACAGAGCGAATCATGCTGCCAGGCATGAGCCAGGGCCACGGTCATTGGCTGACAACGGCAGACGCATTCGTGCTTTCATCCAGGTTCGAGGGGTTTGGGAATGTCCTTGTGGAAGCGATGCTCGCCGGACTTCCCTCGATTGCATTTGATTGTGATTTCGGACCTAGAGACATCGTGACTGATGGCGTTGACGGAATTCTCGTGCCCAGTGAAGATGTCCGTTTGCTGGCTGATGCCATGCGCCAGGTCATGTCAGATGAGGCGTTGCGGGCTCGGCTGGGGGCGGCTGCACGGGTCGAAGCAGGCAGGTTCGATGTGACCACAATTGTCTCTCAATGGGATTCCCTGACGAAAAAGGTGCTTTACAGCGCATAAGGAGTATGGTTGAAACCATACAGCAGTCCGCGTCTCCCTTTGGTAGTTATACTTTCGGTGAGCAACGGAACGGACTGGGGGTTCGCAATCAGATTTGGCTATAACACAGACAAGTTCGGTGAACTTGCAAGGCTATAGTCTGGCGTGTTGTGACGCTAGCAAGATCGGGATTTGGTATGCGAATTAAATGCACAGTATCGATTGTGGCCACGACCGAAGTGGTTAGGGAAGGCCTGAAGCGTATCCTCTCCGAGGATGGCTTTGAAGTCATTGACTCAATTTCCTCACATACTGAATTGGAATGTAGGACGGTGGATAGTGATCGCTGCCACATCGTCCTTTGTGATATCAACGGAAGTAACGAAGCTGTGAGCGTAGCGAAAGCTTTGCGCGCGCGCTTTGATGATTCCCGGATAGTATTTATGGCAGATGAAGTTGGCATTGAAAGTATTGCCGCGGCATTTGGCGAAGGCATTGATGGTTATTTTATCAAGTCGATCAGTTGTGAATCGCTCTCCAGCGCTCTCCGCTTGGTCGCGGCGGGCGAAAAGGTATTCCCATCGCAGATGGTCTCTGCGCTGAATGCCACCGTCTGGAAGCTGCCTCCCGGCAATTGGGATATGGGCGATCTAAACCTGTCTGCCAGAGAACTACAAATTCTGCGCTGCCTGGTCACCGGGCATTCGAACAAGATCATTGCGCGCCAGCTGCTGATCACGGAGTCGACGGTCAAGGCGCATGTCAAGACCGTGCTGCGCAAGCTCAGGGTGACCAATCGCACGCAGGCTGCAATCTGGGCGTTCACACGGGGCCTGGAGACGGATCCGATCGTGCACGACCAGAACCAAGCAACACGGCCGCCGGTCGGGCGGGTGCAAAACCCTCCTCAATTGCGCGTGGCGGTCTGACAGCTGTCGGAGTCATCTGGTACAAAGACCGGGTGACTCCAGCCGCGCCATCCCGGTGTGAGAATGACGTACCTGTTGGACCGGAAGACGTGATGGGTGGTCACGCTCCATTTGCATCGCCGTTTTCGGCGTTTTTGGGTTCACGATGGCTACCATGTCAGCATCTCTCCAAAATTCGTGGCGCGCTTGTGCATCGCTGCCTCTAACAGCTCTGGCACACTGACATGGCCCAGCATTTTCGCCTGTTGCATTGAGCGTCTTCGCCTTTCCCATTTGGGCATTTTGCTTGAATCCGGGACTTGTTCCGGTTTTGATTAAGTCGGAACCTGTCAATTTTATCCTTTGATTGCTGTGATTTCACAGCTGTCAGATGATTCCAACTGACGCCCAATCACTCCTGAAGCTGTGCTTATTGGGGCACGGCCATCGGCCGAGGATCAGCGCCACTGAAATCGCACCAGCGTTCCGGTCAAAGGGACTGGCCTTGCCTTCTTCGCAGCAGGTCCTGAAGATTGCCCGCGCCAGCTGCGCGACACAGTCCAGAGACAGTCGCAATGCAGCCGCAGTTCTTTCGGCGTGCGGCGCGCCATGTCGGGTACTGCCGCAATCCGCAACTGCGGCGGCACCCCGCCTAACGCGCGCGGCGCCAGGTAAACATCCGCTTCACTTCGTCGGCCAAAGTGGTGCGACGCGGTGCGTCGTCGCTGTAGTAGTCGGACGAATCGAAATAGTACTGGATCGAATCTCCATAAACCCTGCGCGCATGTTCGGGATAATCGACCTGACTGAAGATGATGCCTTCCACCCTGTCGGGATTGAGCAATTCAAGCGTTGCCCGCATCTGGTCGATAGTAGTTTGACCCCAGCGTGCCACAATCACGGTATGGTCCGAGAAATCACACATGGTGACCGCGTCGCGGACCGTGAGTGTCGGTGGAGCGTTAATGACCACCAGGTCGAATCGCACTTTCAAGTCCTCGACAAGGGCTGCCAGCTTCCTCGAATTGATGACATTACTGGGATGCGCAACCGGCTTGGAGACGCTCAGAAGCGCAATGCGGCCCGCAGTTTTATCGAATTCTTCCCCGACAAGATCAACCGGCGCCGCAGCTGGGCCGCGCGGCGCAAACAGCTGCAGGTCGACATTTCCCCTGAGAACTTCAAGCAGGTCGGGGGAATGCTTGTCCTTATGTATCTGCTGAAGGATTCCAGCCTTGCGAAGGTCCAGATCCAACACAACCGCGCGCTTCCCAGCTGCAACAGCGGCCGATGCAAGCGATAGAGCGACGATCGATTTCCCGTCATTCGGCAGCGGCGAGGTCACCAAGACGGATTGTGTCTTGCCGCTTGTACCCAGCGCATGCACTTCGGCGTAGGTCGCCCTGGCCACTTCCGCGAATAGCGAGTGCGGCTCAAGCAGGACAGGGCTCTCCTGCAAATCCCTGCTGAACTCCTTGTGGACCAGTGGCAGCATTCCGAAAGTTGGCAATCCAAACAGTCGGCGAATCTGCGCGGCTGTTCGGAGCTTGTCGTCGACAATTTCGCGCGTGAACGCGAGCAGCAAACCGAACAAGCCGGAACCAAGAAAGGCAAACATCGCCAGTTTAAGAGGTTGGGGTGCAACCGGTGAATGATTTGCGACGGCAGGCGAAACAATTGTTGATGTGACACCCTCCTGCTGCATCTGCGCGCGCACTTGCGAGATGCGGTCCGTAAGGTCATTGAGCGCCTTGGCCGCGAGATCTGATGTTCGCGCCAACTGGTCGAGCGTTACAGAATTGCTCGTGTTCTCGAATGCCTTGCGGGTTGTGCTTGCCAGAATTCCTCCCAGCTGACTGGCCCGGGCGGCGTCCCGAGCCGCTTCGCTGCGCGCGAGTTGAGCCATCCGCGCGCCTTCGGCATTTGCGGCAGCTGCCGCCACTGCGCTAGCTTCGGCATCGGCGCGCGACAGACTGCGCCTGACTTCGTCGATTTGGCCGCTAATTCGCACGATCTCTGGATGGCGGCTGCCATAAGTCTGCGACAGCCGCGCAAGTTCAGCCGACAAATCCGCTTCCTGGCGCTGCAGGTGCTGAACGACCGGCGAGGACGTCCCTGAGGTACTGCTGATGCCAGCCGCGCGGGCTACCCCGGCACTCTGGGCTGCCGACCCGGCGCGCAGACCGGCGGCCGATGCGGCCTCTGCCGCTATGCGATTGACCTGCAACAGGTCCTCGGTGCCACCCGCCCCGATTAGCAAACGATTGTCGCGCCGGAAATCCGCCACCCGCTGGGCCGCATCGATCGCATCCTTTTCGCGTTTGGTCTGCTCTTGCTCGAGCGATGCGAGCAGCTTGGCGCGCCGTTCGACTGCCTGCGCATTCTTGAGTGAACGGACCGAAACCGGGACCTGGTTGGCGATCCTGGCCGCCAGCTCGGGCGAACGCGCAGTTACCGAAACCTCAATCTGATCCGAACCGACTTCGGACACTACGCCGATCATCGGAAGTACGCGAGAGGTAGCTTGGCCGATTCTTTCAGCCTCGGTTTTGCCGCTGACCCCTCCGATGCTTGCGAGGAATACGGGGTCAGAATCAAGCCTGAGATCGCGGACCACGCGTTCGCCGCTTGAGCGCGATCGGTACAGTTTGACTTCATTGGCTACGCGCTGGCTGTTTCGAGCCAGGACTTCGGCCTGGTTGACACCAACGTCGTCGATCAATTCGACCTTGGCGGATACCGTCGACAGATACAGCGTCGGCGAGGCCAGTTGCCAGGCCAGAGTCGCCAGAGTGACCGGGATCATGATCATCAGGATCAGGAGCCGGTTACGCTGAATGACTCGCGTCAGATCGGAAATTCCGAACCCATCCGAAGCTGAGACCGGTTCAGGATAATAGGACGCATCGCGATACGGCATGCCGCCTGCGGGATCTTCACGTTCATGGATAGTCAGGCTGCTCAAGGGCACATCCTCAGGTAACTGCTCGTCAGCGGATCAGTGTAATTCCGCAGAGCCACTCGAGAAAGCTATAACTTGCGCGCGCGCTGTCTCAAAAAGGTATTGGGGCGCAAATCTGCCCATTCCGACTAATACCAATGGCTTATGCGCCGCATGCAGCGTCTTCGGAAATCCTCCAAAAACAATGCCCGGTTCAAATCAATTCGTCGGTGCCGATTAATGCAGAGCCTTTACCGGCTGCCTGTCATGTAGCAGCGGTTCGCGATTCTATCTGCTCGCGGCTGCCCCTCCACCAGGCAAAGTCCAGTGCGAGGGCAGTGAAGGCGGCGAAGGCGATATGCGCGAAATTAGCCCCGATCGCGCCGTAGATCGGCATCGCAACGAAGGCGACGGCAAAAAACAGTCCGGTCGATAAAATGGCAACCATCAGAATCAAGCCCGGACGGTTCATCGCCAACAACGCCGAGCGCGACGGCGCTGCATGCATGATGAGAACAACTGCAATCAACTGGGCGATCAGCAGCGGGTAGGCTGCTGCAAATTCCTGCCCGAAAAACATGTTGATCAGCCAATTGCCGACCAGCCAGCAGGCGCCGAGCAAGCCAAGTCCCACTGCCGCCAATGCTAGCTGAATTCGTCCGACAAGATGTCGGAATCTGGCAATCTCTGACCTGGCCCAGAGCCGCGCCATATCAGGGTAAAGTACTGCCTGAACCATGTCGCCGACCTGCTGCGCCACTTTCGCCATGCGTTTGGCAATATGGTAGAATCCGGCAGCGGATGTTCCTGCCATGGCGCCAACCAGAAGCGTATCTGCCTCCTGGGTCAGCGTCCGCAGGCTGCTGGAGATGTTGGTAGACCAGGCAAATTTCATGAACGAAGGAAACTTGGCCGTCATGCCGTGCAGTTCGGCGCGCAGCGGGCTCGGAATGCCGAGCGATTTCAGAGCGCGAAATCCGAGCCACAGAAACAGCAGGGAATCGATCATCTGGGCCGCCGTCCAGATCATGACAAAGGTCAGCAGGTCCGCCTTGAAAATGAATGCGAGGCTGGCAAGCGACAAACGCAGCAAGCTTGAAAAGATCTGCACGTAAGCCAGGGTTCGGAACTGGCCGCTCAGGCGAAGCGCCGCTGTCGGCATGCCGCGGATGTTGACTGCAACGGCAACCGCATAAACCGCGATCAGCGGCAAATGCTCGGGCTGGAGATTGAGCAGCGGCATGAGCGCATATCCGCCAGCTACCGCAAGGACCGCGGCGAGCAGAGCACTACAGACATCCAGCAACAAGCCGTAGAGGAATAGTTGCGACCGGCTCTGCGGGTCGCCGGAAATTTCCTCTTGTGCAGCGAACCGGATCAACGGTTGCCAAGATTCAAAACGCAGCAGCCGCTCGCTGATGCGGCAAACAGTCAGCACTAGGGCGAAAACTCCATACGCACTTGCCCCAAGCGTACGGGCGGCAACGACGGTGCCTATTAGCATGATGACGGCGTTTGTCACATTGCCGGTCAGAAGGTGGGCGATGCTCCCCAAACGCTGCCGGATAATAATGCTATTGTCGGAATCGCCTCTTAGTTGCGCCATGAAGCCGGCCTTATTCTGCCCTGAAGTGGCCCCGCTTGCGGCCAGAGGCTTGTCGCTGTTCAACGGCATGGTGCAGGAATCCTCTAGATTTCGGCGTGCGAGGCGGGATGGCGGCCCTTGCCCCGCAGGATCGAGGAGCCTCTGGTGCGGAACTTCGCCCGGCCTGCCACAACAGGCTCACGCGGATTTCGTGCGAAGGAAACCGAAAGTGCCAGGATGACAGGGCCAATCCAAAGTCGAGAGAACATGTGGGGCACGGCTATTGTGAAGACGCAAAAAACCGTGAGAACGGCGACCACCATTGCCCCGTCGTACCGGTTGACTCGGACCGCAAGGAGAGCGGCCGACCAGAGCGCACCGATGAGCAAGAGCAAGCCAGCCAACGCCGCGAATCCGCCTTCGGTCAATACTATCAAGGGGAAATTATGGACGGGAGCCCCATGTGAGCTGACCTTCCGAAAGCCGTCGACTCCCAGTCCGATCAGCATGGTGTCATCGGCGACGCGCCATGCCTCTGCGTTCAGATTTGCCCGCCCAACGTATGACCCGGCCTCGTCCAGGTTGCCGCTCTCCAGCGCGCCCGCGACGCGTTTCTGGAATGCCGCCGGCAGCGGCGGATCGGTTGCCAGGAATGCGCCCATCAGGAGTACGACTGGCAAACCGAACTTTAGGGCTTTCAGCGGATTAGCGACCAAAAATACGATGACCAGCGCCAGCATGGCAGCTGAAAATCCTGTAAAACTTGCACTTGCCAACAGTCCCCAGAACAAGATCGCAGCGCAAGGCAGGGCAAGTTTGATTGATATTGTGCGGTGATGCAGGGCATTCACCAGGATCGGCAAAGCAAACGCGACCATACCGCCGTTTGCGTTGGCATTTCCAGAAAAGGCCCCGATGCGGCCCGCTCCGGTCAAAAAATCCCAGCCCATGATGTCCTTGGTGTCTTCAAAAGTGAAAAAGAAGCTGGCGGTAATGGCGATTGCCTGGGAAACCGCCACGCCGATAACAAAGCAGACCAGATAGCGGCGAAGCCACACTTTATCGTTGCTTGCCAGAATCATGGGCAAAAGCAGGTATCCAAATATATACTGACCGCCGACGACGAACCATCGCTCTGGATCGCCGTTCACCAGCGAACTCACAAGCAAGGCTCCGAGCATCAGGACGAGTCCGATAAACCAAAGATTGGTCAGCTTACCGAACGGCAGCACATTGAGATTGCCGCGCGTGAGCAGAAGGCCGAGGGAAGCGATCAAAGCCAGGTCAGAGAGAGTCAGGTTGATGCTGCCGAGGCGGAATATGTGCCAGGATAGGGTGAATGCCGCAAAGGCAGTCAGCAGCCGGACGACCAAATGTCGCCTATCCCGGACCTGCGCAAATCCAGGCCAGGAAAAATAATTCGCGCCGTAGCGCGCGGGCCTTGCAGCCGCCATTGGGTGTGTCGCTGTTGGTCTGGGCACACCATCCCCTTATAGTGTCAGCATCGAGGGAGCAAACGGCCGTCGGGACAGCAGCCGGGTCGTTTGGCTTTGGCGGACCTATATTGAGCCTGCAGCCCTATACCAAAGATATGCAACCGATGCTGAATGAGGATCCGGTAGCCAATCGCCCCTCTGAACTCGACGATGGAACCCTGTTCAAAGCGATCGTCGTGAAATACGAAGTGTTCGGCCTATCTCAATCGAAAGTAAGGCAGTATGATTCATTCGCCTTTGCCGACGCGCGGCTCATCGATGAGGTTGATGCTCTTGAGTAGCTTGCCGTGGTTGCTTGCCTGTTCGATTTCGCCAGCAGGAAACGCGGATAATCGGGACACGAGCGCAGGCGAGACCGCAAATTCCGCCGCAGCCACAATCGACGATCCGGACCCGCGTCAGAGAGACAAGCCCGCGTTCGCCGCTGCCATAGGCTTTGGTGCAAAAAGTCAGGGCGGCCGCGGCGGGAGGGTAATTGCGGTATCGACGCTGGCTGACTCCGGCCCCGGCACCTTGCGCGCCTGCATCGAAGCGATCGGTCCGCGGATCTGCGTGTTCAGGGTCGGCGGGCTGATCCGCTTTGTCGGCCGTCCGCCCTTTATTTCCAATCCCTACATTACGATTGCCGGTCAGACAGCGCCGGGCGGCGGCATTACGCTCGCCCATTCCGGTGCGGTAGGCGGACGAACTCCGCTGGTCGTCAAGGATACCCATGACGTTGTTGTGCGCCACATTCGTGTCCGCAACGACCGGATCGGCGAGGAACGGGGATCGGAAGATTCAATCACAGTCGAAAAAAGCTCGTTCGTCGTATTCGATCATGTCAGCGCCAGCTGGGCCCGAGACGAATTGGTCAACGGCTATGACGACAACGACTATATCACTGTCAGCAATTCGATTTTCGCCTGGGGCATTCCGCGCCACGATAAATGCGCCTTGCTGGCCAGCCATCCGGCAGACCGCCAGCACTTCAGCTTCATCGGCAACATCTGCGCCCACAGCGGCGACCGCAATCCCGACGTCAATTTCCCGCCCGGCTCCTGTATCGAGGTGATCAACAACGTGCTCTACAACGCCAAGTCCGAATTCGCCGAGGTCTGGGAAACCTGGGGCGGTACGCCGGTCTCGCTGGTCGGCAACAGCTTTGTCGCCGGCCCGGATACAAAGCAGGACGCGGTCGGAATAGTCCGGCAGACCATCGGCAGCAAAGGCGCCGCCTCCATCTATATGGCGGACAATGTCTTCATCGGCCGGTTCACTCATGTGGCGCCGTCAGCGGCATCGCACGCCCGCGCGGCCCCGCCCTGCCGCTTGACGGTCACGCCGCTGAAGGCGGCTGCCGGTTACGAAGCAGCGTTGAAGAAGGCCGGTGCCTGGCCGCGCGACAGTCTGGACCGGCAAGTCGCCGAAGATGTGCAGCTGCGGCGCGGGCGAATCGTAAAGGCCCCCGGCACGATCCCGGCGATTGCTTCTGCGGCGCCGTATCCGGACAATGACGGTGATGGCATGGATGACCGCTGGGAAAAGGCAAACGGAACTGATCCCGGAAAATTTGATGCATGGGCCGACAAGGATCTGGACGGAACCAGCAATCTGGACGCGTATCTCGATCACCTCGATGCCCTGCTGGTCGGGCAAGCTGGCATCGGGCGTCGTTGATATGAGGGCTGACGGGGATATCGGGGCAGGCGTGCAAGTTGGGTCGGGGCAGCCATGCACAAAGCCAGTGGAACTGGAGCAGGCCGGTCCCGGCGGCTGCGCCCCGATAACGATTTGCTTTCCGCTTGCGGGTGATATGCTGGGCGGCAGCCATCACTCGCTGCTTGGCCTTCTTCGGGGCCTTGATCGGACCAAGTATCGCCCGCTGGTCGTTGTAGAGCAAGCGGGTGGGCGGCTTGCAGAGCATTTTGAGGGGTTCGAGATCGCCGTGGACCCGTGTCCGCCGCGCCAGAGCTTTGAGGTCGGACGGGCTTTCGGCTTTTTGAAATTTTTCAGCACGTTCGCCGGCATTCGTCGGCGGGCTGAATTCCTCCGTAGTCACAAGGCGTCAATCGTTCATACCAACGATGGCCGGAGCCACGCCACATGGGCACTGGCCGCCAAACTCGCCGGCGCCAAGTTCCTCTGGCACCATCGCGGCGACCCGACGGCCCGCGGTCTCCGGTTCGTTGCGCCGCTTCTGGCTGACCAGATTGTCACGGTTTCGCGCTTTTCGTTGCCGCGAAAACATTCCTTCCGGGCCGCTCGTGAGGCCCAGGTTGTGTTCAGCCCGTTCGACATCGATCTGCAGGTCGATCGAAGTCTGCAGCGCCAACAGATCGTCGGGGAACTGGGCCTTCCGCCCCAGACACTCATTTGCGGCTATTTTGGCCTGTTCAACGATCGCAAGCGGCCACTGGCCTTCATCGAAGCGATTTCCAGGCTCCGGCAGGCGGTTGACCGCCCGGTCGTTGGACTCATGTTCGGCGAGGCGGAAGACCTCGAACTCGAAGCAGAAATGCGCAGGCGCATTGCCGCGCCGGAACTCGATGGTTCGGTCAAATTGATGGGCTACCGCTCGTCTGGCGCTTCGTGGATCGGCGGCTGTGATCTGCTGCTGGTTACTGCGGTGGACGAACCGCTCGGCCGGACGCTGGTAGAGGCCATGCTGGTAGGCACACCGGTGGTCGCGGCGCGCTCGGGCGGGACACCGGAAGCTATCTTGGACGGATTGGGCGTTCTTGTTGGTCTGGACGATGCGAATGCGATGGCTCAGGCCGCTGCAGAGTTGACTGCCGATCCCGAGGAGATATCGGCAATGGCGGCCCGGGCCCGGATCTCAGCGCGCCAACGGTTCGGCAGCAGCCGGCATGTCGAAGCGATTTCGGCGATCTACGACGAGCTGGCCGGGATCACGAAAGCGGCGCTGCCCATCGCCCCCCAGACCGGCCTGAAGTAACCCGGATCCGCTAAATCAGCTGCAGGATTTCCTCGACTTCCGAACCGGTTCCAAAGCGCGTGACCAGCTCCAGACCTCCTGAACCGCTGACGGTGTAAAGCGAACCATTGTTTGTTTCGGTTCGCTTGTCGGTCCGAACCAGCAGCAACAGCGAGCCGGGACCCTTGAGGTAGGACCGGACATTCCTGAGACCGGCAGTCAGCTGGGTGTCGGAAAAATAATCCCGGTTCAGGATGTTGGCCGCCCTGACAAGATCGAATTTTCCCGCGAACTCAGGGTTTGGGAGGAGGATATTGTCCTCGCGGAGTGTGATGTCTCGCGATTGGCTGAGGCGCGGGCTGACAAGCTTGACGCGGCGCCTGCCTGCTGCGTCCGGCAAATTCGCGCGCGCCCGCCGAAAGGCACGGCGCAAAATGGCGTTGAGTAGCGCGCGGCCGGTGAAGCGATCGAGCCGTCTGTCCCAGGCGCGAAGAGCTTTGCCGAAAACCTCGAACTGGAGGATATGCCCATCCGGTTGCACCAGCGCCTGACTGCCGAGCGGGCCCGGAATGAGCCATGCCTCGAACGATTGATCGGTGCCGGTCAGGTGCGGCGCAAGGCCTTGCTGCTCAAGCCGCGTTTTCAGTTCGAGCGCGGTAGCGCCCGACGAAATGCCGATATCGAGCACTGCAGGCTCGTGAACCGCACTTTCCGACAGGAGCTTGGCAACAGTTGCGTCGATCTCGGTAAATCGACCGCTCTGGGTCTTTTTGAAGGTATTGTTGCCCGTCTTGAGACTGCTGAAGAACGAACTTTCAAGCTCAGGCGAAATGCGATCGACCGGCAGGTCGAAAAAGGCGGATGCAGTGATGGTCATAGTGATTTGTTGGGAAACACCTTTTCACGATATTGCGGCAGCCGCGGCAAGTTGCAATGGGTTTGGCGTCGGTTCACCCAAGCATTAGGACTAGCCCGACCGGGCACTCCGGCCTGAATCCGGTTCATAGCGATAATTGAGCCGCGACGTGATGATGGCGAGATTGCTGCTCACCTTTGGTACAGTGGCCAATGTTGCCGCTATGGATAGGAGCGATTGGGCGATAAGGACATCAGCGATGAACACCGCCCATCTGCTTTTGCTGCCGGATATGTCGTCGGCGCGGCCAAATCTCGTCCGTTCGCAAGGGGTCGTGTGGCAGTGAAAGTTCTCCATGTCATCACCGGCCTCAATGTGGGCGGGGCAGAGAACATGCTTGCAAAACTGCTTGAGGCAGCACCTGAAGGGGAAGAGCGGGATGCGGTCGTCTCGCTGCTCGAACCGGGCCCGATCGCCGAACGGATCAGGGCACGCGGCGTTCGCATCGATAGCCTGAACATGCGCCGTGGGATGGCCAGCTTCGGCGGTGTCCAGGCCCTTTCGCGGATTGTGAGGGATACCGTTCCCGATATCATCCACGGCTGGATGTATCATGGCAATCTGGCCGCCAGCCTTGCCAGTATGATGGCAAAGCCGAGGATTTTGGCTAAACACGGTGTGCCGCTGGTCTGGAATGTGCGGCATTCGCTGGCTGACACTCGGCGCGAAACCTGGAAGACCCGGGCTTTGCTGCGCGTGAGCGCACCATTGTCGCGTCAGCCGGCTGCAATCATTTACAACTCGCAAGTTGCGCTTGAACAGCATCAGGAGATTGGCTTTTCAAGTCTGCGCTCGCTCGTCCTGCCCAATGGTTTCGATTGCACGAAGTACCAGCCAGATCCCCAGGCACGCGAACGCCTGTGCGGCGCGTTCGGGATTGATCCGGAAACACTGATCGTCGGCATTGTCGCCAGATTGCATCCGATGAAAGACCACGCCGCCCTGATCGATGCTGTAGCACTGGCCCGCGCCAAGGGTGTGGATGTTCACCTGCTTATGATCGGAGAGGGCCTGGCCTCGCCACCGGACAAGATGGCAGCCCAGCTTGCCCGGCAGCTTCCCGCAAACCGGATTTCGCATTGTGGTGCGCGCTCCGACGTTGCTTTCCTGATGCCGGGCCTCGATATCCTGGCGGTGTCGTCAGCATGGGGTGAAGCCTTTCCCAATGTCATCGGCGAGGCACTGGCCTGCGGGGTCCCGGTCGTGGCGACGGATGTCGGTGACAGCGCCGTGGTGGTCGGCCGCGGGGGCCTCGTCGTCCCGCCGTGCAGTCCCGGGGACCTGGCGAGCGGCATCCTGCAGCTCGGCGGGTTGGGCCAAGAAGGGCGCCGCAATATGGGAATTGCCGGGCGCCGGCACATCGTGAAAAATTACTCGCTTGGCGCAATTTGCGAAAGATACCGGGTCATGCACCAGAGCATCCTTTAGCAACTCCCTGGCAGTGCAGCATATTGGGCTGGGTCCCGCCTTGTGACAGGCCAGATGCTTATTCGATTGGTCCCGTCGGACAGCCAGCCCACCGCATTGGCTGGCTCTGACGCCACTCGCTCAATCTATTTCATATTATTGAATTGTTGAAAAAAACTGGCGCCATTAGCCATTTTTCATGACGCTAATCGGCTTACTCACCTGCGAATTCCCACTTGCCTAGTATGGTTAATTCCGTGGTAAGACGCGTTGTTAATATAATCCTAGGAACCTGTTGGTAGTGTAAAATCCAGAATGGTGATCCACTTCGGGGGCGAGTGCTGATCATCTGCGGAGGCCGCTTGCCAGGCCGCAGCTGCCGGAGTGAATTTTTGATGCGTCGTGTCGTAGAATCCGGAAATCACGAGTCTCCCATGAACTGTAATCGACAGGTCCCACAGTCGCTGGGGATCCTTTTTGCGATGGCTTTGACAGCTATCGTCTCGGCTTGCAGTGGCGGTGGAAGTAGTGCTGCTGGTGGAGGTGGTGGTGTCACTACGCCGCCACTGGTCACACTTTCGGCCTCACCGGCACAGATCAAGGCTGGTGACACCACCACCTTGGCTTGGTCGTCAACTAATGCCGCCACTTGCACGTTGTCCGGCGGTGGGCTGACGAACACGCCGCTGTCGGCGCCTACCGGGTCGCTCGCCGTGACACCGCCGCAAGCCAGCACCTATACCGTGACCTGCAGCGGCACCGGCGGCAATGCCAGTGCGACAGTAAATGTCAGCTATTACCAGCCTCCCGGATCGAGTGCCGCCGGGGCATTCTCCAATCCTGATGACGGCAACATCCCCGACCGCGCCAAGCACCCAATAGCGTTCCCTACGGCAATCGGCTTTGGCCGGGTTGTATCGGTGCGTTCGCCCGATGCGGTGGTTTACAAGATCAATTCGCTTGAAGACTCTGCGGTACCGGGCGATGGCAAGATCACCTATCGCGAATGCGCCCTCGCTCTGCAGGTTACCTCGCCCTATTCAATCCCGGCCGGTCGGCCGCGCTACTGCGTGTTTGATGTGGCGGGCGCGATCATCCTGCAGTCAGCTGCGCAAATTTCGATACCCAAGATCTATATCGCCGGGCAGACATCCCCGGGTGGGATCGAGTTCCGGTTGGGAGCTAACTACAATCCGGTCGATTCACTGATCGATACCCGGCGCTCGCCAAGCGGCGACGGCAGCAACATGATCTTGCGGCATATCCGCGCCCGTCTTGGCGAACATCCGGGAAGGATTTCCGAAAACGGTGATCCGATCCGGTTGAACAGCACTGACCGGCAGATCATCGATCACGTATCATCGATGTTCGGCACCGACGAAAGCCTCGACATGGCCTGCACCAATTGCACGGTCCAGTGGTCGATCGCAGGACCGAACATCTGCAAGAACGCTGGTCACATGTCCAATCTGCATTGCAAGACGTTTTTCCTCAAGCCGTCCGGCAATGTCACAGTTGCCCATAATCTCTCGCAGCATGGCGAGCAGCGCGGCCTTAACGCCGCCATGGGCGTCGCTCCCCTGACGCCTGGAACCGCCATGCAGTTGGATGTGTTCAACAATGTTTTCTATGATTTCATTGCCGAGACTGCGTTGTTATCGAACCAATATGGCAGTGCCTACGCAAACTTCATGGGCAACGTGTCGTTCCGTGGCCCACGCTATAACGGCAGTGACGGCAATTATTTTCCTGTACTTTACGCTGACGGAACCACCTTGCCGTTCGGATTCAGCGTTTACATGAAAGATAATGTAACCGCCCGCACCAGGGTGGCAGGAATGTTTGGCCAGAGCGTAACCGATCCGCACACTTCATCTGCCGGTTTCCTCACCAACTCGGTGCCGTCGACGGTTTGCGGCGTGACTGCGACTGGCGCCAGCAATTGTTCGGTAACCGGCCTCGCGGTCGTGCAGAACAGCAACTATGTCATGTCTCCCAGCACCCGCGCTGTGCAGTACGAACCCTGGCATCTGACCGGTCCTGAGCAGGCGATGCGCGATGTGCTCGCTTTTTCTGGCGCCGATCTGTGCCGGGACGGGCCGTGCCGGGACAACGTCGATAACCTCTACATTGACGATGTTCGCACGTGCGACACATCCCCCTATCTGTTCCAGACCGACTGGACATCGACTGTCGCAGCCTCGGGCGGCTGGGCTAACCTTACCCAGGGGTCGGTAAAGCCGGATTCCGACAATGACGGTATGCCGAACGACTGGGAGCAGCGTTTTACCAACACGAACCCCAACGTCTGGGATGCCAACAATGATGCCGACGGTGATGGCTATCCCAATATCGAGGAATATCTGAGCTGGCTGGCCCAGGATGACGTGCGCTATTCGGGCTTCATCGGATCGGGAACTGGTGCGTTGCCCGCCTACAATTGCGGACGTCCGATGTTTTGAGAAGTTTGGGCGACGTTGGGGCTGTGACACTGGCTGACCCGAATGACTCGCCTCTCCTGAATGACTAAGCCAAGATAGGCTCTCGCTTTTCCTCGCCGCTTTGGACCATCATGGCCGCGGAGGTTGAGCACGCGGGATGGATCAGAAAGTACGGACAGGAGAGCTCTGGACCTCCAGGAACCTCACTCTCGCTGTGCGGTTGCTGCTGGCGCTGCTGCTCGCCGGGCTGCTGGCCCGCATTCTCAATTATCCTCTCAACCATGACGAACAATTGTTCCTCGCGGCGGCTGCCGAGCTTCCATCGTGGCGCCTCTATGATGACCTCGGGTTCAATCATTTTCCCAATTTGCCTTATCTGTTGAGCGCCATACTGGGTGTGACGAATACGGGCTATCTGCTGCTTACCGGCCGCATTGTCGTGTTCCTGTGCTGGCTTGCGGCGCTTGCGGCGCTGTGGCTGATCGGCCGGAGACTGGGTGCGGGACCGCTCGCGAGCGTCACGGCGCTGCTGCTGCTGCTTGGCAATGTCATGCTGCTGGGCCAGCCGGGCATGCTGGCCACCAACAATCTTGTGACGATCCCGTTCGCCTTGTTTGCCCTGTACTTTCTGCTGCGCGGGCTGGACCGAGATGCGCCTTCGCCAATCTGCGTCTTTCTGGCCGGCGTGTTCGTTTCGCTGGCCATCGGATTCAAGGCCAATTACATTTTTCTCGTGCCGCCCTTCGCCTTGGCGGCACTGCTTGCCCCATCGCAGCGACCGCTGGCCCAGCGGCTGGTCAAAGGTGTTGTGCCGCTGGCGCTGGGCGGCTTGATCGGCGGCATCCCGGTCCTTGCCTACCTTGCATCCGATTATGAGTCGTTGCTGGCGCATACACTGCGCTATTTCACCGAGCTTCATGCCGCCTACTGGGCCAATTCGGACATCCCCCAGATTTCATCGGTCGCCAAAAGGGTGGTGCTGGCGGAACAGATCTGGCTCTCGAACGCCAACCTGCTGGCATTATGCGCGTTCGCCGCTTTGTTGATCATGCCGCAATTCAGGAAGGAAGCGCCCGGCGACGCAGACCAGCATCAGCTTTGGCCACTGCTCGTGGTGCTCGCACTGGTCGGGCTTGGAGTCGTCGTTTCCTTTGCTCCCAAGCCCTCATTCCCGCAATATTTTGTCCCTCCCGTGCCGTTCATTATTGCCGCCCTGCTGGTAGCTGCCACACGGCTGAACCCGACCGAACGGGCCTATGCCGCGCCGCTTTTGCTGGCGGTGGCAATTCTGGCGGTGGCAGGTTCGGCATCCAGGCTGCTGCCCGAGTTGCCTCGGCTGGCCAATCCGGGAGAGATGACTGCCGTGAAACTCCATCGCAAGAGTTCCGACTTGTTGCTGGGGGCGGGTCTGCGCCCGGGCGACAAGGTGGCGACCCTTGCGCCAGTTTATGCGCTCGAGGCCGGAATGGCGATCTATCCGGAACTGGCGGCCGGGCCGTTCGTCTACCGGGTAGCTCGATATATCCCACAAAGTGACCGGAAATACTACCGCACCACCTCCGAATCCGGTCTCTATGCGTTCCTTGATGCTGATCCGCCAGCCGCAGTCCTCACAGGGGAGGAGGGCCCGCTCGACCGAAATTTCGAAACCTGGGCGGCCGCGCGCGGGTATCGGCTTGTTTCAGGACCCACGAGTAAGGAATGGGAAGGGTTCCATCTATACGTTCGGCCGCGCTGACCCAGCGACCTTTTGGCTAGCCGTTTGGCTAAACCAAGCTACTACGGATTCCCCCTTCTGGATTAGACGGGAATCTCTATAATTGCAGAGTGTTGAATTGGATTCTCGGGTAATTTTCTCTCCATCACGAGGACATTGGTGATGAAAATTGTGCTATTGGCCGGCGGCTTGGGGTCGCGACTTGCGGAGGAAACGGTCCGCATTCCGAAGCCGATGGTGGAGGTGGCAGGCCGCCCGATCATGCTTCATGTCATGGATATCTATGATCACTGGGGGCATCACGATTTCATCGTCGCCTGCGGCTACAAAGCCATGTCGATCAAGAAGTTTTTCCACGATCTGCATCTGATGTCGAACGACTTTACGGTTGGCATCGGCAACGGCGAACTCGCCCTGAAGCCAACGAAAACTGTCGACTGGCAGGTTTCGGTGGTCGATACCGGTCTCAACACGATGACCGGTGGCCGCTTGCTGCGCCTGCGCGAATGGCTGGACAACGAGACCTTCATGGTCACCTATTCGGACGGGGTCGGCAATGTCGACATTGAGGCGCTGCTCGATTTCCATCGCTCGCACGGTAAGCTGGCGACGGTTACCGCGGTGCAGCCGCCCGCGCGCTTCGGCAATCTCGAGCTGGAGGGCGATCAGGTTGTCGAGTTCACCGAAAAGGTCCTGAAGTATGAGACCTGGATCAACGGCGGCTATTTCGTGTTCGAGCCTGGCGTTCTTGATTATCTGCCCGGAGACAGCGAACCGCTTGAGATGTCTCCGCTCACCAACATTGCCCGCGATGGCCAGCTGATGGCCTACAAGCACAAGGGCTTCTGGCATCCGATGGACACGGTCCGTGACCGCGATCATCTTGAGAAGCTGGCCGAAAATCCAACGCCGCCATGGATGGAGTTCGAGCGCGCGTCCGCCCGGGCCCGTGCAGCATAATAAGGCAGAGTAGTTTCGAATGAGGGTTTCTATCATTGGGACAGGCTATGTCGGCCTAGTCACCGGAGCCTGCCTCGCCCGGCTTGGCCACCAGGTTATCTGTGTCGATATGGTCGCTGAACGCGTTGATCGGATCATGCGCGGCGAAGCGCCCTTTTTTGAACCGGGCCTTCAGGAACTGGTCACCGAAGCCGTGGCGGCGGGCACTCTGTCAGCCACGACCGACCTAGCCGCTGCCGTGCAGGCGACCGACGCGACGCTGATAGCCGTCGGTACGCCCGATGCAGATGGCCGCATCGACCTCTCGCAGATTGAGGCCGCATCTGCTGCAGTAGGCGCTGCGCTTGCAGACAAGGCTGAATACCACGTCGTCGCGGTCAAGAGTACTGTGGTTCCCGGCACCACTGACGGGGTCGTGCGGACCGCTCTCGAAGCCGCCGCCGGCAAGCCGATCGGACCCGATATCGGCCTGTGCATGAACCCCGAATTCCTGCGCGAAGGGACCGCGATCGAGGATTTCATGACGCCCGACCGGATTGTGATCGGCGCGTCGGACGAGCGGGCAGGGGCGCAATTCGCCAGGATCTATGAAGTCTTCGATTGCCCCAAGGTTGCCAGTTCGATCATCAATGCCGAATTCACCAAATACGCGTCGAACACGCTGCTGGCGACGCTGATATCCTTTTCCAACGAACTGGCCTCGCTGTGCGAACACACGCCCGGTGCTGATATCGGGATCGTCATGGATGCGCTGCATCTTGACAAGCGCCTTTCGCCGATCGTCGCGGGCGAGCGTGTGCGGCCCGGAATTCTTGCCTATCTGCGCCCCAGCAGCGGCTATGGTGGCAGCTGTCTGCCTAAAGACGTCGCGGCGCTTCGGGCCTTCGCGCGCGGTAAGGGCTTGCCAACTCCGGTGCTGGACGCCGCCGCAGCGGTCAACGAGCGGCGCACGACTGCAGTGCTTGACGTGGCTGAGCAGCGGCTCGGGGCATTTGCCGGGCGGAAGATTGGCCTGCTCGGGCTGGCCTTCAAGTCGGGCACCGATGATTTGCGCCATTCACCCTCAATCACGCTGGTCGAACAATTGTGTGATCGCGGTGCCGATGTCACGGTCTACGATCCCGTCGCGACCGAACTGGCGATGCCGATCTTCAACGGCAGCGTCAAATACGCGGATTCGGCGTTGGCCGCGCTGGAAGGCGGCGATATCGCGGTGATCGGCACGGGCTGGCCCGAGTGGGACACGCTCGATTGGTCGAAGGTCAGAAGCGCCATGCGCGGCAATACCATTTTCGATTCGCGCAGTTCGCTGCGGGCGGCAGATTTGCCCGGGGATTTCATTTATCACACGATCGGGAATGGCGGATGACAGCCATTCTAACAGGAGCCATCCGCTTGATGATTGTTGCGCCAAACTTGCCCGCGGGATGCTGCCGGACATGAAGTTCTATTCGAACATAGTCAAAAACGACGTTGCCGAATTGCTGGCTGACCTGTCGGCGGTTTTGCCCAAGTTTGCCGGAACGACCGTCCTGATCACCGGCGCGGGCGGCTTCCTGATGAGCTACATCGTCGAGACTCTGCTTGGCTGGAACGCAGCGCAAGCCGGCGCGCCTTGCAAGGTGATAGCGCTCGATAACTTCAAGACCGGTCTGCCTGAGCGGATCGCCCATTTTGAGGACCAGCCAAACTTCCGGGTGCTGCGCCACGATATATCGCAGCCGCTGGTGCTTGACGAGAAACTCGACTGGATCGTGCATGGCGCCAGCATCGCTTCGCCGACCGTCTACCGCCTGTTTCCGCTGGAAACGATCAGCGCCAATGTCGATGGCACCAAGCACCTGCTTGAGCTGGCCCGGACAAACGATGTTCGCGGGATGATCGTGATGAGCACCAGCGAGATCTATGGCGACCCGCATCCCGATTTCATCCCGACGCCCGAGGACTATCGCGGTTATGTGTCGTGCACCGGTCCGCGCGCCTGTTACGATGAATCCAAGCGCATGGCCGAGACTCTGGCGGTCACCTATTTCCGACAGTTTAGCACCCCCATCAAGTTGGTCAGACCGTTTAACGTCTATGGTCCGGGCTTGCGCCTCGATGACAAGCGGGTGTTGCCCGATTTCATGACCAGCCTGCTGGAAGACCAGACTATCGAGTTGCTCAGCGATGGCGGCCCTACTCGCTCGTTCTGTTATGTCAGCGATGCGACCGCGCTGATGATCCGCACCCTGGCGTCGGATTTCGTCGGCGATGCGATCAATACTGGCAACGACGAAGTCGAGATATCGATGCGGGGACTTGCCGAAGCGGTTTCCCGCAATGGCGCCGCCGTGCTCGGCCGGCCGCCGATCGGGATCACCTATGCAGCAAGCGAAGATGCCGACTATCTGGTCGACAATCCGCTGCGCCGCTGCCCGGATCTGACCCGGGCACGGACGCTGTTTCCCGATTGGTCACCAAAGATTGGCCTTGAAGAAGGTCTTTCGCGTTTCATCCGCCACCTGGCTGAAAAGCAGGGCATCGCGGCGCAGGCAGGAGCTATGGTATGAATATTGCGACAAAGGCAGGGAACATGACGGACAATCAAGGTGCAAATTATCTGCGCGTGCCATACGCGCTAAGTGTCAGCGACGAGGAAGAGATCGAAGCCGTCGCGAATGTGATGAGGACGTCGACACTTCCGGGGCCGAACGTCAAGGCGTTCGAGGAAAAGATCGCGGGCCTGTTCGGCAAGTCGCGCGGCGTGATGGTAAACTCCGGTTCCTCGGCCTTGCTGCTGGGCATCGCGGCGATGGAGCTGCCGGTGGATGCAGAAGTCATCACACCCGCGCTGACTTTCTCGACCACCGTTGCGTCGCAAATCCAGAACCGGCTGGTCCCGGCGTTCGTCGATGTTGATCCGCACACGCTCAACATCGTGATCGAAAAGGTCGAGGAAATGATCACGCCCAAGACCCGGGCAATGGTCATCCCCAATCTGATGGGCAACATTCCGGATTGGGATGCGCTGCGGGCGATCGCGGACAAGCACAATCTGCTGGTGCTGGAGGACAGCGCCGACACGCTCGATTCCAAGCTCCATGGCCGGCCGACCGGCGAGCGGGCAGATATCTGCACGACCAGCTTCTATGGCGCACATATCATCAACTGCGCCGGCAACGGCGGGATGCTCTGCACCAACAGCGAGGAGCTGGAGAATCGCTCGCGGATCCTGCGCGGCTGGGGCCGACGTTCATCGGTGTTCGCTGAATCGGAAAGCACGAATTCACGATTCGGCGTCGAGATTGACGGCATTCCGTATGACGCGAAATACGTGTTTGACCAGATCGGTTATAATTTCGAACCATCCGAGATCGGTGCCGCCTTCGGTCTGGTGCAATACAAGCGCCTGCCCGGCTTCCTCAAGGCCCGTCAGGCGACGTTTGACCGCCACAAGGCGTTCTTCAAGGCGCATGAGGAGTTCTTCCTGCTGCCTGAAATGATCCCCGGCGCTGACGTCACATGGTATGCTTTCCCGCTGGTCGTGAAGGACAATGCTCCGTTCACTCGCACCGACATGCAGATCTATTTCGAAGATCGTGGGATTCAGACCCGGCCGATTTTCACCGGCAACATCCTGCGCCAGCCGGGCTTCAAGTCGATCCCCCGCCGCGAGAGCGTTGACGGCTATCCTGCCGCCGATCTGGTCACGCGTGGCGGCATCGTCATCGGCTGCCACCAGGGGCTGAGCGAGGACCAGTTGGCCCACGTCTATGCCACCGCCGAATCCTTCCTCAAGACGCGAGGATGAAAGCGGCGCTTAAGAAGAGACTGAATTCGTCTGCATTCGTGACCGAACCAAACAGAGTATTAGCCCGATGGATCACCTGACCCAATGCCGCGCCTGCCTTGCGCCTGAGCCCTATCTGTTTCTGCCGCTGGGCAATCATGCCCCGGCGCAAATGCTCATCAGGCCGGAAGATCTGGGCACGAAACAGCCGGCATATCCGCTCAACTCGCAGGTCTGCCTCGAATGCGGACTCGTCCAGGTGGCGGACCAGATCCCTGCTGATTTCTTCCGTCACTATCTTTACGTTCCCTCGGGTGCGGCGCTGATGCAGAGCCATTTCCAGGACTTTTCGGGTGTGCTGGCGGCGCGCGCGGGCAATGACCGCCTGATCGTCGATATCGGCTGCAACGACGGGCTGTTGCTCGCCGCCTGCAACGCCCGGGGCTGCAAGACCCTGGGCGTTGATCCAGCCGCGAATATCGCCGAGCAGGCCAAAGCCAAGGGCGTCGAAGTCTTCGTTGACTATTTCCACCCCGAAACCGCACGCCAACTTCTCACCGAGCGCGGTCCGGCCCGGATCATCGTCACCACCAACACCTTCAACCACATCGGCGATCTGCATAATTTCATTGCGGGCGTGGTTATTTTGCTGGCCGACGATGGCGAGCTGGTCATCGAGGTGCCGCGCGCCAAGGAACTGATCGACCACAATGAGTTCGACAACATCTATCACGAGCACGTCTCGGAATTCAGCCTGCTGTCGATCGCCAAGCTGGGCGCGTTCTTCGACCTTGCAGTGACCGACGTCCATCGCTTGCCGCAAATTCATGGCGGCTCGATGCGCGTGTTCCTGAGCCGAAAGGCGGCGGGCGTTGCGCCTGCCCCGATAGTCAAGGAGATGCTCGACGAGGAGGCAGCGGGCGGCATGCTTGAGGCTGCGACCTACGATGCGCTGGCCAAGCGGGTCGATGAGATGGGTGTCGAGCTTCGCGCGATGCTCGATGAGTTGAAGGCGCAGGGCAAGAAAATTGTCGGTTATGGCGCGTCGGCGCGTGGCAATACGCTGATTACCTATTTCGGGATCGGCACCCAGTATCTCGATTTCCTGGTCGACAAGAACCCGCTCAAGCATGGCCTCTATTCGCCCAATACCCGGATTCCGATCCGGCCGGTCGAGGCGCTCGAGGAGGAAAAGCCCGATGTGCTATTCATGCTGGCCTGGAACTTCTTTGACGAGATCAGGCAGCAGCAATCAGCCTTTGAGGCGCGCGGCGGCAAATTCCTCGTGCCGCTGCCCAATCCAGCGCTGGTAGGCTGATCGATCGGGCGGGATCCAGGTGGCGCAAAGTCGTTCTTTGATTACGGGGGCAGCGGGTTTCATTGGAATGCACCTTGCCCGGCATCTGCTGGCGCGGGGTGATGAGGTTCATGTGCTGGTGCGGCCCGAAACGGCGCCGACGCGGCTGGAGGCCATCGCGGACGACGTCACTGTCCATCGGCTGGCGTTGGCAGACGCCGATGCGCTGGCGCAATGTCTGAAAAAGGCCGTGCCTGACCAGGTGTTCCATCTGGCATCGGAAACCCGCAAGACCGTGAAGCCAGGCTTTGCTGCCGCGCGGCAAACCATCCTCGACTATCAGGTGGAATTGATCACGTTGCTCGAAGCGCTGGCCGGGATGCAGCAGCCGCCTAAATCGCTCGTGCGCGCCGGCACCATCGCCGAATACGGCGAAGCGCCAACGCCGAGTCACGAGGACCAGCGCGAGGCGCCGACTACGCCCTATGGCGCGGCCTTCACCGCTGGCACCCACTATATCCAGATGCTTGCCGCCGTGCTGCCCTTTCCGGTGGTCACGGCCAGGCTTGCGCTGGTATATGGCGCGGGCCAGTCGGAGGCGTTCTTGATCCCGGCGATGATCCGGGCTTGCCTGGAAGGCCGCAAGACCGTGGTCAGAAGGCCACGCGATCGCCGTGATCTGCTGTATATTGACGATGCGATCGAAGCTTTGGTCAGCTGCGCCGAGGCACCGCCTCCGGGATGCAGCGTCATCAACATCGGCAGCAGTATTGCTCCGACCATGCGGGAAGTGGCTGGGATGGTGATTTCGGCAACGGCAGCGGACCCGGCATTGGTGGAGTTCAGTGAGTCTGATCCGGATCAAGCGGTTTCAGAGCTGCGGGTAACGACCGACCGCGCCCGCGAGTTGCTCGGTTGGTCATCGACAACCCCGCTCAATGCGGGCATCGCCCGCATTGTTGAGGCGATGCGCCGGTCTTCACCGGTTTTGGCATAGGAAATCAGGGTGGCCAGAAAGCTGCAAAAAGTCTCTGTCCTCGTTCCGGCGTTTAACGAGGAAATGAACGTTGAGCGGGCCTATCAGGCAATCACCGATGTATTCCGAACTTTGCCCGATTACGATTACGAAATAATCGTCACGGACAACCACTCGTCTGATCGCACATTCGAACTGCTGCGGCAGATTGCGGCAGGCGATCCGAAGCTCAAGGTCATCCGCTTTTCGCGCAACTTCGGCTACGAGCGATCCTTGCTGCAAGCCTACAAGGCGGCGACCGGCGATTGCTCGGTCCAGATCGATTGCGATCTGCAAGATCCGCCCGAACTGATTCCCCAGATGCTGGAGTTATGGAAGCAGGGCCACCAGGTCGTCTATGGGGTGCGCCGAACGCTCCAGGACGGGATCGTTATCACCGCGCTGCGCCGGACATTCTATTGGTTTATCGCCAGCATCAGCGGCGACGAATTGCCATTGAATGCCGGTGAATTCCGGCTGGTCGATGCCCGGATTCTCTCTGAACTGCGCAAGGTCAATGATACCGCTCCCTATCTGCGCGGGTTGATCAGCGCCATGGGCTTCTCGCAGATCGGCTTCGAATACGACCGGCGGAACCGCATCGCGGGCGAAAGCAAGTTCGGCCTGAAGGCGCTGATCGGTCTGGCGCTGGATGGCGTCCTCAATCATTCGCTGCTGCCTTTGCGGATTGCGTCGCTGACCGGGTTGACGATCGGTGTGCTGACCCTGATCCTGACGTTCGTTTATCTGGTCGGCCGTCTGCTGTTCGGTCAGGACTGGCCCGCCGGCTTTGCGACAACCACGATGTTGCTGCTCATGTCGATCGCGATGAACGCGATTTTCATGGGGATCCTAGGCGAATATGTTGGCCGGATATTCCTTCAGGCCAAGCACAGCAGCGAGCCGCTGGTCGAAACGAAGCTGAACTTCGAGGGCCCCTGACGCGGCGGACCGATTATTACGTCCTCACCCTCGCCTGCCGAATCGCCTGCCTTCCGGATCATCCCCGCCGGGGAATACGACGAAACGCGTCAGTATGAAAAACAGTCCGGCGTAGGTGGCAATCGCGGCTCCCTGAACCAGCGGGTCCTCGATCCGGCCTGCCGATCTGCCGATGGCGATCACCGCCAGATTGGCGCAGTAGGCGATCACGAAGCAAATTCCGAACCGCAGCCCCTCGGCCCATGACGCAGGTACCTTGGGCGCAAACGTCCAGCGCCGGTGCAGCAGATAGGACATCGGAATGCCAAGCGCATAGCCGATCGCATTCGCAATATAATCACCCAATCCCACCAGTAGGCCGATGAGGATAAAGCCGTACCCGAATGCAGTATTGAACGCACCGACAAGGAGAAATCTGATGAATGTCGCCATGCTCACCTGCTGAATTTGTCGATCCGCCAGACCGGCAATGCGCCAGTTTGCGGCCTGCCATTAGGGCTCGCAAGAGAATATCCCCCAGCTTTCGATACAACCTGGGGCGACCCAGGGATAGGCTATATCTGCGGGACAAGTGCACTTGCCTTGCCCTCACAAGCTTCAATTCTGCTCGCCGGTTAACCAGCCCGCTTCATCCCATCTTAGGTTAGACCGTGCAGTTTTACAGCTCATCGGTCGGGTGGACGTGCGTTCAATCTGGCTCACTTGTGATAACCGCCCGCATCACGCTGGGCGTCGGCAACTGCAGGCGCCCAGAGTAAAAAGAACACGGGTCAAACGATTTACGAGGCGAAGAATGCCGATAATTTATGGGACTACTGCGGGGGAAACCCTGCGGGGGACGGCGGGTAATGATGAGATTTTTGCATTGGGCGGCGACGACATCGTTTATGGCGGTGACGGGAACGACTACATCAATGCCGGATCCAGCGGCTTTCCCGGCAGTCACGACATTCTCTACGGTGAGGCAGGTGACGACTATTTCGTGATCTTTGCCGCTGATGGCAGCCGGGCCAATGCATACAGCATTGCCGATGGCGGCATCGGCAATGACACCGCCGAGCTGCGGTTCTCCAACTTCACTGACGCGCTGACCTATGTCCACAACAACACCTCGGCCGATGTCACTTGCGGCCGGGTGGCGGGCCGACTGGTGGCGATCGAGAACATCGTTTTCTTCGCCGGTTTCGGCAGCGACAGCATTACCGGCGGGTCAGGCAATGACCAGATCTACGGCGGAGAGGGTAATGACACTCTGAATGGCGGCGGCGGGAACGATATCTTGCTGGGCGACAATGGCAGCGACACCATCTCGGGCGGGGATGGCAACGATACCATCGTGCTGAGTGCGGACGGAAATGACATCATCGATGGCAATGCCGGGGTCGATTTGCTCGACTGCAGCTACGGATGGCAGGCCACGCAAGGCGTCGTATTGGACCTCAAGCTGACGGTTCAGTCGGTTTTCGGGCGCTCGATCACGATCCGCGGCATCGAAAACGTGCTGGGCACTGCTTACAACGATACGCTGACGGGCTCGGCTGCCGATAATGTGCTCAATGGCGGCAGCGGTGCTGACCGGCTCTTTGGCGGCCTTGGTAACGACACCTATTATGTCGACCGGCAGAGCGATCTGGTCTTCGAAAATATCGGCGAGGGGATCGATACGGTTATCGCGACTTCGAGTTTTTATATTTACGTAGAAACCGAAAACCTCGTTTTGGCGGCCGGAGCGGGCGATATTTTTGGTGTCGGCAATGAACTTGCCAATACGTTAACCGGAAACGAGGGCAACAATTTGTTGCTGGCCGGCATCGGCAACGACACCGTCTATGGCGGTGCCGGGCTAGACGCCCTGTTCGGGCAGGATGGCAACGACACGATTTTCGGCGATGCCGGAATCGATTTGATCCTTGGCGGTCAAGGCAACGACATTATCGACGGCGGCAGCGAGGCCGATGCAATATACGGGGAACTCGGTAACGATACACTGACCGGCGGCGCGGACTTTACCACCGACATCCTGGTTGGCGGCGAGGGGAACGACATTCTCTACGGCAATTCCGGCCTCGGCGATTTCGACCGGCTTTATGGTAATCTTGGCGATGACGTATTTTATGTCGATACGCCCGCGGATCTGGTGTTCGAACAGCTTGGCGAGGGTACCGACACGGTTTACGCCAGCATCACCGGTGCGGGCTATTACCTCTACGCCAACGTCGAAAATCTGGTGCTCCTCAACTCCACACCCTTCGGGGTCGGCAACGCCCTCAACAACCATCTGACGGGCAGTGCCACGGCCAACTACCTGCTGGGCGGTGCGGGCGACGACATCATCAATGGCAAGGGCGGCAACGATGTGCTGTTCGGCGAGGCCGGTGCGGATATTTTCGTATTCGAACGCGGCACCGGCGGCGATGTGGTTTGCGATTTTGTCAGTGGCACCGACAAAATCCAGCTGACCGGCCTGTTCAGCTCATTTGCTCAGCTGCAGGCAAACTTCGTCCAGAACGGAGCCCATGGGGCAATCAACCTGGGCGGCGGCGACACCATCGTGCTGCACAATGTCAGCATGAGCCAACTGATGGTGACCGATTTCATTTTTTGACCGGTGACAAAGCGGATCGCCTGCAATTCAAGACGAGTCCATGAAGGACCAACCTGACTGATGCTTGACGGCAGTTAACGATGGGCGAAATAGGAGCGTCGGACCTCCCCGGGAGATAGAGCTATCCTACGATTCCATTCGCCGCTGCGCTTATTGCAAACTGCCCAGCGGCTGCGATGAGCGGGCTGCTATTCGCTTTCCTGGCCACATTGCTCGCCGGCATCGGTGCGCGCGACCAGTTGACCGTGGCCGAGATCGCCGCGCGGCAGGGGCAGAGGCCGGGTTTGATCATCACCGCTATCGGAACCAGCATCGCAGCTGCCGCTGCGGCAGCCTATGGGGGGGCGCTGCTCGCGCCATTGATGGGCGGCGACGCGCGGTTGATATTCGCCGCGCTGGCGCTGGCTTTTGCCGGAGCTGAAATGCTGGTCTTCTCGGCCCGGCGGATGCCGGATGAGCCAACCCAGTCGCTCGGTGCCACTGCCATAGTGTTGTCAGCTCACCAGGTGACCGATGCGTCGCGCTTTCTGATCCTTGCGATTGCCGCGGCAACCCACGCCCCGATCTCGGCAGGTCTGGGCGGAGCGCTAGGCGGGACTACCATAGTGCTGGCAGGCTGGCTCGCCGCCGACAAGCTTCCCCGCCGGCAGCTGGCGATGATCCGGCGGCTGGTCGGCGCAGGGCTGCTGATCTTGGCAGCGGTAGTGGCGATGAAGGCTATGGGCCGGATATAGCATTGCAGTGCCGTTTCGCCCCCGTTGCAGCGGTGCTATGCAATCGCACATGGGCAAGGCAGAAATCATCGACCGGGCAGGCAATGCAGAGATCGCGGCGTGGCTGGAACAGCGGCTTGCGGCGGCTTTGGCTACCAGCGAAGCGGCAGTATCGATCACCATTCCCGGCGGATCGACGCCTTTCCCGATCCTGGCTGAACTTGCCCGCGCACCGCTGGACTGGTCGCGCATAGCCGTCTGGCCGGGGGATGACCGGATCGTTCCGGAGGATCATCCCGCCAGCAATATCGGCCGGATCCGGGCCGCGCTCGAACCCCTTGGCGCGACCATCGTGCCGCTCGAGGAGGGCGCGATTCCGCCGCATTTCGCGTTGGCTTGGCTCGGCATGGGCAACGACGGCCACATTGCCTCGCTATTTCCCAATACCGATCCCCGAGCCGACGATCGGCTTGCCGTCCGCCGCCTGACCCCCGATCCACTGCCACCCGAAGCGCCATTCGACCGGCTCAGCCTGACCATCCCGGCGTTGCTTGCCAGCGATGCCCTGCTGTTCGTGGTTCGCGGGCCTGAAAAGCGTGCATTGTTCGAAGCAGCGTTGCGCGGAGAGAACGATTTGCCCGTAGCGCGGCTGCTCGGCGCGGCGCATCAGCCGGTTACATGCTTCACCTGATTCCAGCTCCGCTTCACCGGCTGGCTTACCGGCTGGCGCATGATTTGCGCAAACGCTGGTGGCGGATGCGCAAACCGCGACTGACCGGGTGCCGGGTGTTAGCCTTTGACCAGGAAGGTAACGTGCTGCTGGTTCGCCACAGTTATGGCAGCGGCAAGTGGATGCCGCCGGGCGGCGGCGTTGGGCGAGGGGAGGGGCCGCTTGACGCTGCGATCCGCGAATTGCTTGAGGAAACTGCCTGCCCGCTGACGGGTGCCGCAGAATTCGGCAAAATCGACGAACCCCTCCACGGGGCGATCAACCGGGTCCATCTGATCACCGGCATAACCTGCGGTGTACCAAAGCCAGATGGCCGCGAGGTTATCGCGGCGGCATTCTTCTCGCCCTACGTTTTGCCGAAGGAAATGACCTCCAATTTTGCCGGGGCATTGCCTGGCTGGATTACAGCAGCGAGAGCTGTGCTGCGGCAGCAATAGCCTCGATCGGCGTCTCATCGTCCTCATCCTCTAGCGCAGATAAGGTTAATCCCATCAGCCGCACCGGCTGGGGCAAGGGCAGGACTTCGTCCAGCAGAGCGTGGCCGAGCCGGCGGAACTCGGCCAGATCCGCCACAGCGCTTGGCAAGGACCGGGCCCGGGTCAGCTGGGTGAAATCGCCATGTTTGAGCTTGAGCGTGACAGTCCTGCCTCGGGCCTTGCTCTTGATGACACGCTCCCAAACGATGGCGATGATCCGCTCCAGCGCGTCGCGGAGCGCGGTGCCCGAGGAGATGTCGCGATCAAAAGTTCGCTCGCCGCCGACCGATTTTCGCGGACGGTTGGCCTTGACCCGGCGCAGGTCGATGCCCCGCGCGGCACGAAACAAATAGTCAGCCTGGTTGCCGAAATGCTGGCGCAGGAACGCCAGATCCTTGGTCACCAGGTCTGCGCCCGATTCGATCCCCAGTCCGGCCATTTTCTCAGCACCGCGCGGTCCGATGCCGTGAAATCGCCGGACCGGCAGCGCCGCGACGAAACCCGTTCCTTCACCCGGGCGGATCACGCACAGACCATCGGGCTTGTTCTGGTCGCTGGCCAGCTTTGCGAGGAATTTATTGTAGGATACGCCGGCACTGGCAGTTAGACCGGTGTCTTGTTTGATCCGCTGGCGGATCAGCTCGGCAATGCGGGTGGCCGAACCGATCCCTTTCAGATCCTCGCTGACATCGAGATAGGCTTCATCCAGGCTAAGCGGTTCGACGTGGGGGGTGTAATCGAGAAAAATCGCCCGGATTTGCCGCGATACCTCGTTATAGATGGCGAAGCGTGGCTTGCAGAACACCAGTTGCGGGCAGAGCCGCAGAGCCTTGACCGAAGCCATCGCCGAACGCACCCCGAAAATCCGCGCCTCATAGCTTGCCGCGGCGACCACTCCCCGGTCTGACGAGCCGCCAACTGCTACTGGCCGCCCGCGCAAACTTGGATCGTCACGCTGCTCGACGCTGGCGAAGAAAGCATCCATATCGACATGGATGATTTTCCTGAGGCCAAACCCCTCCTCATCAATATCATCGGGTTCGGTTGGGTGGCGCTCCATACCACTGCCTTAGCGCATCATAGCCTCGCGCAAAATGCCGCGAAAGGGGCTGGTCACCGATGGTCGGAGGCGTCATGGAGCAACTTCGATGCATTCCAATCCCGCCCCCGAACAGGATTTCCGCCTCGGCGCGGGAGAATTCGTTGCCATGATGGCAATGCTGATGGCGCTTCAGGCTATGAGCATCGATTCCATGCTTCCGGCGCTTGGCGCCATTGCCGGTGATCTCAAGGTGACGGACCCAAACCAGCGGCAGCTGGTCGTCGGCGTGTTCCTGATTTCGGCAGGATTGGGTGCACTGCTGCCGGGATCGCTGGCTGACCGTTACGGTCGGCGGCCGGTCTTGTTTGTCAGCCTGGGACTTTACATCGGATTGGCGCTGGCTTGCGCACTTGTGAGCGATTTCTCAACCTTGCTGGTGCTCCGGGCGTTGCAGGCAATCGGCAGTGCCGGGCTGACGGTGCTGCCCAGCGCAATCATCCGTGATCGCTTTGAAGGCGACCAGATGGCGCGGATGCTTTCGACGATTTCGGTGGTCTTCATGATCGTGCCGATTCTGGCACCGACTTTTGGTCAGTTTGTGCTGCTGTTTGCCGGGTGGCGCTGGATTTTCGGCGGCATGGCAATGATGGCCGCAGTCGTGGGAGTGTGGGTCTTTCTGCGCTTGCCGGAAACGCTGCACCCTGAATACCGCCAGAAAATCGTTCCAGTCGTGATCGCGGGCAATATGTGGACCGCGGCGACCGATCGCGCCTCGATCGGCTATGTCGTAGGCAGTTCGCTCGTCCTGGGCGGGCTATTCGGCTATATCAACAGCGCTCAACAACTGGTGGCCGAGCATTTTGGCGCGGGGCGCTATTTCCCCTTGCTGTTTGCGGCCACTGCGGCTGGCATGGCGGTGGCGAATTTCACCAACTCCCGAATCGTTGAGCGGTTCGGTGCACGGCGGGTTTCCCACGCTGCACTGCTGTGTTTTATCGGAGTGAGCGGCCTGCAGGTTGCGGCGGCATTCAGCCCGGCTGAGACTTTGTGGAGTTTTATGCCGTTAATGGCTGCCAATATGTGCCTGATAGGCTTTATCGGCGCCAATTTCGGCTCGATCGCGCTCCAGCCGTTTGCCCGGATTGCCGGAGCTGCCGCTTCGCTTCAGGCGTTTGTCCGGATGGTCATCGGATCGACCTTGGGGGCGCTGATCGGCCAGGCATATGACGATTCGGCTCGGCCGCTGGCTGTTGCACTGCTGATTGGCGGGTTCGCCTCACTGGGGCTGGTGCTCTACAGCGAAAATGGACGCCTGTTCCGGCGGCTGCTTCCGCCCGGTGTGCCTCGCCCTATTCCCGAAGCGACAGTTCACTGAGGATGGAATGAACGATTTATTCGATCTGGCAGTGATTGGCGGCGGAGTGAACGGTGCGGGCATCGCGCGGGATGCCGCAGGGCGCGGCGCAAAAGTTCTGCTGCTGGAGGCGGGCGATCTGGCGCAAGGCACTTCGTCGGCATCGACCAAGCTGATCCATGGCGGCTTGCGCTATCTTGAGCATTACGAGTTCGCGCTTGTGCGTGAATCCCTGTCCGAGCGGGAAGCGCTGTGGAAAATCGCGCCGCACATCATCTGGCCGCTGCGTTTTGTATTGCCCCATGTTCCCGGCCTGCGCCCGCGCTGGCTGCTCCGGCTGGGGCTGTTCCTTTACGACCATATCGGCGGGCGCAAGCGCCTGCCCGCCACCCGCTCGATCGATCTGGCCCGCCATCCCGCAGGCGCGCCGCTGAAGCCCGGTTTTCACGCCGCCTTCGAATACAGTGATGGCTGGGTCGATGATGCACGGCTGGTATTGCTCAATGCCAAGGATGCGTCTGAACATGGCGCGGAAGTCCGCACCCGCTGCCCGGTCACGGCGGCCCGGCGCGATGGCGATCACTGGCTAATCGATACCCCTGATGGCAGCTTCCGTGCCAAGGCGCTGGTCAATGCGGCCGGTCCATCCGTGCTAGGGGTGCTGGGGCTGACTGGCGAAACCCCTGAATACGGGATGCGGCTGGTTCGCGGCTCACATATCGTGGTGCGCAAACTGTTCGACCATCCCTATGCCTACTTCTTTCAGCTGGCTGACGGGCGGATCTTCTTTGCGATCCCTTATGAGCGCGATTTCACCCTGATCGGGACGACAGACCTCGATCACGATGGTGCGCTAGATCAAATCAAGGCGAGCGACGAGGAAATCGCCTATCTGTGCGAAGGGGCGAGCACTTATTTTGCCAAGCCGATCACCCCCGCCGATGTGGTGTGGACCTATTCCGGGGTGCGTCCGCTGATCGATGATGGATCGGGCAAGCCGGAGGCGGCAACGCGCGGCTATCGGCTCGATCTGTCGGAGGAAGCAGAAGGGCCAGCCTTGCTTAGTGTCTATGGCGGCAAGATCACCACCTATCGGCACCTGTCTGAAGAGGCGGTCGATTTGCTGGCGGAGCGGCTGCCCGCGCTGTCCGGCAAGCCCTGGACCACCACGCGCGCGCTGCCCGGCGGCGATTTCCCGCTGGACGGGGCGCAGGCACTGAAGGACCAGCTACGCGTCCGCTATCCGTTTCTTGGGCCCGATGATGCGGACCGGATCGGCAAGGCCTATGGCACCCGTGCCACCATTTGGCTGGGCGAGGCGCAGGGCTGGCAGGCGCTGGGCAAGGACTTCGGCGGCGGGCTGAGCGCGGCTGAAGTCGATTATCTGGTAGCGCAGGAATGGGCGATCAGTGCCGAGGACATCCTCTGGCGGCGCAGCAAGCTTGGGCTGCGGCTGAGTTCGGAGCAGCAGGCGGCTCTGGCGGACTATCTTGCGGTTTGAACCATGCTCCGCCACGCCAGCTCGGCAAATTCGCACAGCAACGGCCTCGTATCGCGCGGGTCGATAATATCCTCGACCGAAAACCGCTCGGCACTGCGGAATGGGGAGCGGACCAGATTGAGCCGTGCGCGGATCGCTTCCAGATGTGCCGCCGGGTCTTCTGCCGTTTCGAGTTCGGATTTATAGGCGACCTCGATCCCGCCTTCGATCGGCAGGCTGCCCCAGTCGCCCGATGGCCAGGCGAAGCGATACTGAAAGGCATCGGCATTGCTCATCGCGCTGCCGGCGATGCCATAGGCGCGGCGGATCACGACGCTGCACAGCGGCACACTCGCCTTGTAGATCGCGTTCATTGCCTGGACGCCATAGCGGATCGTTCCGGTGGTTTCGGCCGCCAGCCCGATCATGAAGCCGGGATTGTCGACCAGATGGATCACCGGCAGGCGGAATTGATCGGCCAGCTTGATGAACCGTTCGGCCTTTTCGCTGGTCTTGGCCTCCCATGAGCCGCCCAGAAAGCTGGGATCGCTGGCCAGCACCGCCACCGGCCAGCCATCGAGCCGGGCAAAGGCAGTGATCGCAGCGCGGCCCCATTGGCGGCCCATCTGGAACACGCTGCCCTTGTCGAACACCGCCTCAAGCACCTGATGCATCGAATAGACCTGCTTGGCCTCGCGCGGGACGAGCGACAGCAGCATTTCCTCGCGGCGACCCACCGGATCGGTGTTTTGGGTGCGCGGCGCGATCTGGCCGACGGCGGAGGGCAGATAGGACAGGAACCGCCGGGCGCGGGCGAAGGCTTCCTCCTCGGATGCCACTTCCTCGTCGACTACCCCGTTGCGGGTGTGAATATCGCTGCCGCCCAGACTTTCCTTGTCGCTCTTCTCGCCGATTGCCTCGACCACCGCGGGCCCTGCGGCGAACAGCTGCGACAGGCCCTTGACCATCAGCGAGTAATGGCTGGCGACGACACGGGCGGCACCCAGCCCCGCCGTTGGCCCCAGTGCGAGCGCGACCACCGGCACCGTCTCAAGGTTTTTCACCACGTCGCTCCAGCCGGGAACGGCAGGAATATAAGTCGCGCCGATCTCCTCCAGCGTGCGAACCGAACCGCCGCCGCCAGTGCCGTCGATCATCCGGATCAGTGGCAGCTTCAGGCTATGCGCCATCATCTCGCACTGGACCATCTTGCGGTGGATCGCCGCATCCGCCGCGCCGCCGCGAACGGTGAAATCATCGGCGCTGGCGACCACCGGACGGCCGTCAATATCGGCTCGGCCATAGATCAGATTGGAGGGCGATAGCCCGGTCAGTCTGCCGTCCGCGTCATAGTGCCCCTTGCCAGCGATCTTGCCGATCTCGCGAAACGAGCCGGGATCGACCAGCCCAGCGATCCGGCCACGGGCGTCCAGCTTGCCCCTGCCATGCTGGCGCGCGACCTTTTCCGCGCCGCCCATCTGCTCAGCCAGCAATTCGCGGGCGCGCAGTTCCTCGATTTCGCGTTCCCAACTCACACCAAATCCCCCAAAATCCGTTCGTGTCGAGCGAAGTCGAGACACAGCGCGCTATGTCTCGAC
>JANOFJ010000155.1:0-2597 GCA_031413595.1 Novosphingobium sp.
CCTGGCATCGCGGCACCCGCGAGGCCGATTACATGATCGGCGGTTATTTCGATCGCTATCACGCCGGTTGGGACGAAGCTGCGATCGTCTGGTTCGAAGCGCTGATCGAAGAAGACGACGTCGACATCATGGCCTGGGCGCTGGGCACTCAGGAGGTTCCGCCTCAATACAACGGCGCGCAGATGGCGTTGATGCAAAAGCTCGATTACGTTGAAATCCGGCGCTGACGGCTTAGAGCCGCACCCACCAACCATGCCCGATCTGTCTCGCATCCTTGCCGCCAAGACGCCGCTCACCCTCGCTTCGCTGGCTCGCGGCGCGCAGCCGCTGGTGCTGGCCGATCTGGCGCGCGCGGCAAAGTCGCGCGCGGTGTTCATCGCGGCCGACGAAGCGGCGATGCGCAGCATCAGCGAAACCGCCGCCTACTTCGCGCCCGAACTGGAAGTAATCGAGCTGCCCGCGTGGGACTGTCTGCCCTATGACCGCGCCAGCCCGGCCTTGTCAGTCAGCGCGCGGCGGCTCTCGGCACTGCACCGGCTGCAAGCCGCGCCTGCCGGGCCGCAGCTGCTGGTCACCACGATCAATGCCCTGCTCCAGCGAGTCCAGACCACGTTTCGGGTCCGCGAATCGGTCCGGCTGCTCAAGCCGGGGATGGAGATTTCCCGCGACAGCCTGATCGCGCTGCTCCAGCGGCAGGGCTATTCGCGCACCGATACGGTGGTGGACGCAGGTGAATATGCGGTGCGCGGCTCGATCTTCGATATCTTCCCCTCAGGCCTCGAAAGCGGCCTCAGGCTCGATTTCTTTGGCGACGAGCTGGAAACGCTGCGGCTGTTCGATCCCAACAGCCAGCGTTCGACCGGGGTGGTGGATCAGCATCTGCTGCTGCCGGCCAGTGAAGCCTTGCTGGACGAGGAATCGGTCAAACGCTTCCGCACTCGCTACCGCGAGTTGTTCGGCGCCAATGCCACCGCCGATCCGCTCTATCAGGCGGTCAGCGATGGACGGCGGCTGGCGGGGCTCGAGCATTGGCTGCCCTTGTTCGAAGAGCGGCTGGTCCCGCTGTTCGAACATTTTTCCCCCGATGATGTGCTGGTAATCGACAACGCCGCGCTCGGTGCGGCGGATGAGCGGCTGGCCGATATTGCTGACTATTACGCCGCCCGCAGTGACACATCAGGAAAGGCCGCGGGAAGCTACCGCCCGCTTGAGCCTTCCGCACTGTATCTCGCGCGCGCCGATCTGGACGATGCGCTCAAATCGCGCCCGATCCACCGGGCCGATATTTTCGCCCAGCCGGAGAGCGCCAGCGTGCTCGATTTCGGCTTCACCTCGGGCCGCGATTTCGCGCCCGAGCGCGCCCGCGGCGACAATGTTTATGAGGCCGCCGCGAAATATCTGACCGGCGCGGCCAAGCGCGGCAAGAAGGCGATCATCGCCGCCTACACCACCGGCAGCCGCGCGCGCATCGCGGCCATCCTGGGCGAGGCGGTCAAACCCGCGCCGATCATGGCAGACGACTGGCAGGAAGCGCTGGGCCTCGCGGCAAAAGGCGTGCCCGTCGCGCTGGTCCTCCCGCTGGAGGCAGGCTTTGCCAACGACGCTTTGGAACTACTGACCGAGCAGGATATTCTGGGCGACCGGCTGGTCCGCCGCAAAAAGCGCCGCAAGAGCGCCGATGCCTTCCTGGCTGAACTGTCCGCGCTCGGCCCGGGCGATCTGGTGGTTCATATGGATCACGGGATCGGCCGCTATGAGGGCCTGCGGTCGATCCCGGTCGGCAACAGCCCGCATGATTGCGTGATGCTGAGCTATGCCGGCGGCGACAAACTATACGTGCCCGTAGAGAATATCGACGTCCTCAGCCGCTATGGCAGCGATAGCGAGATGGTTGGGCTTGACCGGCTCGGCGGCGAAGGCTGGCAAAAGCGCAAGAGCCGGCTCAAGGAGCGCATCCGCGCGATTGCGCATGAACTGCTCAAAACCGCCGCCCTGCGCGCGCTGCGCCAGGCCACGGTGATCGAGGCCGATGCCGCCAGTTACGATCAGTTCGTTGACCGGTTCCCGTGGGACGAAACAGAGGATCAGGAACGCGCGATCGAGGAAGTGTTCGAGGATCTCGCCGCAGGCCGCCCGATGGACCGGCTGGTGTGCGGCGATGTCGGGTTCGGTAAAACCGAGGTGGCCCTGCGCGCGGCGTTCGTGGCCGCGATGGCCGGCCAGCAGGTGGCGATTGTCGCCCCCACAACGTTGCTGGCCCGTCAGCATTTCAGCAATTTCGTTGAGCGGTTCGCGGGTTTTCCGATCAACATCGGGCGGCTTTCGCGGCTGGTCACCGCCAAGGAAGCCAATTCCACCCGCGACCGGCTGACCGATGGCACCGTCGATATCGTCATTGGCACCCATGCGATCCTTTCCAAATCAGTCAAATTCAAGCGGCTCGGCCTCGTCATCGTCGATGAGGAGCAGCGCTTTGGGGTCAACCACAAGGAGGCGCTGAAACAGCTGCGCGCCAACGTCCATATCCTCACCCTCACTGCCACGCCGATCCCGCGCACGCTGCAGATGGCAATGTCGGGCCTGCGCGAACTGTCGAC
>JANOFJ010000156.1:0-15201 GCA_031413595.1 Novosphingobium sp.
TCTTTCAGCGTGGCCGCGCCGGCGGTCACCGACACCACTTCGGCGCCGAGCAGCTTCATCCGGAACACATTGGGCGATTGGCGGGCGACGTCTGTCGCGCCCATGAAGATCACGCAGGGCAAGCCGAACCGCGCGCAAACCGTGGCGGTGGCAACGCCGTGCTGGCCAGCGCCGGTCTCGGCAATGATCCGGGTTTTGCCCATGCGGATCGCCAGCAGGATCTGGCCGATGCAATTGTTGATCTTGTGCGCGCCGGTGTGGTTGAGCTCGTCGCGTTTGAACCACACCTGGGCCCCCATCCCGGGCAGGGCATTCTTGCCTAGTTCTTCCGTCAGGCGCGGTGCGAAATAAAGCGGACTGGGGCGGCCGACATAATGCTCCAAAAGGTCGTCGAATTCGGCCTTGAACGCTGGATCGGCCTTGGCGCGATCATACTCCGCTTCAAGCTCGAGAATCAGCGGCATCAGCGTTTCGGCGACATAGCGCCCGCCAAACTGGCCGAAATGGCCGCGTTCGTCGGGCTGCGTGCGGAAACTGTTGGGAGTGGGGGTTCTAGCGGTCATCACGCCAGCGCGATTGGCAGAGCAGCGGGGCGAAGTCCAGCATTTCAGCGGCGCTACGGTATCAAAACTGTTGTAACAATATACTTTTTTACTATTTGTTAATGTTGCAAGATTGCAACAGTATTATAATTTGTTGGTATTAATGAATAGCCCGTTCATTGCAGTGCAACATTGCCCTTCCTACCTACCGCTCAGCCCCTGTCACTGGGCTGAACATACAAGGAGTTATTTATGCGTAAGGTTCTTCTCGCACTCGCAGCATCGGTTGCAGTTGCCTCACCCGCCCTCGCCAACGAAGCCCGCGTCGAAGCGCGCGGCGGCGTGATCTGGGACAGCGGCACGAGCGAAGCCACCGCAGGTGTTGCTGCTGGTTACGACTTTGACCTGGGTGGCAATGCCTTTTTTGGTGCCGAAGTGTCGGCCGACAAGGTCCTCGTTTCGGGCAGCGATGTCTATTACGGCCTGACCGGCCGCGCCGGCATTAAAACTGGAGAAAACGGCAAGTTGTTCGTCGCCGGTGGTTATACCGTTGGTGAAGGCGAAGACGTGCCGCACCTCGGCGCTGGCTATGAGCACAAGCTGGGCAGCAACCTCTATCTGAAGGGCGAATATCGCCACTTCTTCAGCGATTTCAGCGATGCCGATGCGGTTTCGGCCGGGATCGGCTTCAAGTTCTAAGCTGAACTGACAAGCCAATGAGTGAAGGGCGGTCCGGCAACGGGCCGCCCTTTTTCATTTACCGCGTGCGGCAGCGCAGAAGGCGGCGATCTTTGCGGCATCTTTCACTCCGGGCGCGCTTTCAACACCCGACGACGTATCGACGAGTGGAGCGCCGGTCAGCCGGACGGCCTCGGCAACGTTTTTCGCAAATAGCCCGCCTGCGAGGCCCCAGGCGCAAGCACCTTTCCAGCCCGCGACCAGATTCCAGTCAAACGCCACCCCCATTCCGCCGGGCAATGTTCCCTTGGGGGTTTTGGCGTCGAACAGGATCAGATCAGCCGCGCTGGTATAGGCATCGGCGCGCAGCACATCGTCGCGGCCGGCCACCGGCAGCGCCTTCCACACCGGCAGGCCGAAGCGCGCCTTGAGCTCCGCCACCCGCGCCGGGCTCTCGGCGCCGTGCAATTGCAGCACATCCAGCTGCGCAGCCGCCACTGCCTCGCCAAGCAGGGCATCATCGGCATCGACGAACAGCCCGACTCGCAAGGTGTGGCCCGCCGCCTGAGTGCCCAGTTTCGCCGCCTCGCCAAGTGTCAGATTGCGCGGCGAGGGTGGGTAAAACACGAAACCTACATAGTCGGCCCGTGCCTTCAAAGCCGCCTCAAGCGCCTGGGAAGTGCTGATTCCACATATTTTGATCGCGGGGACAGGCATGCCCCGCGCCTATCGCCAACTCGGGATTGTGTCGAGCGCGCTTATGGCGTCAGTTCGAACAGCACCGTCACGGTAGAGATGAGCGAGACTTCGCCGGCCGCGACCGGGGTGGATTTTTCCATCCCGTCGGCCATCGCTGCCCTGGAGTACATGACTTGTGGCTGCGGAACATAACCGCCGCTTTCGCTGATCGCCAGAATCCGTACGACCTTGAGCCCTGCAGCGCTGGCATAGAGATTTGCGCGGGCTCGGGCCTTTTTCATGGCCTGGGTGCGCGCCTCATCGGTCGCCGCATCGGGATCGTCCATCTGGAAGTTGGGGCCGTTGATCTGGTTGGCCCCGGCGGCCACCAACGTATCGAGCACCCGTCCAAACTGGGCCAGATTGCGCTGGCGGACATTGACCGTGTTATACACCTGATAGCCGATGATCTTTGGCTGGGCAGGCTCGACCGTACCATCGGGCATCGGACGCTGCGGCTGATAGATCGGATTGAGGCTCAGATTGCTGGTCTGGATATCGCGGTCGGCGATCCCGGCCCGCTTCAGCGCGGTGATCACCTTGTTCATATCAGCCGAATTGGCGGACAGAGCCTCTCCGGCAGTCTTGCCCTGGCTGGTCACTCCGGCGCTGAACACCGCAAGATCGGGCGTCCGGTTGGAGCGTCCCTCCGCCGAAAGCGTCAGCAGCGTATTGCCCGCCGCGACAACCGGGCCAGAGCTGAGCTCATGCGCCTGAGCGGCAAGTGGCGCGGCAAGTGGTGCGACAAGGGCGGCAAGGGCGAGAGCCAGGGTAATGCGCTTCATCGACAAACTCCTTCGATTGGTCGCACCGCTGTGCGTGGGCCAAGCTTTCGCATGGCTGAACTAAAGTGTCGCTTCGATCGCCCGTGCTGCGGCGACCGGATCTTCGGCGCGGCTGATCGGCCGGCCAATCACCAGAACGCTGGCGCCGCCATTGCGAGCCTCCTGCGGGGTGACTGTGCGTTTTTGGTCACCGACCTTGCCATCGGCCGGGCGCAGACCGGGGACTACGAAAAAGCCGTTCTTCCATTGGCGGTGCACACCGGCAACTTCCTGGCCCGAGCAGACAATCCCGTCGAGGCCCGATTTTTCCGCGAGCTCAGCCAGTCGCATCACCTGATCGTGGGGGGTGCCGATAATTCCGGTGCGCGCCATATCATTCTCATCAAGGCTGGTCAGCAGGGTAACCCCCACCACCTTGCAATGTTCCCCCGCCGCCGCCTTGGCATCTTCCATCATCGCGCGGCCCCCGCTGGCGTGGACGGTGACGATCGCCGGCTCCAGCACATGGATCGCCTGCATTGCCGCCGCCACGGTGTTGGGAATATCGTGGAGCTTGAGATCGAGGAAGATCGGCAGCCCGATCTTGGCAATCTCATGCACCCCGTGGTGGCCATGGGCAGTGAAGAATTCGAGCCCCAGCTTGAGCCCGCCGACATGGCCCTTGACCTTGCGCGCAAGGGCTTCGGCGGCATCAAGCCGGGGAACGTCGAGCGCAAGATAGATTGGATTGGTGTGCATATCAGGCTGTTGGCGTTTCCGGTGGGTTGGCTTCAAGCTGGCTGGAGGTCGCTATGGGCGGGGCCGCCGGAGTGGAAGTGGCGCGGACGGCATTTTCCAGCGTGTTGATCCGCCGGGTCAGGCGCCAGCCTTTGGCCTTGTTGAGCAGCCACATCGGCAGCATGCCGAGCAGGAACGAGACCAATACGATGAACCCCACCGGCCAGTTAAGGTGGAGATAGCCTGTTTCAACCGGCCAGATATTCACCTCGACCGGGGTCCAGTTGATAGCAATGAACGCCACCATCACGATTGTGATGAACACCCATGTTATCGTTCGAATGATCTGCATACGCTGCGGCCTCGTTCACATTAAAGATTCTGATGCAATGCTAGGCTGCAAACGAAGCGATGGGAAGTGTGGCTATTCCCCGAACACCCGGGCAAAGATCCGGTCGACCTGCGCAAAATGATATTCCAGCCCGAAGCTGGCCTCAAGCTGCTCGGTCGGAACAGCGCCGGAGACCTCCGGATCGGCCTTGAGCAGTTCTAGCAGCGACAGCGCGCCGTCTGATTCCCACACTTTCATCGCATTGCGCTGAACCAGCCGGTAGCTGTCCTCGCGGCTGATCCCGGCCTGGGTAAGCGCCAGCAGCACCCGCTGCGAATGGACCAGCCCGCCCATCCGGTCGAGATTCTTCTGCATCCGTTCGGGGTAAATCAGCAGCTTGTCGATCACGCCCGTCAGCCGCCCCAGGGCGAAATCCAGCGTGATTGTCGCGTCCGGTCCGAAGTAGCGTTCGACCGATGAGTGCGAAATGTCGCGCTCATGCCACAGCGCGACATTCTCCAGCGCGGGGACCACTGCGGCGCGAACTACACGGGCAAGGCCGGTGAGGTTTTCGGTCAGGATCGGATTGCGCTTGTGCGGCATGGCGGACGAGCCCTTTTGACCGGGCGAGAAATATTCCTCCGCCTCCAGCACTTCGGTGCGTTGAAGGTGGCGGATCTCGGTAGCCAGTCGCTCGATCGAGCTGGCGATCACGCCCAGCGTGGCAAAATACATCGCATGACGATCACGCGGGATCACCTGCGTGGAGACAGGCTCGACCGTCAGGCCTAGTTTCTCGGCGACATATTCCTCCACCGCCGGATCAATATTGGCAAAGGTGCCAACCGCGCCGGAAATGGCGCAGGTGGCGATCTCGGCGCGGGCATTGATCAGCCGCGCTTTGCAGCGGGCAAATTCGGCATAGGCCTGCGCCAGCTTGAGGCCGAAGGTGGTCGGCTCGGCATGGATGCCGTGGCTGCGCCCAATGGTCGGGGTATGTTTGTGCTCAATCGCGCGGCGCTTGATCGCGCCAAGCAGCGCGTCGAGATCATCGAGCAGGATGTCGCTGGCCTTGACCAGCTGGAGGCTCAGCGTGGTGTCGAGCACATCGCTGCTGGTCATGCCCTGGTGCATGAAGCGCGCCTCATCGCCCACTTGCTCCGCCACCCAGGTCAGGAAGGCAATCACATCATGCTTGGTAACGGCCTCGATCGCATCGATCGCGGGAACATCGATCTTGGGCTCGGTTGCCCACCAATCCCACAGCGCCTTGCCGGCACTGGCCGGGACGACACCGAGTTGACCCAGCTTGTCGGTAGCATGCGCCTCAATCTCGAACCAGATCGCCAGCCGCGCCTCCGGCTCCCAGATCGCAGTCATCGCGGGGCGGGAATAGCGGGGGATCATGTTCGACTCCGGGGTTGGTGTATGCTGGGTCCGCTAGGGGGCGGGGGCGGGGAAATCAACCCGACCAGGAAAATGACATTGCCGTTTCGCTGGTTGCCACTCCATCCGTATCAAATATCCGTTCGACGATCCGGCCGTCCCCCGCGGTGTCCACCAGCACCACGGTGGAACAGCGTGTTCCGTAAACCGGACGGCGGATGAAGACCGGGGTTAGCGCGGCTTCGTCGGTGATGTCGGAGGGTCCATCCGGGGCGAGCCCGATTGGCTCGATCTGTTCATTGCGCAGCGCGGCGAACAGCGGCTCCACCTCAGGGTTTTCGCTCACCAGCCAGTCGCTCAGTGCAGCTTTGAGTTGCAGCGTTTTGGGCCATGGCTCGTCCAGCGCGCCGTTTGACAGGCCGTAGATCCCGTGGGTCAGGGCGGTGCGGATTTCATCGGGGCGATTGGAGAGGAAGGTCGCGCTCATGGTGTCGGCGAGGATCAAGTTGAAGGGGTTGAATGCGTCCAGCGCGGCGGTGGCAGGATCGGCATATTGGCCAGTTCCGCGGAGCAAGTCCGTCACCAAGGCTCCGCGTGAGGCTTTGGCCGGATCGGGCAGACCAAACCCACGCAGATTGGTGACAAGGGCAAAACGCGCGCCGGTGACCCCCAGCCATGTCCCGCCTGATTGCAGATCGCGCCCGGCGATGATGCCTCCCAGATTATTGCTGGCGTCCCATGCGGCCAATGGCGCTGCGGGGCGGCCGTGATATTCGTCGCGGTTGCCAATCGCGACCAGTTGCCAATCGCGGTGGGCGTTCCAGGCAAGGGCGGCGACGCACATCTTAAATCAGCCCCTTGGCCTTCAGACTCACATGCCCCTCGCGGCCGATGATCACGTGGTCGTGCACGACAATTCCCAACAGCCGTCCGGCCTCGGCGATCTTGTTGGTGATCTGGATGTCGGCCCGGCTTGGCTCTGGTGAGCCGCTGGGGTGGTTGTGGACCAGGATCAGCGCGGTCGAACCCAGATCGAGCGCGCGGCGGATCACCTCGCGGGGATGGATCGCGGCCTCGTCGATTGAACCGTCGCCAACGTGCTCGTCATGGATCAGCATGTTCTGGGCGTTGAGATACAGCACCCGGACCCGCTCGACCGTCAAATGCGCCATATCGATATGGAGGTAGTCGATCAGCGCCTGCCAGCTGCCCAGAACCGGCTTATCCCGTACCACCTGACGGGCGAGGCGCCGGGCGGCCAGCGCCACGATCTTGATCGCGGCCGCGCTGGTTTCGCCCATTCCGGGGTGCTGAGCGAGCGCGCGGGGATCGGCGTTGAACACTCCCGCAAGGCTGCCGAAGCGCTTCAGCAGCGTGCGGGCCAGCGGCTTTACATCGCGCCGCGGGATCGCGGTCATCAGCAGATATTCGACCACCTCGTGATCGCCGAGAGCCTCGGCCCCGCCATCCAGCATGCGCGCGCGCAACCGGGCGCGATGGCCTTTCGCGTCGTTGACCGGCTCGTTCGGCTTTGCTTGCCCCTGGGTCTCCGCTTCCGTCAATTGGAACTTCCCCCCGGTTCATCCGTTTGAACTTGCACCGCATTGCCTTTCGCGGGCCAAACGCGCAAGTGTGAGGATGATGCCCGACAGCGACCTGGATGTGCCGGAACTGGAACCGGATGCCGCTGCCGATGTAGGCGGGGAGCCGCGCGTCAAACGGCGCTGGCGGATCGCGGCTATGCTACTGTGCATTTTCGTGCTGGTCTTGGGCGGACTGTGGCTGGCGCGCGAACGTCTGGCAGATCGGATTATCGCCGGGCAAATCGGAGCCCTCGGCCTTCCCGCGACTTATGAAATCGAATCGATCGGCCCTGCCAGGCAGGTGCTGGCGAATGTGGTGGTCGGCGATCCGGCCCATCCAGACCTGACCATAGAACGCGCGGTGATCGAGATTGAGCCGGCGCTGGGTGTGCCGGTGGTGAACAGGGTTACGCTAATCCGACCTCGGCTTTACGGCAGCTACCGGGGCGGGAAAGTCAGCTTCGGAAGCCTCGACCGGCTGCTGTTCACGGGTCGCACGGAGAAGTTTCGCTTTCCCATGTTGGATTTTGCGCTGATCGATGGCCGGGCGCGGATTGATAGCGATTACGGTCCTATCGGGATCAAAGCCGAGGGGCAGGGTCCTTTGCGTGGCGGTTTCGCTGGCACTTTGGCAGCCGTTGCGCCGCAACTCGCCTTGGGGGACTGCAAAGGCAGCAAGGCAAGCCTGTATGGCACGGTCAAGATCGCCGCCGAGCGGCCGCATTTTGTGGGCCCGTTGCGGCTGGCGCGATTCAATTGCGCCAGCCAGGAACTGGCCCTGAACGACGCAGGGCTTCAGCTCGATGCGGAACTCGGTTCCGCGCTTGATCGAATGGACGGCAAGGCAAGCCTCAGTGCCGGCACTCTGGCTTGGCAAGGCCGTAAAGCGCAGGCGCTGGTCGGGAAAAGCAAATTCAGCCTGCACGGCGCTGAGTTCACCGCGCAGTACAATCTGCGCGGAACGACCATTCAGAGCGTCGAGGCGAACGCAGCGAGCCTTGAGTTTGCGGGCGTCCTGCGAGGACGCGACAGCTTTGCCCGGATCGAAAGCGAAGGGACGCTCGAAGCCGCTGGGGTGATGCTGGGCCGCGGGGTGGACTCGGCTCTCCGGCAATCCCAAAGTTCAGCCAAAGGCACATTCGCTGAACCGATGATCGAAGCAGTGCGCGCTGCGCTGCTGCGTGAAGGCCGCAATAGCCGGATGGCGGCCAGTTATGTGCTGCGCCAGACCGGCAGTGTTACCAGCCTGGTTGTCCCGCGCGGCGAACTGCGCGGCGGCAGCGGGCAGATGTTGCTTGCCCTTTCGCGCTTTGACCTGATTGGCGGGGGCGCCGGAAGTCCGCGCTTTTCGGGCAATTTCACCACGGGAGGAGCGGGGCTGCCGCAAATCTCCGGGCGGATCGAACGGCGCCCGGGCGGTTCTGCAATCGCCCGGCTCACCATGGCCGAATATCGCAGCGAGGGCGGCCGACTGGCGATTCCCGGGCTTACCCTGGTGCAGGCCCGAAACGGCGCGCTGGGCTTTTCCGGCTCGGCCCGGATGAGCGGGGTGCTCCCTGGGGGGGCTGCTGAAAATCTCCTGATCCCGCTCGATGGCAACTGGTCTTCCGTCGCCGGACTGGCGGTCTGGCGCGGCTGCGTGCCAGTCCAATTCGACCGGCTGGCCTATGCCAATCTCACACTGGAGAGGCGCGCCGTCACGCTCTGCCCCGGTCGCGACGGTGCAATACTTCGGGCCGACCGGCGCGGAATCCGCTTTGCGGCCGGGGCACCCGCGCTCAATGTCGCCGGACGGCTTGGCAATACCCCGATCAGGATCGCCAGCGGCCCGGTCGGCTTTGCGATTCCCGGCGCGCTGGCGGCCAAACGCCTCGATATTTCGCTCGGCCCGATCGCCAATGCGGCCAGTTTTCGGATCGAGGATCTCTCGGCTGAAATTGGCAAGGACATCGCCGGGCGGTTTGCGGGCACCGATGTCAAGCTGGCCGCTGTTCCGCTCGATATCTTCAGCGCGAACGGATCATGGCGCTATGCCGGCGGGAAACTGACGATCGGCGAGGGCGCTTTCCGCCTCGAAGACCGCCAGACCGCCGCCAGGTTCCGGCCTCTCGTCGCCCGCGATGGCACGCTGACACTTGTCGATAACCAAATCGTCGCAAATGCCGTCCTGCGCGAGCCGAGCAGCGACCGGGAGGTGACCCAGGTTGCCATTGGCCATGATCTTGCCACTGGGCGAGGCCACGCCGATCTTGCGGTGGTTGGCGTGGAGTTTGATCGGCGGCTTCAGCCCGACACACTGACTCGGCTGGCGCTGGGCGTGATCGCCAACGCCAAAGGTGCGGTGCGCGGCACCGGACGGATCGATTGGTCGCCGGAACGGGTGACCAGCACCGGCCGCTTTACGACCGATGGTCTCGATTTCGCTGCGGCATTCGGGCCGGTTAAAGGCACCTCGGGCACCGTGGTCTTCACTGATCTGCTCGATCTGGTCACCGCGCCAGACCAGCGGCTCGCCATCGCGTCGATCAATCCGGGGATCGAGGTCAACGACGGGCAGCTGTCTTTCGCACTCAAGCCCGACGGGGTGCTCGATATAAACGGCGCAAATTGGCCATTCCTCGATGGAACGCTGACCCTCGCGCCCACCCGGATGGTCCTGGGCGCGGCTGAAGTGCGGCGCTATGTACTGACGGTCGAGGGTATGAATGCAGCCAAATTCGTCCAGCGGATGGAGTTGAGCAATATCTCCGCAAGCGGCATTTTCGACGGAAAATTACCCTTGGTGTTCGATGAAAATGGCGGGCGGATCGAGGGCGGATTTCTCACCTCGCGGGCCCCGGGAGGCAATGTCTCCTACGTTGGGGAGCTGAGCTACAAGAACCTCGGCACATTCGCCAATTTCGCCTTCGATGCGTTGAAATCGCTTGATTATCGGCAGATGCGGATCGGCCTGGACGGGGCGCTGGAAGGCGAAATTGTCACCAGGGTCAAATTCGACGGGGTCAAGCAGGGCGAAGGGGCGAAGCGCAATTTCGCGACCCGCCAGCTTGCCAATCTGCCAATCCAGTTCAACGTCAACATACGTGCACCGTTTTTCAAACTGATCGGTTCGTTTCGCTCGTTATACGATCCGCGCTATGTCGCAGATCCCCGCGCGCTCGGACTGATCGACAAGGATGGCCGGCCGATCGCTCCAAAGCCGGTCGTCCCTGCAACGCCGCCCGCGCCTCCCATTCAGCCCCCAGTCAGCGAGATAAAGCCATGACCACGCGTGAATTGACCAACCGCGCCGGTGCTGCGAGAACTGCAATCATGCAGGGATCATCGCATCAGAACGGGAGGCCGGGCCAGAACACCGCAAGGGTTTTGGCAACGGTGTTGTTAGGCGGCGCCTTGGCGCTCGGTGGGTGCGTTTCAGTCAACGCACCGGATAAGCCGATCGTGATCGAGCTCAACATCAACATCAAGCAGGAAGTGATCTATCGTCTCGCGGCCGATGCCGGACAAACGATAGAGAGCAATCCTGAGATTTTTTGAGGTCTGGAGTTTAAAATGAGTCTTTCGTTCCGCAACAGTGCTTTGCTGGTGGTTTCGCTGGCCGTTCTGGCCGCGCCTGCTACCGCGCAGCAGCGCGACCCCGCCTATGCTGCCGCCCGCGCCGCCGGGCAGGTGGGCGAGAAGACTGATGGTTATCTCGGTTTTCCGGTCGCGCCCGGCCAAGCGGTCCGCGCGATGGCGGACGATATCAATATCAAGCGCAAAGCGGTCTATGCCGCAAAGGCCCAGGCGCAGGCGGCGACGGTGGAGGAATATGCCTTCACTTCGGGTTGTCTTGCGGTTGCCCGAACCGTTCCGGGGGAAAAGTACCAGGCCCCTGATGGCGCATGGCGGACCCGAACCAGCGAGCCGCCGCTGCGTGATAGCCGCTGCCCGCCTGCCGCCTGATTTCCGGCCTGATTGCCGGCCCAGTTGCGGCAATGCAGCATTTCACCCGGTTGACACCTTGCCCCCCCTTTCCTAAGGGGTTCGCGCCTTGGCGGGGAAACCTGTTTCTTGGCGGTTTTCCTACTGAAGCGGACGAATCGACATCGCAGCGAACGACCCCGTTGAAGACCCGGAAGGTGTGCAAGACCCGCGGCTTACGTCACTCGACGAAAAGCTCGCCAAGGTGCGGCACACCGAAAAGGTCCGAACCGGAGTTTCGCCAGGTAATCTTGGAATGACGGGCAAGGGCTCGTCCCAAGGGAACCGGGTCCTTTCAACGCTGATCGGGTTTCCGCTGGGGAGTGCTCTGATCGGCTGGCTTATCGACCGCCAGCTGGAAAGTAGCCCCAAGGCTTTGCTCGTGATGCTGTTCCTGGGAATAGTCGCAGCGGGCAGGGAAATTTGGCGAATTTCAAAAGAACGCCCGGAATAGTCCGGAGTTTTTTGGTTTGAGATTATAGGGGTTTACCGGTGGCGGCCGAAGCCAAGATCGATCCAATGCACCAGTTCGAGATCCACCCTATTGGTGGCGGCGAACTTACCGGCTCTGCGTTCCAGTTCACCAACAGTGCGCTGTGGATGCTGATCGTGCTGGCTTGCATTTACGTGTTCATGATGGGCGGGATGAAGCGCTCGCTGATCCCCGGTCGCTGGCAAGTTGCAGTCGAAAGCCTGACTGGTTTCATCAGCGGCATGGTCTCGGCCAATATCGGCGCCGAAGGCAAGAAATACATGCCTTGGGTATTTACGATCTTCACCTTCATCCTGTTTGCCAATCTGATGGGCATGATGCCGTTCGGCGTGGTCCCGGCAGCGCATCCCTTCACGGTGACGAGCCAGTTCACGGTAACCGGGGTGATGGCGATCATCAGCTTTTCAATCGTGATCATCGTTGGCCTTTGGAAGCATGGCTTTCGCTTCTTCTCGCTATTTGTGCCGCATGGAACGCCGTTGCCGCTGTTGCCGCTAATTTTCGTGATCGAATTGCTCTCGTTCCTGGTGCGCCCGTTCAGCTTGATGCTGCGTTTGTTCATCGCGATGTTCGCGGGCCACATTCTGGTCGATGTATTCGGCAATTTTGTCGTTCAGGGGATCAACGCAGGCGGGTTCGGCTATGCAATCTCGGCACTGTGTTTTGTGTTCATCATCGGGGTGAGCGCAATGGAGCTGCTGGTCTGCGCCATTCAGGCCTATGTCTTTGCGCTGCTGACCTCGCTTTACATCAAGGATGCAGTGCACCTGCATTGAGAGAATTTTCCGACTATCTGGCTTTAATCATCTGAATTTCGAATAGGAGTTAATCATGGATCTTGATGCAGCAAAAGTTATCGGTGCCGGTCTGGCCGCAATCGGCGTTGGCGTTGCCGCCACCGGTGTGGGCAACGTGTTCGGTTCGTTCCTCCAGGGCGCACTGCGCAATCCGGCTGCGGCTGATGGCCAGCAGGGCCGTCTGTTCATCGGCTTTGCGGCTGCCGAATTGCTCGGCCTGATGTCCTTCGCTCTGGCGATGATCATCCTTTACGCCGTTTGATTGAACTGCACCGCACCGCCGCCCCGGCTCGTCCTGGGCGTCGGCGCTGGTTCAAGTTTCATTCCCAAGGATAGCTGATGCCCCAACTCAACCAACTTATGCTCGCTTATGCGTCGCAGTGGTTCTGGCTGCTGCTGGTGCTGGCTATTGTCTATTTCGTGATCGGTCGGGGCATGGTCCCCAAGATCGAAGCGACAGTCGAGTCACGCAACAGCCAGATCGCCGGTGATCTGGCCGCGGCACATCGCGCGCGCGCGTCGGCTGAAGAGGCTGAAATCGCGTTGCAAACAAAGCAGTCCGAAATGCGCGGCGATGCGCAATCGATCACCGCGGCGGCCAAGGCCAAGTCGGTTGCCGACGCCGAAAAGCGGGTGCTCAAGGCCGATGGCGAAATCGCCTTGCGGCTTGTAGCGGCCGAGGAATCGCTCGCCAAGTCGCGCAATTCTGCCCTTGCCAGCATCGAGCAGGTTGCGGCAGAGGCGGCGCAGGACATCGTTGGCAAGGTAACCGGCATGTCGGTTGCGGCAAAGGACGCCGCTGGTGCAGTAAAGGCAGTTCTCGCTAATGGTTGAAACTCTCCTGGCAGCCGCAGCCGAAGCTGCAGGCACCCACGAAGCTGCCGAGGCCAGCGCGTGGGGCTTCGATCCGGGTGGCTGGGTTGCTCTGGCGATGATCGCGGTGTTCCTGATCATGCTGCGGATGAAAGTCCCCGCGCTGATCGCCAGCATGCTCGACAAGCAGATCGCGGGCATCCGTCAGCAGCTTGATGAAGCGGCAAACCTGCGCAAGGAGGCCGAAGCGCTCAAGGCCGAATATGAGGCCAAGATCAAGGCATCGGCTGACGAAGCGACGGCATTGAAGGCGGCGGCAGCGCGTGAAGCTGATGAAATCGTCAAGCAGGCCAAGCTCGATTCCGCGGCGTTGATCGCCCGTAGACAAAAAATGGCCGAAGAAAAGATCGGCGCCGCCGAACGCCGCGCGATCGAGGAATTGCGCGCCCGGGCTGCCGAGTTGGCGACCGCTGCTGCACGCGGACTGATTGCCAAGAATCACAGCGCCAAGGCCGATCAGGCGCTGGTCGATGAGACTATCGCTGGGCTGTAATTCTGTTCAGGCTCCCGGCAATAACACCACCTTTCCGATAATTTCCCGCGCCGCCATGGCGTCAAACGCCTCACTCCAGCGCGACAGCGGCAACACTCGGTCCACGCGCGGCTGAAGCTTGCCGTCCTCAAGCAGGCGGTAGAGCGCATCGCGCGCCGCCAGCCCGCGATCGGGGAAGCGCCGCGCATACTCTCCGGCACGCACTCCGACTATTGAAAAACCCTTGATCAGCGGGATGTTGACCGAAATCTCCGGAATCCGGCCCGAGGCGAACCCCACCACCAGCAGCTTGCCGCCAAAGGCCACGCAGCGCGTGCTTTCATCGAAGATGTCGCCGCCAACCGGATCATAGACCAGATCGGCAAGCGCCCCGCCGGTGATCTCGGCCACCTGATCGCGGAACCGGCCCGTAGCGAGCAAGGTCGCATCGGGACTATAAGCAGCGGCGATCACCTTCAACTTTTCCGCCGAGGTTGAAGCAGCAATTACCCTTGCTTCCAGCGCCTTGGCGAGGTCCACCGCAGCCAGACCTACCCCGCCGCTGGCGCCGTGGACCAGCACCCATTGCCGGGGCTTGAGCTGGCCCAATTCGACCAGCGCCACCCAGGCCGTGTGATAGGCTGCACCAAAACTGGCGGCGGTGGCGTGATCTGTCCCGGCGGGAAGCAGGCGCAGCGCGGCGGCATCGATTGCGACGAATTCAGCCATCCCGCCCAGCCGGCACGATCCGACCACCGCATCGCCGAGCGTGAAGCCGCTGTCCTCATCGGCCTCCACCACCGTTCCTGAAACTTCCATGCCCGGAATGAAGGGCAGGGGCGGCTTCAGCTGATATTCGCCGCGCGTCATCAGCAGGTCGGGATAATTGAGCGAGGTTGCGTGAACCTGCACCAGCACCTGGCCCGGAGCGCGCACCGGGTTGGGCACTTCGGCAATGCCCGTTCCCGACAAGTCCGGGGACAGCGATGCAACCACAAGTGCCTGCATGAGGTTCAGAAGCTGTCCTTGGCGGCCCGCAGTGCGGCGAAGGTTGTCACCGCATCACCCCCGCCCCACCTTGCCGCCAGCGCCGGATCGTCAGCCCGCAGGAACGGGTTGGTCGCAAGTTCGCGGTCAAGCCGGGTCGGCACGGTCCACTCGCCCGCCGCGCGCTTGACAGTTATCTCGGCGACATAGGCGGCCAGCGCGGCATTGTTCGGATCCGCATGCACCGCAAAGCGAGCGTTGGAAGCAGTGTACTCATGCGCGCAGTAGAGCGTGGTCTCGGCGGGCAGGGCTTTTACTCGCAGCAAGCTGGCCCAGAACTGTGACGGCGTGCCTTCAAACATCCTTCCGCAGCCGAGCGCGAATACCGAGTCGCCGACAAACGCCAGCGAGGCCTCGGGCAGATAATAGGCGATGTGGCCCAGCGTATGCCCGCCGACATCGATCACGCTGGCGGTGTAATCGCCCAACGCAACGCGGTCGCCGTGGCTCACTTCCCGGTCAATCCCGGTAATCCGGGCGGCCTCGGCTGCCGGGGCAACGATGGTGCAGCCGGTGGCCGCCTTGATCGCCTCATTCCCGCCGGCATGATCGGGATGCCAGTGGGTGTTCCAGATCTGGGTGATCGTCCAGGCTTTTGCTGCCGCCTCGCGCAAATAGGCATCGGCGTCGGGCGTATCGATACACGTCGTTTCGCCGCTGGCAGTATCGTGGAGCAGATAGCCGTAGTTGTCGGACAGGCAGGGGAATTGGTGGACTTCTAGCATGGGCGCCTCCGGGCATCACTCTAGCGTGATTGCAGGAAAGCAAAAGCCCGCCCGGATCGCTCCGGGCGGGC
>JANOFJ010000157.1:0-3858 GCA_031413595.1 Novosphingobium sp.
CTCATCGGCAAAGCGCGCGGTCGCATCGCGGATCATCTCCGCGCTTTCGCTGAGGCCAAAGTCGAATTCCGGGGTGGCGCGCATGGTCTCTCCTGTTCGCAGCAGGGCATAGCAACAATTGTAACCAGATCAAACGTCGTCCCCGGCTCGATCGGGGACCCCTGGTCTCATCATTCCGAGCTCGCGTCGACGAGGGCAGCGGTCCCCGGTCAAGCCGGGGACGACGCGCGTCCTAAAACCCTGCCCCGTCGGGCCAACCGGGCGCGGCCAAGCCCATTATCTTGAACAGCTCGCCCATCTGGTCTGCACCGATCAGGCGATCTTTGGCCGCGTGGATTGCATCGGCTTGGGCGGGGGTGGTCGCAGCCAGCGCAGCGGCACGCGCTTCGATCCCCATTGCGCTGAGCCACCGCCCCTGCGTCACCGTGCCAAGCCATTTGCAGCCGCGCGCCTCGGCGATCGGGGCAAGCGCGGCAAAATCGACATGGACGGTCAGATCCGCCTCGCCCGGAGCCATGAAAGGATCCACCTTCTGGTGGCGCCGCACCGCCTGCAAGCTCGACCCGTCGCGCGGGGCATCGTGACCATAATCGATCAGCAGCGCCGCCCCGCCTTGCAGCGCCAGCCGCCGGCCGAGTTCATCGATCGTCGCGGCGGCCCCTGGGCAGAATTCGAGAATCGTACCGGTGACTGCTACCCGGCGCTCCTTTGGCACGGCGGCGTCCATCGGCTCGGACCCGGCGATGCAGATGAAGCGATCGGCATCAACGCCGACCATCCGCTCACGCCAGCCGCCCTCGGTCATCACCAGTTGCCGAACCGGCAGCGCATCGAGAAACTCGTTGGCGACAATCAGCAGCGGGGCATCTGTTGGCAGGCTCGAGAGATCGTGGTGCAACTTCGAACCGGGAACGGCGTGTGACTGTATATCCCGAAGCGCGGCCGAAGCCTCGACGAAATGGACTTCCGGCTCCAGCCCGAAACGCTGCGCCACCTGCAAGGCATCTCGCGCCAGTGTCCCGCGACCGGGGCCAAGCTCGACATAATGAACCGGCTTCGGGCGTTCGGCCCGGCTCCACATATCGGTCAGCCACAGCCCGATCAGCTCACCAAACATCTGGCTGATCTCGGGAGCGGTGACGAAATCCCCCGCCGCTCCCAGCGGATCGCGCGAGGCATAATAGCGGGCATTGGCCTCGCCCATATACTGCATCACGCTGATCGGGCCGGTGGCGGCAATCAGCCGCCGGAAGATAGCAGCTAGGGTCGCCTCGCTCATTTAGGCGCGGGGGTTCCGCTGCCGAGCGGCGGACGCAGCAGTGCGCGGGCCATAAAGAACAGCCCGACCAGCATCAGCGGGATCGTCAGCCATTGGCCCATCGACAGGCCGGTTCGAACCGCAAATTCGGCCAGCTGGCTATCCGGTTCGCGGAAGTATTCGGCGTTGAAGCGCGCCAGCCCCATGCCCAGCGCGAAAGTACCGACCAGCAGGCCGGGCCGCCAGCGGGCGCGGGTTTTCCAGAACAGCGGCAGCATGATCAGCGCGAGGGCGATACCCTCAAGCCCGGCCTGATAGAGCTGGCTGGGGTGGCGCGCCAATGCCCCGCCATCAGGGAAGACCATCGCCCAGGGCACATTCGGCCCGGCCACCCGGCCCCACAGTTCCCCATTCACGAAATTGGCCATGCGCCCGAAAAACATGCCTACGGGGATGCAGACCGCCATGTAATCGGCGACCCGCAAAAACTGGAGGCCGTTTTTCCATGATACCCAAGCCAGCGCGATCACCACACCGATCAGCCCGCCGTGAAAGCTCATCCCGCCTTCCCACAATTTGAACAGGTCAGTCGAGGTCCACAGATGCGGGGCATAGAAGGTGGCATAGCCAAGACGGCCACCCAGGATGATTCCGAGGGTGCAATAGAAAAACAGATCCTCGGCATGGCGCTGACCGAGCGGCGCACCGGGCGACTTAGTCATTCGGGTAAGCTGCCAATAGCCCAGGATAATCGCGGTGAGGTAGGCCAGGCTGTACCAGCGCAGAGTGAAGAAGCCGAGGTCTATTCCCACGGTCAGCCCGAGGTCCAACCAATGGATCGGCGCCGTATCCGCCCCGGCGGCAAGCAATAGTGACAGCAAGGACGTAACCCCCTAGACGAAGTGGTGACAGGCAAGGCATGAACAGCGCTGGACAACCGGCGCCGCGCCTTCTGGCATAGAGCTGGTCGTGATACAAACTCCTCTGCGGAGAGGGAATGGCTTGACCGCGGCGCGAGAGAGAAACGCGCCGGTAAATTGGGGAAAAGGAAGCTGAATGCCGAGCGAACTCGACAATGCCTTGAATTCTGTTGCGAACCGTCTTTCGGTTGCCGGCGGACCGCTTGAAACGATCGGGTTCGAACGGTTCGGGACCACCCTGCCGATGCTCAGGCTCGCGCCCGCGACGCTGCCCGATTATATGGCGATGTTCTGCACCCAGCACGGGACGGCCGAGTTCATCATCGACGGCGAACTGCGGCTGACCTTCGCCCAGACGCATGCTGCTGCACGGATCGTGGCAGGCGGACTGGTAAGCGGGCACGGGGTTCAGCGGGGGATGCGAATCGGGATCGCCGCGCGTAATTCGGCCAACTGGATCATCGCCTATATGGCGGTGTTGATGGCCGGGGGCTGCGCCACCCTGCTCAACGGCTGGTGGACCGGCGAGGAACTGGCTGACGGGATCGAGCTGGCCGAATGCACCATCGTGCTGGCAGATGCGCCGCGCGCCGCCCGGCTTGACGGGTCCAACCACCAGGCCAAGCTGATCGTCTTCGATCATGGCGGAGATCCGCTGCAAGGGCTCGCCCCGTTGCTGGCCGCGGGCGGCGGTGCCGACACCGCGCTGCCGTCGCTGTCCGGCGATGATCTTGCCACTATCCTGTTCACATCGGGCTCGACCGGCCAGTCCAAAGGCGCCTGGTCCGATCATCGCGCCGTGGTTCAGGCAACCCTGAACTACGCCGCCCAGTCGCTGATGGTGATGACGTTGCTGACCGAGCGCGGCGACGCCCCCTCGGTGCAACCTGCGGCGCTGGTCAATGTCCCGCTGTTCCATGTCACCGGCGAAGTACCGCTATTGCTTCAAAGCTTTGCACTGGGCCGCAAACTGGTGCTGATGCCCAAGTGGGATGCCGAAGAGGCCATGCGGCTGATCGAGCAGGAACGGACGACCTATTTCGTCGGCGTTCCGCTGATGAGTTTCGAGATTGCCACCCACCCCAACCGCGACAAATACGATCTGTCGAGCTGTACTGCCTATGCCGCCGGCGGCGCGCCCCGCCCGATCGAGCATGTCAGCCGCCTGCGTGAAGCCTTGCCCGATGCCTTTCCGCTGCTCGGCTATGGCCTGACGGAGACCAACGCGGTCGGTTGCGGCAATGTCAACGAGAACTACCTGGCCAAGCCCGGCAGCACCGGAGTGGCCAGCCGTCCGCTCGTCGATCTGGCGATCCTTGATGATGACGGTGGCACCTTGCCCTCGCCGCAAATTGGCGAGGTTGCGATTCGCTCAATCTGCAACTTCAATGGCTATTGGAACAATACCGAAGCGACCAAAGCGGCAATCATGGCCGATGGCTATTTCCGCACGGGCGATCTCGGCTATCTCGATGAAGACGGTTATCTGTTCATCGTTGATCGCAAGAAGGACATCATCATCCGGGGCGGTGAGAATATCTCCTGCATCGAGGTTGAGCAGGCGATCTATGCCCATCCCGATATCGCCGAGGCCAGCGTATTCGGGCTGCCTGACGAGCGGCTCGGCGAAATGGTCGGCGCAGTCTGGCTGGCAAAGCCGGACCGGGGTTTGACCGAGGC
>JANOFJ010000158.1:0-3508 GCA_031413595.1 Novosphingobium sp.
CGCGGACCGCGCACGACAAGTTCAAGTTCCCGGGCACGTTCCAGCCATGCTGGCCGCCCTTCCCCAGCGCGGACCAGCGGATGTTCAAGCAGCGCCAGCAGCGGCACGGGTGCAGCGTCCTGTGCCAGAACCTCCGCCAGCAACAGCAGCACCCGGCCTGCTGCGGTTTGCGGCAAGGGCCTGCCAGCGGTATCATCCGCCTCAATCCCCCAGCGCCGCAAATGGGCGACAACCCTGCCCGCCAACCCGCGATCCGGCGTTATCAACGCGATCCGCCGCTCTGGCTCGGCCAAGGCCTGACGAATCAGGATCGCAATGGCCTGGGCTTCCTCGCCCGGATGCGCGGTTTCCATCAGCCGCACGCCCGACATACGGCGGCGTTCGGCCGGCAGATCAACCCAGCAGGCGCTGGCCGCAGGCGGCAGGAACAGACTGGAAATGGCCCAGCTCCGGGTCGGCGGCGCAGCGGCGATACCGGCACGGTGCCACGGCTGGACTTCACCCCGCGCCACGCCCATCCGGTTCAGCAACAGCTTCAGATGGTATTGCGGGTGGGTCACTGCATCATCGAAGCCAAATGGCGGATCGCCAGCCTCGTCAGGGGCGCCGGCCACGCCGAGCCCATCCCAGACCTGCGGATCGAGGGAAAGGTCGAGGTCGGGGAGAATCACTGCGCTGCGCGGCAGTTCAGAGATCACCCGGAGCAACCGCGCCAAAGCCGGCGAAGCGCTGGTGACGCCTGCGGCCACAACCGGATTTGCGGGAGGATTTTTCGCGCCAGCGCCGGGCCGCATGGTCGAACAGCAGATTGCGCCGGGTTGCGGCATCGACCTCGCCGCGAGCAGAGAGCTCCGCCTGCCAGATCACTTGCGCCTTGGCAAAATCACTGACCGACCCGCGCCAATGTTCGGATTGATCGCCGACAATGCCGATCACCCGCTGGGACAACAGCTCCTCCGGGCCAATTCCCTCGGCCAGCAACCGGTCCATCGTCCGCCCGGTCTCAAAGGCCTGGCGCAGCATGGATGCCCCGTCCGGGGCTTTATCGCCCATGACTTCGCGCAGGATATCAGCCAGCCGCAGCCAGCGCCTGACCGGAGCGGCGGCAGGCGGAATGTGCGCTCCGGCACCCAGCGGATCGAGCAGCGGGCCGAGCGTCTCGTCGATATCAAGATCGCCGACCACTGCCATTCTAGGCAGGAGCAGGCCGCCTTGCGACAGGCGAATAAAGGCCTCGGTTACGATCCGCATCGCCCGGCGGCTGGGCAGAAGCAAGGTAAGCCGGGCAAGGCCAACGTCGCCTTCCGAATAGCGGGGGATCAGTCCAGCAACCAGCGCATCGGCAAAGCCGCGATGCGCGGCGATCGAATAGAGCTTCGGGCCCGCCTTTTTTGCCTTGTCAGCCGTGTCAGCCACCGGCAAGCCGCGCCTCGGTCGGCGCTATGGCGCCCGGCTCGCCGACTTCGAACCATTGGCCCGTATGCACCAGCCCGAAGAGCCGGCCCTCAGCAATCGCCCGTTCCCACAGGACCATTGTCGAAAACGGACCTTCGGGCGCATCGCGCAGCAAGCGGTGCGAGACGAGCTGTATGCCGGTATAGATGAACGGCGCAATCCGACCCGTGCGGCGGCGGCTGATCTTGCCATGCGGATCGAGGTTGAAATCTCCCTTTCCGACATAGTTGAGTGCGCGGGCGTGCGAGGCGACCAGCAACAGGGCATCCATCCGCGCCGGGTCCCACGCATCGGACAGTTCGCGGAACGCATTGCGCGGACCGTCGAGCCAGATGTTGTCGCTGTTGATGCAGAAGAACGGGTCGGGCAGTAACGGCTGCGCCTTGACCATCCCGCCGCCGGTTTCGAGCAAGGCTGAGCGTTCGTCCGACACCTCGATCCGTGGGGCAGTCCGCCCGGCAAGATGGGCCTCGAGAGCGCCCGCCAGATAGTGGACATTTACCACCGCCCGGTCGAGCCCGGCATCTACCATCCGGTCCAGGCTATGGTCGATCAGCGGCTTTCCCGCGACCTTCACCAGCGGCTTGGGGTGCGTCGTGGTAAGCGGCAGCATCCGCTTGCCAAGGCCTGCCGCCAACACCATTGCCGTATCGCTGGCGAGCGGGCGCTTGCTCATAGCGCGAAGCTTCCTCCGCCCGCGCTGCGCAACTCAGCCGGCACATTCGCGTCGAACCAACTCGCCACAGGAGCGAGCGCGGAATGGGCAAGATCGCGTTCGAGCAAACCCCAGACCCGGGGGATCAGATCGAGATAGCGCGGCTTGCCATCGCGTTTCCACAACCGGACAAAGATCCCGACGATCTTGGTATTCCGCTGCGCGCCAAGCAGCGCGTAATCACCGCGGAACTCCTGACCTGCGCCGCTCTCCCTCACGTAGTAATCCAGCATCTCGGCTTCGAGTTCGGGGGAAACGTCGCGCCGCGCATCCTGAAGCAGCGAGACAAGATCATAAGCTGCATGACCGATCAGGGCGTCCTGAAAATCGAGCAGTCCCTGCTTCTTGAAGCCGCCGAGCAGCATGATGTTTTCAGCGTGGTAATCGCGCAGCACCGTGACACTGAGGCGCTCGCGCTGGCGCGGCAACATCGGGCTGAGTACGGCTTGCCAGGCCGCGACAAAGCCGGGACCGTCCACCTTGAGATTCCGGGCCGAACAGTAATAGTCCAGAAATAGTCTGGCCTCTCGCTGATATTCCTTGAGCCCATAAGTGAGGAACGGACCGGCAGGGAGTCGGTGCAGCTTTACCAGCACGTCAACCGCAGCAGTGTAGACTGCGCGTTCATCGGCGGGCCATTGATCAAGATAGTCGCGCATCCGGACATCGCCGAAATCCTCGAGCAAGACGAGGCCCCGTGGGGCATCCTCCGCCAGAATATGCGGAGCACGCATCCCATTGAAATCAAGCCATTTTGCTGCCCGCAGGAACGGGGTTGGATCTTCATTGGGCGGGGGCGCATCCATCAGCATCGCGCTGCGCTCGCCCTTACGGATGCGAAAATAGCGCCGGAACGAGGCGTCCGCCACCAGTGGTTCAATCTCGGCATCGGCCCAACCGGCACCGGCGAGAAAGGCTTCAACGCCAGCGGGTAAACTCACTTCCATGGTTCCCGTCCTAGCCAATCTGGCCCTGCCCGGGCAATGGCGATCCTGCCCTTCTCCGCAGTTTCAAGAGTAAGCGAAAGGCAGCCCGGCTCATGCCCGAAGCCGCCGGCGTTTTCCGGCCATTCCGCAATCAGTGCGGCGTTGTGGCGGTAATCGTCAAGGCCCAGTTCTTCGGCCTCTGCGGCGCGCTTCAAACGGTAGAAATCGGCGTGAACCACCGGCATCCGCAACGCTGGCGGCTCGTATAGCTCGATGATCGCGAAGCTCGGCGAGGGCACTTCGCAGGCATATCCAAGCCCGGCGATGATCGCCCGGGCGAGCGTGGTTTTGCCCGCACCCAGCCCGCCCGACAGGGCAATCACATCGCCAATTTGCAACGCCATTGCAATGC
>JANOFJ010000159.1:0-7912 GCA_031413595.1 Novosphingobium sp.
GATGATGGATGAAGCCGCAGTCGGCTACCGCGTGGTGCTGACCAAGGCGGACAAGATCAAGGCCGAAGAGCTGGCCGAGGTTCTGGCCCGCACCCAGGCCGATGCCCGCAAACACATTGCCGCGCATCCCGATGTGCTGGCGACCTCTGCCGAAACCAAGCTCGGCATCGCCGAACTGCGTGCCGCCGTGCTGGCGGATGCGGCGATCTAGGCGGAGCCCTCGCCCTCAGCAACATTGCCCTTCAGCAATCTGGCCAGCGCTAGCCCCAACCCTGCGACCCCGGCCAACAGCACGAGCCACAGCACCAGGCGCTTGTCGGCAAGGCCGCGAGCGGCTGGCGCCGGGGCCACCGACACCGCCGCTGCTGCTGCTGGCCCACCGCCGTATGTGGCCTGCGGGATTCCGGCCAGCCGCTGGCTCGCGCCGGGTTCGATCTCTTCAGGCGTCAAAAAGGTACCGGGTGCACCAGCCAATCCCGCCCCGACGATATAGGGCGGATTGCCGCTGAACCGGATCAGCAGCTCCACCGGATCGAACAGCAGATCGACCTTCGGCGGCTGCGCAAAGCCTGCGGTGCGCTTGTCCGCTTCGATCCGGTAAAGCGCCATGGCAGCATCGCCGGTTTCAAGGATGCTTGCGCCCGCCCGGCCGCTCCGCACCGTTCCCGCTGCCAGCATGGTCCACGGCAACTCGGCTGACGCCTTGCCATAAAGCCGCACCGGCACGACGCCGTCCGGACCGGATTGACTGAGCTTCAGCGCGGCAATCGGCGCCTTGAACGGCAGCGTCAGCCGCAGATCATGCGCGCCGATTTGCTCCACCCCACTGCTCTGCGCCACCGGCCGCTGAGGAGGTCCGCGCTTTGAGGTGATCACGGCTACGCTGCGCACGGCCACCGGCGCAAGCATCATGCCAGCAGCAGCCCAGCCGACGCGGATATACCGGCCGCGCAAATCGGCGGATGGCAGCTCAATTCGCCCGGAGCCCAGCACCACACCGCCTGGCGCGCTGCGGAACATGACCTTTTCGCCCAGCGGTTCCCAATTCTTGAGGTCAGCGCTGCTTTCCAGCGTCACGGTAACGGGCTGCTGGACCGGCAAGTCGGCGTCCAGCGCTACGGCGATGGCTGGATCGGTCACCTCGCGCGTATCGAGCAGCGTTCCGACAACCTGCGTTTTGGCTGCACCGGCTGGACCATCGAGTCCGACAATATGCGCGACCTTGCCATCATCGATGCTCAGCGAAATGCCCCGCACCCGCAGCGCCTCGACCGAGCCGACGACAGGATAGACTTTGACCTCGACCCGCTTCTCTTCAGCCTGCGCGAACTGCTCACCGCGCAGCAGCGAAATGGGCAGAGACTTGCCGCCGGCATCGAACACCCGGATGTCGGAGAGATCGGCGTTCTGCATTTCGATCAACGCCGCGGCAGGCACAGCCATGCGTTGCAGTGGAGCGCCGGGCTCAGCATTAACCGCCAGCTTCGCGGCATAGGATTCCAGCCGATTCGGATCAGCCGGGGGCGGCTTGCCGCAGGAAGCGATCAGCAGTGCGGCGATGCTCAGGGTGAGGTATCTCGCGCTCATGACTTGGCCTCCGCTTGCGCTGCCACCGCCTTGCGCGGCGGCAAGGGCACGAAATAACCGATCACCAGCATCAATATGCCAACCCCGATGAAAGTGACGATCCGCTGGCCGCCTTCTGCGCTCGACATATCAACCAGCAGCAGCTTGACCACCACCACGGCGAGCAGCCCTGCGCCGGTCAGCCAGCCGATCCGGCTCGCGCGGCGATTGGCCAGCAGCATCAGCGCCATTGCCAGCAGGGTCCACAGGATCGACAGGCCAGTCTGGACAACCGGGCTACCGGACAGCGCTGCGCCGCTCCATTCGGTCCCCAGCCAGTGGTGCGCTGTGCGCAGCCAGATGCCGTTGATGCTGACAAAGCCGAGCACCGCGCCTGCGACCAGCGCCTGGCGTCCAACCAATAGCTCGGCGCCTGCAGGCTGCGGAACGGCACTCGCTACCACGCGCCGCCACAGCGCCAGCGACACGATCGCAAGGCCGAGCGAGAGATCGACCGGGTTGAGCAAGGGGATATAGGGCAGCGGGTCGGTCACACCGGAAGCGAAGATCGCCGTCACCAGCGCGCCGAAATAGACCAGAACTGCCAGCGGCACGGCTGCGACCCAGTAATAGGCGCGGCCATGCGGGCTAAGCGGCCAGTGTCGCGCCCCGCCCGTCGCGGCCCGGCCCGCCCAGCCTGTCAACACCATCAGCACCGCGATAGCGCTGATCAGGAAGATCACGCCCGACCACGAGGTGTTCCACAAGCCGCCCCGGTCGATCCCCAATTTCAGGCAATCAGCCAGCAGCACGGTCAGCAGCCAGACCGTTCCGGCGTGCGCCGCATACTGCCAGCGGCGCGGCGCAGGATGCGTTACATCGTTGCGGCGCAGCAGATCGTAATGCAGCGCCAGTGCGCCAAGCCACAACAGCCCATCGGGGAAATCGAGCACATGGCGGCCAAGCCCGAGCGTGATCAGGAAGGCAGCGCCAAGCAAGGGCAGGCTGGCCCGGCTAGGCCAGGTCGCCACTGCCCAATCATGCCGCCGCCCGGTCCACACCGATCCCCACATGGCCGCAAGCACCGCAAGCAGCAAGAACAAGGCCTGCAAATGCGGCGCGAACACCGAAACAGGACCGGACAGGGTATCCACGGCTGGCAATAGCCGGGTCAGCTCCAGCGCCAGCGTCAGGCAGGCGAACCAGAAGCCGGCCAGGAAGGTCAATTCCTTCAGACCAAATTCGAACCCCGCGTAAGTCTTCGCCAGCTTTGAGCCACTGTGCGGCAACTCGCGGCGCATCCACCAAGCAGTGGCGAGCAGCGCAGCCGTGATCAGCAGGCCGCCGATAAAGCCGTTGTTGGCCAGCGGCAGTGCCGAGATGTTGGGCTCAAGCGTGGTCAGGAAGATCAGCGCAGCCAGCCCCTGCAACAGCAATCCAAACAGCCGCGGCATCCAGCGCGCCTGACGGCTGCCGACCCAGAACGCCGCCGCTCCCTCCAGCGCCCAGGCGGCGGAAGTCCATTTGACTTCCAGCGCCAGCGGGATCGCCAGGGTCACGAAACCCACTCCGATCGCGATCAGGCATTCATTCATCAGCCGCATCTCGTCGCGGCGCTTGCGCATCGTGAAAGCTGCCACCCCGACATAGGCCGCGCCGAAAGCCAGCGCGGAGAAGGCGCTCCCGAAGCTGTAGTGATCGACCAGCCCCACCTGCAGGCCGAAACCGGCAATCGCCGGGCCGAACAGCAGTGTGCTGTCGGCGTAGTTGCCGAACTTGCCGGGGGTGTTGTGGGCATAGAGCACAGCAGTGGCGAGGTAGATCAGCACCGACAGCGCCAGGAAAATCTGGCAGATAAGATAGTGCTCGGGCGAATAGCGGGCCAGACCCCACGCGCTGGCGATCATGACAGTCGCAAAGAACCCAAGCAGGTTGAGCGCGCGCCACGAGCGCCGCCACGCGATCATTAGGATCGCCAGGTTGAGGATGGTCAGATAGGTGAACAGCGCCAGCGGCGTCTCGCTCTCCCCGCCCAGCAGCACCGGAACGGCAAAACCCCCAGCAAACGAGCTGATCGCCATCGCCTTTGAATTCTGCATCAGCGCCAGCGTGCAGCCCAATCCGCAAAACACGATCATCAGGCCAAACGCGGCGATCGGCGGCATCAGTTCGAACAGGCGCGCAGCCGCAAAGACGGTCAGATAGAGCACCGCCACGCCGCCACCTTGCAAGGCCAGCCCGAAGGCCGGCCGCTGCTCGCGGCGGTTGAACCCAACTGCCAGCAGGGCGACACCCACTGCGGCCACCAGCGCCAGCCTGAGTTCGATCGGGAACAGCCCGGCATTGGCGGCATAGCGGGCGAGGAAGCTCAGACCGACGAACAGGATCACCAGACCGGCGCGGACAATTGTGTTGCCGCCCAGCAGCCAGTCCCGTGCCGCTGCGATACCTTGTTCGATCAGCGTGGGTTGGGCCGGTTCTGGTGGCTCAATCGGGGCGCGGTCCGAATAGCTGACCGGCACTGGCTCTGCCGCCAATTGGCGCGGCTCGGCAGGGCTTGGGACCGATGGCTCCGCACGCCGCACCGGACCGGCCTCGATTGGCGACTGGGCAGCGGCGGCAGGCTGCGGCGGCGCTGACATCTGGCCAAGCGCGGCGGAAATCTCGCGCTTGATGAAATCGCGCAGTTCGGCATCGACGATCCGCTTTAGCCCGGTCACCACTTCGCGGCGAACGATAGTTTCGAGCCATGATCCCGCAAGAACGCCAAGGAACCCGCCAATAACCAACCCGAAGAACTCAAAGTCGGATGCCAGCCAACCGATTAGCGCCCCGAACACAGCTCCCCACAGCTTCATACATTTCCGCCCATTCCTGCCCGATGCACTTACCTAGGCACATATTGGTGAAGAGGTCACGCACGAAGCCATCCGTTCATTCTCGACACGGATTGGCTGAACAGCTAGGTGAGGATAGTTATTCGTCGCGGGGCCATCCATGAAGCTGATCATCGGCAACAAGAACTATTCCAGCTGGAGTTTGCGCGGCTGGCTGGCAGCCAAGCAATCGGGGCTTGCTTTCGAAGAAATCCAGGTCCCGCTTTATGGCGAGGATTGGGAGGAAGAAAAGAAGCACCTTGACGACATCGCGCCGTCATCGGGCAAGGTTCCAGTGCTGTGGGACGGCGATGCGGTGGTGTGGGACAGTCTGGCAATCATCGAATATCTGGCCGACAAAGTGGGCCGCGAGCGGTTCTGGCCCAAGGCTGACGATGCAAGGGCAATGGCCCGCTCGATGGTCGCGGAAATGCATTCAGGCTATCTGACGCTGCGCCGCGAATGCCCGATGAACATCCGCCGCCGGGTTGATCATAGCGAATTGAGCCCGGAAACCCGCGCCGATGTGGTGCGTATCCTGACACTATGGGCCGAGGCGCGCGCGCGCTTTGGCCAGGGCGGTCCGTTTCTGTTCGGCAGCTTCTGTGCCGCCGACATCATCTATGCGCCGATTGTCAGCCGTTTCATCACCTATGGTGTGCCGGTGCCAGGCTTCGGCCTCACCTATATGCACGCTGTGTGGGAGCATGAATGGCTGCAAAGCTGGATCGCCGCCGCCGAAGCCGAGGACTGGGTGATCGAGCAATGGGAAGTCCCGGCGGCGAAGTAGCGCAGCTCAGGCCATCCGCTTGACCGGATAGGGGCGACCGTCGCGGTGGAAATAGCCATCGCCGGAGAAAGTCATGTCGATGTCCGAATAGGCCCCGCCGCCGTCGCGGTCACCGCCACTAACCACCACGAAACTGCAGTCCGTTTCGCTCTCGTTGCGCAGATGATGGCCGTCTTGGACACCCATCCCCCAGGCGGCAACGTCGCCGGGTCGCAGAACGGTTCGGCCGCCATCCTCGATCAGCACCGCCTCGCCCGAGACCATGACCAGCAATTCGTCCTCACTCTCATGCCAATGCCGCTGCGACGACCATGCGCCGGGCTTGAGCACGACATGGCTGGCTCCGAAGGCGGTCAGTCCAGCAGCAGGTGCCAGCCGCTGCCACCAGCGCCCCGCAACCTCTTGGTCGAACGGATCGGGATAGCCGGTGGCATTGGATTGGGGGATTGCGCCGAGATCGAGTTTGGGCATGGCAGGCACTCTTGCTTGTGTCAGCGCAGCATAGCCAATATGCCACTCCCTAACCATGACCGATCTTTCCCAAATCTCGTCCGTTGCCGATCTGGCCGAAGCGCTGATCGCCTGCCCCAGCGTCACCCCGGCAGCGGGGCTCGTGTTCGATTGCCTGGAAAGCCAGCTTATCCCGCTTGGCTTTGCGGTGCACCGGTTTCTGTCGGGCGAGGCTCCTGATGGCCCGGTCGAAAACCTGTTTGCGGTCCGCCAAGGCCTGAAGGGCAGCCGCCACTTTGCCTTTGCCGGACACGTTGATGTCGTCCCCCCCGGCGAAGGCTGGACCAGCGCGCCGTTTGCGCCCGAAGTGCGGGGCGAACTGCTCTATGGCCGCGGCGCGGTCGATATGAAGGGTGCCATAGCGGCGATGGTCGCCGCCGTGCGCGAGATCCCAGCCGACGCCGGAACGATCAGTTTCATCATCACCGGCGATGAGGAAGGCCCAGCCCATTTCGGCACGGTATCGCTGATCGAACATATGCGGAGCGTGGGCGCGATTCCCGATCTGTGCCTGGTGGGAGAACCGACCTCGCTCAATCAGCTGGGCGATGTGATGAAGATCGGCCGGCGCGGCTCGGTCAATATCTGGCTCACCGTCGAAGGCGGCGAGGGTCATGTCGCTTATCCGCACCTGGCCAACAACCCGATCGGGCCGATGGTCAATATGCTGGCCGAGTTGAATGCGCTGGAACTGGACGAGGGGACCGACTGGTTCCAGCCCTCCAACCTCGAGATTACCGATATCACCGTGGGTAACCCGGCGACCAACGTGATTCCCTCGCGCGCCACCGCGCGGCTTTCGATCCGCTTCAATGATCGCCACACCGGGCAGGACCTGGCGGACCGCGTGGCAGCAATCGCGGCCAAGCATGGCGGAACATCGCGCGCGGTTATTTCGGGCGAAGCCTTTGTCACCCTACCGGGCGATTTCTCGGCGCTGGTGGCAGCAGCGGTCGAGGCCGAGACGGGCCTCACCCCCGAAGCCTCAACCACTGGCGGCACTTCGGATGCGCGGTTCCTCAAGGCGATCTGCCCGGTGATCGAGTTCGGCCTGTGCAACGCAACGATGCACAAGCGCGACGAGGCAGTGGCGATCGCGGACCTTGAGGTGCTCGCTCGTATCTATGCGCGAATCGCGAAGAACGCGCTTGCAGGCTGATTGCCGGGCACCAATTGGCCTGTTAGGCTTGCCAGTAACAAACATACCCCGGGGAGCAACTACATGGCAGAGCGCCGTTCGATCATCGGCTGGCTGATCTGGGTGCTGACCAAGCACCTGACCGCCTGCATCCTGGGCGGCATGCTGCTTGGCGTGGTAGTCGGGTATTGGGTTAACCTGCAGATCCCCTCCGGTAGCGACGAGATGGAGCTATGGCTCAAGAGCTTTGGCCTGCTCTCTTCGATTTTCCTCAACCTGATAAAAATGCTGGTCGCACCGCTGATCCTCGCCACGATCATTGCCGGGATCGCGCAGATGGGCGATTCCAGCGCACTGGGGCGGATCGGCTTCCGCGCGATCAGCTGGTTCATCGCGGCCAGCCTGATTTCGATCAGCCTGGGTCTGGTGATGGTCAATTGGCTGCAGCCCGGCGTCGGTGTCGACCTGACAGTGCCGGCCAAGGCGGTAGGCGAGGTCAAACAGCTCGATTTCTTCGACTTCATTCTCCACGTTTTCCCCAAGAACGCTATCGAGGCGCTGGCGACCAACAATGTCCTGCAGATCCTCGTCTTTGCGCTGTTTGCCGGCGTCGCGCTCTCGGCAATCGGCGACAAGGGGAGCGTGCTGGTGCGCGGCTGCGAGGCGCTGGCCGAATTGATGCTCCAGATTACCAATTACGTGATGCGATTCGCGCCCTTCGCGGTGTTCGGTGCGCTGGCCAAGGTGGTGGCCGAAAATGGCCTCGGTATTCTTGGTACCTACGTTGAACTGCTTGGCGAATTCTATCTCGCGCTGCTGATCCTGTGGGTGATCCTGCTCTCGATCGGGGCGCTGTTCCTGCGCGGGCGGATCTGGATGCTGATCCGCTACATCCGTGAGCCGCTGCTGATCGCCTTCTCGACCGCGAGTTCGGAGGCCGCCCTGCCCAAGCTGTTCGAACAGCTTGACCGGTTCGGCGTGCCGCGCCGAATTTCAGCCTTTGTCCTGCCGCTGGGCTACAGCTTCAACCTC
>JANOFJ010000160.1:0-34833 GCA_031413595.1 Novosphingobium sp.
CCTGCCTGCACGAGGCCGAGATCACCGCGCTTTACGACGCGCGCTTCTTCCGCATGTGGCAGTTCTATCTGGTCGGCGCCGAACAAGGCTTCCGCGGCGCCAAGCTGGTCAACTTCCACGTCCAGACCGTCAAACGCCGCGGCGCAGTGCCGCTGACCCGCGATTACATCGGCGCGGAGGCGGCGCGGTTATCGGCGCTGGATGAAGCGCCCGAGTGGCACTTGGAGAGGGAGGCGGCGGAGTAGCGGTGGGCAATGGACTGCAGGGCACAGATTGACTAATCCCTGTCCGCTAATCCGGATAGCGCGCCTTCATTGCCGCCCAACTCAGCTCCACCAGCCGCTCCAGCACGGCCAGATCCACATCCGCCAGCTTCTTGATGTAGAGGCAGGATTTCCCCCGCGAATGTTTGCCGAGTCGCGCGAACAGATCGCCGGCTTCGGCCTGTTGGTCGCAATAGGTGCCCATCAGATAGACCGTCATTGCCGCCTTGCGCGGTGAGAAGCCCGCCCGGCAGCTCGTCCCCGAATGGCCGCTGTAATATTTGTAGTCATAGCTGCCATAGCCGATGATGCTTGGCCCCCACATCTTTGGCTCAAGCCCCGTCACGTGGCGGTGGATGGCGTCGATCACTTCCGCCTCTTCACGCCGCCGGGCATCGGGCACGGCGGCAATGAAATCCGCCACACTGACTTCGCTCAGCTTGGTCTTGAGTTCAGGCTTGGCCATTTGCTTGCCTCCCATCATCCCATGGCTTAGGGGCGCGAGCCGAAACGTAACGGCAATTCAGCGGAAATCCAGCCCATGTCCGAAGCCACGAAGTCTGACATCAAACGCGTCGTCCTTGCCTATTCGGGCGGTCTCGACACCAGCGTGATCCTCAAATGGCTGCAGGTCACTTATGGCTGCGAAGTCGTCACCTTCACCGCAGACCTTGGCCAGGAGGGCGAGCTGGAGCCGGCCCGCGCCAAGGCGGTGCTGATGGGGGTGCGGCCCGAACATATCTATATCGACGATCTGCGCGAGGAGTTCGTCCGCGATTTCGTGTTTCCGATGATGCGCGGCAATGCGCGCTATGAGGGCGATTATCTGCTTGGCACCTCGATCGCCCGGCCGCTGATTTCCAAGCGGCTGGTCGAGATCGCCCGCGAAGTCGGCGCCGATGCGGTGGCGCATGGCGCGACCGGCAAGGGCAACGATCAGGTGCGGTTCGAACTGGGCGTCGCGGCGCTCGCGCCCGATATCAAGGTGATTGCACCGTGGCGCGAATGGGATCTCACATCGCGCACCGCGCTGATCGCATGGGCCGAGGCGCATCAGATCCCGGTGCCGACCGACAAGCGCGGAGAAAGTCCGTTCTCAACCGATGCGAATTTGCTGCACACCTCGTCGGAAGGCAAAGTGCTCGAAGATCCGTGGGATGAGACGCCGGATTATGTCTATTCGCGCACGGTTAATCCCGAGGACGCGCCCGACGCGCCCGAGTATATTACCGTCGATTTTGAGCGCGGCGACGGCGTGGCGCTGAACGGGACGCCAATGTCGCCTGCGACGCTGCTGACCGCGCTTAACGAGCTGGGCCGCAAGCACGGGATCGGCCGGCTCGATCTGGTCGAGAACCGCTTTGTCGGCATGAAAAGCCGGGGGATGTACGAGACTCCAGGCGGTGAGATCTATGCCAGGGCGCACCGCGGGATCGAAAGCATCACGCTCGATCGCGGCGCGGCGCACCTGAAAGACGAGCTGATGCCGAAATATGCCGAGCTGATCTACAACGGCTTCTGGTTCGCGCCCGAGCGCGAGATGCTGCAAGCCGCGATCGATCACTCGCAGGCCAAGGTTTCGGGCACGGTCCGGCTCAAGCTGTATAAAGGGATGGCTTCGGTGGTGGGGCGCAAATCACCCAACTCGCTTTATTCGGAGCGCCATGTGACGTTTGAGGATGATGCCGGAGCCTACGATCAGAAGGATGCGGCGGGCTTTATCCGGCTCAATGCCCTGCGGCTCAGGCTGTTGGCGGCGCGGGACAAATAGCAAGGACAGTATTTTCACGCGGAGGCGCGGAGACGCGGAGAAGATTGGACGACGGCGGAGCCGCTAATTCTCATCACCGCCCCGCTATGGATGTGGGCAGATCGATTCAACAGGCCTTCGGCCAGCCACACGCCTACTCCGCGCCTCCGCGTGAAACCTACCCTTTTTCTGCGCTTCGGAGTAAAAAACGCTCCTCGTTCTTGTCTAGTTCCAACTTCTCCACCGCGATTCCGCCCCCTGTGGATAAGTCCGAAAGATTCTTCTTGCGCGACTCACTTTGAAGGCGCAGCTTTTGGGTGTCGAGAGGGTGACTGGCCCGGACTTTGGAGAGGGGAAACCCTTGAAAAGGAACGAGAAAGTTTAACCCAAACGATGCGGCGGCAATGCCCGTAGCAACATCGGAAAACACGCCTCGGGCGTTCTTCGGAACAAACTTGGCGAACCGTAGATGCGGCGAGTGGCGCGCAGCCGGAAGGTCGATTTCGAACGGCCATGAGAGACTGAAGGGAAGCCCTGCTTCGGCAGAGTGGAACAGCAGAATCGAACGGCAGGAGAGAGACCGATCTCGGAACCGCCAGGTGGAAGGTAAAGGCTCCTCGGAGCTGGACCCGACCGCCTGACGGAACCGGACGTCGGCAGAAGTGCCGGGCGATGAGTGTCGGCTCAACAGAGCCACCGTAACGCGAGCGACAGAATGATTGAGGAAGACGTGCCAGTCCTTCGGGGCCGGGTGGGTCCAAGTCAGTCAGGCCCGATGCGTCGAGCATCACGATGCAATTCACCTTCGGTGCGATGGCACGCGAGGTGTTCCAAAACGCATCACCGCGGCCACCCTGTCCTGAGCGACCCCGGGAAAGACATTCGCCCAATCGCTCGATATTGAGCAGGCGATCATGGGGCCGGCAGCGATGCCGGCCCCATTTATTTTTATCGGCAAGATTTGGGGACCAGCAGCGATGCCGGCCCCATTTATTTTGCCCGGATGATTGGGGCGCAGGCAGCGATGCAGGCCACATTTATTTCTCGGTAGCCAGATCAGTATTGCCAGCGCCATGCGGGCCGCTACCAACTGCGATGCAGTGCCGTTGCAGATGGGATGCAAATGACCACCAGACACCTTGTTGACCCCGAGATTCTGCCGCTGATCGAGGCGATGCCATTTCGTGAATTTGATCGTTTCAACCTGCCGCAGATTCGGATCGAATCCGAAGAGCGCTTCAAATTCCTCGGCGATCCGCCGCTCGCGCCTCAGGTGAAGGTGATCGACGGGCGTGGCGGCCCGCTCGAAGTCTACTGGTATGACCCCGCCCCCGGAACTTCTGGCCGGCCTGCACTGCTGCACATCCACGGCGGCGGAATGATCATCGGTTCGGCCAGCGGAATGCAGTTTGGCCCATCCTCGATGGCGCTGGCGCTGGGTTTTCCGGTCGCCTCGGTCGAATATCGGCTCGCCCCGGAGACCCCCTTCCCCGGCCCGCAGGAGGATTGCCTGGCCGCGCTAAAATGGCTGGCAGGCCATGCGGGCGAGCTTGGCATTGATCCGGAACGCATTGGAATAATTGGCGAAAGTGCCGGAGGTGGCCTCGCCGCAGCGGCGGCACTGATGGCGCGCGATCTGGGCGGACCGCAGCTTGCCGCGCAGTTCCTGATCTATCCGATGCTCGATCACCGCACTGGTAGCGACGATTGCCGCCACCGCAACCGGCACACCGGCGAGTTCATCTGGACCCGCTCGTCAAACCGGTTCGGATGGGAGTGCTTGCGCGGCGATTACCCCGCCGATGATGACCGCAAAGGCTGGTTTTCTCCCAGCCTCGCCGATGATCTCGCCAGCCTGCCACCGACCTGGATCGGCACCGGCAGCCTCGATCTGTTTTTCGATGAAGATCTCGATTACGCCCGCCGCCTGGTTGATGCCGGGGTGCAGGTCGAACTCCACAGCTATCCGGGCGCAATCCACGCCTTCAACGTGATGAGCGAGGCCAATATCGCCAAATGCTTCAACCGCGACCTGATGAGCGCGATCGCGCGGATGCTCGCCGGTTGAAGCCCCGCCTACCCTTTCGGAAATCGCAAGGCTAAGAGGCGAGTATGCTCGATTCCTCGCCCGCCCGCACCGATCTGATCCGCAACCTTGAAACGCTCAACCAACGACTCCGCTGGCTCTCTTCGTGGACAATCCATAATGCCAATCACATTCGCGAGAGCCGCGACGGGCTGAAGGTAGGCGGACACCAGGCAAGCTGCGCCTCGATCACCGCGATCATGACCGCGCTCTATTTCCATGCGCTGCGCCCGCAAGACCGGGTGGCGGTCAAGCCTCATGCCGGGCCGGTGCTCCATGCAATCCATTATTTACTTGGTAATCAGAGTCTTGAGCAGCTCCAAACATTTCGCGCCATGGGCGGAGCGCAGAGCTATCCATCGCGCACCAAGGACAAGATCCCGGTCGATTTCTCAACCGGTTCGGTTGGGCTTGGCGTCACGGTCACCGCCTTTGCCAGCCTGGTCCAGGATTACCTTATCGCCCATGGACAGATGCCCGAAAGTGAGGCCGGACGAATGATCGCGCTGATGGGCGACGCCGAACTGGATGAAGGCAACATCTACGAATGCCTGATTGAAGGCTATAAGCACGATATCCGCAATTGCTGGTGGATTGTCGATTACAACCGCCAGTCGCTCGATAGCACAACCGCAGACCGGATGTTCCGACGCTTCGACGATATCTTCGAAACCTGCGGCTGGCGCGTCCTTACGCTCAAACACGGCAAGGTTCAGCGCGAGGTCTTCAAGCGTGCCGGCGGCCCGGCGATCGAGGCCTGGATCGACGATTGCCCCAACGCCGAATATGCCGCGCTGACGTATCAGGGCGGCAGCGCCTGGCGGGCCCGTCTCAACACCGATCTGGCCAGCAACAGGGCAGCGCTCAAACTTATTGCCAGTTTTGACGATGACGCTTTGTCGGCAGTGATGCTCAATCTGGGCGGCCATTGCATCGAGACGCTGCTCGATGCCTTTGCCGAGGCTGACGATGACAAGCCGACCATGTTTATCGCCTATACGGTGAAGGGCTTCGGCCTGCCATTCCAAGGCCACAAGGATAACCACGCCGGGCTGATGAACCCGACACAGATGGCCGCACTGCGCGCATCGATGGGGATTGCAGAGGGTGATGAATGGCTGCCGTTTGGCGGGCTGGGCGATAATGCTGCCGCCGCACTCAAAGACTTCATAGCTCCATTTGCCGAGCTGCTTCGGCGCTCTGTGGCGGCCGCTCCGACGATCCCCGTCCCCGCCCGCCTGCCGGTTCCCGATGGGGCCGAGCAATCGACCCAGGCAGCCTTTGGCCGGATTCTGCTCGATCTGGCAAAGTCCGGCCATCCGTTGGCGGACCGGATCGTCACCACCTCGCCCGATGTCACGGTGTCGACAAATCTTGGCGCCTTCGTGAACCAGCGCGGATTGTTCCGGCGGCAGGCGCTGAAGGATGTATTCGCCGGCCACAAAATCCCTTCCCCGCAGAAGTGGGCCGGGCATGAGGCGGGCCAGCACATTGAGCTGGGGATTGCCGAGAACAATCTGTTCCTGATGCTCGCCGCACTGGGGCTCTCGGGGCCGCTGTTCGGCGCGCGGTTGCTGCCGATCGGCACGGTCTATGATCCGTTCATTTCACGCGGGCTCGATGCGCTGAACTACGCCTGCTATTCGGACGCCCGGTTTCTGCTGGTCGCCACGCCATCGGGGATAACGCTGGGGCCAGAAGGCGGCGCGCATCAATCGATCAACCCGCCGCTGATTGCGATGGGCCAACCGGGGCTGACCTATTTCGAGCCGGCCTTTGCCGATGAGCTCGCGCTGCTGATGCACTGGGCGTTCGGCCATATGCAGGATGAGAACGGCGGCGCGGTCTATCTGCGGCTCACCACCCGCTCAATCGACCAGCCGGTTCGGACCGATCAGGCATGGGAGACCGACGCGCTGAAGGGTGCTTATTGGCTGCGGCGACCCTCCGCCGAAGCCGGAGCTGCTATTGCATTTACCGGAGCCCTCGCGCCCGAGGCACTGGCTGCCCACACTGCACTGCTTGACGATATACCAGGGCTTGGCCTGCTCAACGTGACGTCCCCCGATCTTTTGCACCGTGACTGGTCAGCCGCCCGCGCCGCTCGCTGGCAGGGCAGTAAGGGCCAGCGAACCCGGGGGCAGCAATCGCATATCGAGAGCCTGCTCAGTGAGCTTGATCCCCAGGCCGGACTTGTGACGATGATCGACGGTGCGCCTGCTGCACTTAGCTGGCTGGGCAGCGTCCTGGGGCACCGCGTCAGCCCGCTCGGAACCGACCGGTTCGGCCAGACCGGCGATTTGCCCGACCTCTTCCGCGCCTATCGGCTGGATTGCGAGGCTGTAATCGAGGCGATGGCTGAATTGTACCTGCAACCCTGAGCTGGCTGTGACTTTGGCGCTGTGAGCTCGAAGATGGCGCATGTCACGAAAGGCTTGTGCCGATGGTTTCCCGCGCTATCGGGCACTTGTTATGCCCGTCCCTGCCCAACCATACTGCGTTGCCGCGCTTTACCAGTTCACTCGGCTTGCCGATTGCGCCGACCTGCGCGGGCCGTTGCTCGAACTGTGCAGTGCGGAAGGTGTGAAAGGCACGCTGCTGCTGGCCCACGAAGGGATCAACGGGACGATCGCCGGCAGCGACGAGGCGATCAGCAAAGTCCTCGCCCATCTCCGCAATTTGCCCGGCTGTGCGGAACTCGAGGTCAAATACTCCCGCGCCTTCGAGTTTCCATTTAAGCGCATGAAGGTGCGGCTCAAGCGCGAGATCGTGACCATGGGCCAGCCTGATATCGATCCCCTGAGCGGGGCCGGGCACTACGTCGCGCCGGAAGAGTGGAACGCGCTGATTTCTGACCCTGCAACCATCGTGATCGACACGCGCAATGATTATGAGGTGGCCGCAGGAACCTTTGCGGGCGCGATAAACCCGCAAACCCGCAATTTCCGCGATTTCCCTGCCTGGTTCCGCGAGCAGCGCGAAAATCTGCTCGGCCACGGCACCCCGCCCCGGATCGCCCCCCGGAAAATTGCAATGTTCTGCACCGGAGGCATTCGCTGCGAGAAATCGACCAATTTCCTGCAATCCGAAGGGCTAGACCAAGTATATCACCTGAAGGGTGGAATCCTCAATTACCTCGAGAAAATCCCTAAGGAAGCGAGCCTGTGGCAAGGCGAATGCTTCGTTTTTGACGAGCGCGTGACCGTGGGCCACGGACTGACACCGGGCAACTATGTGCTGTGCCAACCCTGCGGCAAGCCGGTAAGCGAAATGGATCGTGCTTCGCCGCTGTATAGTAAAGATGTCAGTTGCCCCGCCTGCCACGGCCAATCGCCGGGGGGTGACTGGCATTGATCCGCCTGACTGACCTCCTGCTTCCGCTTGACCATCCCCCTGAGGCATTGGCCGAGGCGATCTGTGCACGGCTGGAAATCTCCCCGGCCGAGCTGGAGCGGTTTGCCGTGGCCCGGCGCGGCAATGACGCACGCAAGAAGCATGCGATCCGGCTGGTCTATTCGCTCGATCTGGTGGTGGCGGACGAGGAGGCGGTGCTGGCGCGCTTTGCCGATGATCCGCATGTGCGGCCGACGCCCGATACGGCCTATCGCTTCGTCACCCGCGCGCCGGAAGACTATTCCGGCCCGCGCCCGGTGGTGATCGGTGCTGGCCCCTGCGGGCTGCTGGCCGCGCTGGTGCTGGCGCAAATGGGATTCCGCCCGATCATCATCGAGCGCGGCACAGCGGTGCGCGAGCGGACCAAGGACACCTGGGGCCTGTGGCGGCGCGGTGTGCTCAAGCCTGAATCCAACGCGCAGTTTGGCGAAGGCGGCGCCGGAACATTCTCCGACGGCAAGCTCTACAGCCGGATCAAGGATCCGCGCCATCTTGGCCGCAAGGTCCTGACTGAATTCGTCAAGGCCGGAGCGCCTGAGGAAATCCTGACCGAGGCGCATCCGCATGTCGGCACTTTCCGGCTGGTCACCATGGTGATGAGCATCCGCGAGACAATCGAGGCGCTCGGCGGAGAATATCGGTTTGGTACGCGGGTAGATGACTTCGACATCGACATCGCGCCAGATGGATCGAGGCAGATGCGCGGTCTGCAGCTCAGCACTGGCGAGTATCTTGCCGCAACGCAGGTTATTTTAGCAGTCGGCCACAGCGCCCGCGACACCTTTCAGATCGTTTATGATCGGGGCATTCATATCGAGGCCAAGCCGTTTGCCATCGGGGTGCGGATCGAGCACCCGCAAGGCTGGATCGACAAGGCCCGGTTCGGGCCAAACGCTGGCAACAAGATCCTGGGACCCGCAGCCTACAGCCTTTCGCACAAGACCAGCAACGGGCGGACGGCCTACAGCTTCTGCATGTGTCCGGGCGGCCGTGTGGTGGCCGCCGCCTCGGAAGAAGGTCACCTCGTGACCAACGGCATGAGCCAGTACTCGCGCGCTGAATTCAACGCCAATTCGGGGATTGTGGTCGATATCGATCCGGGCCGCGATTACCCCGGCGGGCCGCTGGCCGGGATCGAATTCCAGCGTCACTGGGAGAGACTGGCCTTTGTGGCTGGCGGATCGAATTATATGGCGCCGGGACAAAAGCTGGGCGATTTCCTCAGCGGCACGGCTTCCACCGAGTTTGGCACGGTGATCCCCTCCTATCAGCCCGGGGTCCATCTGACCGACCTTGCCCAGTGCCTGCCTGACTATGTGATCGAGGCAATCCGCGAGGCGTTGCCGGTGTTCGGGCGGCAGGTACCAGGCTATGACCATCCCGATGTGGTGATAACCGGCGTCGAGACGCGCACGTCGGCCCCGGTGCGGATTACCCGCGGCAAGGACTTGCAAAGCCTCAATACCGCCGGGCTTTATCCGGCGGGCGAAGGCGCAGGCTATGCCGGCGGCATCCTGTCCGCCGCGGTTGACGGGATCCGCGTGGCCGAAGCGCTGGCACTTGATCTGGCTCCGGCATGAGCGACCAGTTTGACGCCATCGTGCTGGGCGCAGGCGCGGCCGGACTGATGTGCGCCGCGATCGCCGGACAGCGTGGGCGTCGGGTACTGTTGCTCGACAGCGCGGACCAGCCGGGCAAGAAGATCCTGATCTCGGGCGGCGGCCGATGCAACTTCACCAACCTCCATACTGCACCCGATCGCTACCTCTCGCAAAATCCGCATTTCGCCAAATCGGCGCTGAGCCGCTACACCGCGCAGGATTTCCTCGCGCTGGTCGAGCGCCACGGGATTGCTTGGCACGAAAAGACGCTTGGGCAGCTGTTCTGCGATGGCTCGGCTCGCCAGATCGTTGCCATGATGCTGGACGAATGCGCGAGCGGCGGGGTCGAAATCCGCTGCGACGCCGCCATCAGCAAGGTCTCGCATGACGGCGTTCAGTTTACGGTTACTGCCAGTGGCCAGACCGCCACTGCTCCGAAGCTGGTGATCGCTACTGGCGGACCATCGATCCCCAAAATGGGAGCAACCAGCTTCGCCTACGATCTGGCCCGCCAGTTCGGCCTCAAAGTGGTTCAGCCTCGCCCGGCGCTGGTCCCGCTGACGCTGGGCGAGGACGAGCTGCTGTTTCGCGAGCTGTCAGGCGTTTCAGCCGATGTGACAGCCCGTTTTGGCAAAACTGCCTTCCGCGAGGCGGCTCTGTTCACGCACCGCGGTTTGTCCGGTCCGGCGATCCTGCAGATTTCATCCTATTGGCAGCGCGGCGAACCGCTGGGCATCGACTTGTTGCCAGATCATCCGCACGGCTGGTTGCAGCAAGCCAAGCGCGAGCGGCCCCGGACCACCTTGCGCAAACTGCTGGGCGAGGCTCTGCCTGATCGGCTTGCCATGACATTAAGCGAGCAACTGGGCCTGCCGGGCGAACTCGGCAATATGTCCGACCGCGCGTTGAACGCCGCCGAAGCCCGGCTTGGTGACTGGCAGTTCAATCCCACCGGCAGCGAAGGCTATGCCAAGGCCGAGGTCACCGCCGGCGGGATAAGCACCGCCGAGCTCTCCTCGAAGACGTTGGAGGCTCGCCGTGTCCCCGGGTTATTCGCGATTGGCGAAGCAGTGGACGTTACCGGCTGGCTCGGTGGCTATAATTTCCAATGGGCCTGGGCCAGCGGCTGGGCGGCTGGGCAAGAGCTTTAACGCCCTTCTCGCGCCAGCCGCGACATCAGGATCGCCGCGCGCTTTGCCTGCCGCTTGATACTGTTCAGATCCACCGTCTCACCCGGAGCGTGATCTCCCCGGCTACTGGGCCCAAGCCCGGCCAAAGCGTCAACATCGCCCGCGACAAAGGAAATATCCCCCGCGCCGCGCTTCAAGGGATCGAGCGCGGCCATCTCGGCCAGCCCCAAATCACGGTTCACTCCGTTCAGCCGGGAGAGCAGCGCAAGATTGCCAGCCGTCGGTGCCATCGCCGGATAAGCACCGGGATCTACCAAAATCGTGGCACTGGTCAGCGGCGCATGTTCGGCAACGATCGCCTGCATTTTCGCCAGAACCCGCTCAGTCTGGCCCACAGACAGGGTGCGGAAATCGCCCTTGGCGAATGCCGTGCCGGGGATGATGTTGGACTTGCCACTAGCGGCGGCCCGCAAGCCATCCTTATCGAGCGTAGCCTCGGCCCCGCCCGCAATCAGGCCCACATTGAAAGTCAGGTTCGGCTCGGGCAGTTCGGCACGAAACCGGGCGAGGATACGGGTCAGTTCAAAAATGGCTCCGTCGCCTGCGGCAGGGCTAAAAATCCGCGAGCTGTGACCCGCCTTGCCGCTGGTGGTCAGCGTCCAGCTGTTCGACGAACGCCGCGCGACTGAGCCCATGTCTTTGCCCTCGTCGATCATCAGTCCTTCGAAATCAAGCGCGAACCCGGCGCGCTTGCCTGCCGCGACCAGATCGGCGCGAGCTGCAACCAGCGGCTCGCCGGTATCCTCCTCATCCCCGGTCATATGGATCTCGAGCGCAGCGTCTTTCAGCGTTCCTGCCGCTCGCATCGCGCGCAACGCGGCGATGATCACGACCAGCCCGCCTTTGTCGTCGCCTGCCCCGGGGCCCTCGCCCTCATCCCGGCCGTCAGCGCGGCGGCGGGTAAAACGCTGGAACGGCGAGTCTGGTTCAAACACCGTATCAAGGTGCGCGATCAGCAGCAGCGGCTTTGTGCCCTTGCGACCCGGTTTGGTCGCAATCAGATGGCCCGACCGGCCCGCCTCGGTCATATCCTTCCACTCAAGCTTGAAACCAAGCGGGGCCAGCTCGGCGCGGACCAGCTCGGAAACCGCCTTCACGCCGGCAAAGTTCATCGTTCCGGAATTGACGTTGACCAGCCGCCCAAGCAGCGCGACCGAGCGCTCATATTCCGCATCGACCGTCGCGGAAATCCGTTGCTCAGGCTTGGACAGTTGGGCATGCGCAGGCTCGCCCGCGAATACAGCCAGAACTGCGGCAAGCATCAGGGATCGTGGTTCCACAAATATCACATTAGCTTCCTTTGGATGATTTCGGCGTTCCCGGTCGTCAGACTGAACAGCATTCCGTCTTCGCCAACAACCAACTTGCCGTCAAACCGATCCCGCGCATCGCCCAGGAAGGCTGGATAAAAGAAACTCGACGGAACCGATGGCACGACATGGCTTAGCACCAGTTCTTTCACTCCGGCGTCTTTGGCAACCTCCGCCGCCTCTTCTGGCGTTGTATGGTAATTGAGGATGTCGCGGGTGATCTGGGCGAGGTTTTTCTGGCCCTTGGCATCAAGCCCAGCTGTTACCGCCTTGACCAGCCGGGGCTGGAGTGCCTCGTGAACCAGTAGCTCTGCCCCCTTGGCTCCGGCGATCAGTGAGGCGGATTTAATAGTGTCGCCGCTGATAACCAACGAGCGGCCCTTGTAATCAAACCGGTAGCCGACCGCCGGTTTGACCGGGCCATGATCAACCCGGATCGCGGTAATCCTGAGGCCATCCTGTTCGAGCACAGTCACCGTATCGCCCTCGCCTATCGCGGGAAGCGCAAACGGGAAGGCTGCGGCACCGGCACCCGATGGCGGAACGATTTTCGGGCCGTGATGAGCTGTGCGATATCCGTTATCAGTCAAATAGGCGGCATTGTAGCCTGCAACAAGCGCATCAACTCCCACCGGACCGTGGACCGGGAGCGGGGTCCGCGCCGCACTGCTGGTCCAGCGCGCCAGCAACAGCGGCCCGATCCCGTCGGTATGATCCGAATGAAAATGGGTGAGGAACAATCCCTCGATCCGGGCCGCCGGGATCCCCATCAGATTGATGTTGCGCGCGCCGCCCTCGCCAATATCGATCACGAAGATATGCTTGCCCGCGATCACGACATTGCACGGCCCGGCACGGGTTGGACTTGGCAATGGCGAACCGGTTCCGCACAGCGCCAAATGGAGCCCGTCGGGCAGGCTGGCCGTGGCATCGCGGCCCACCCGCTCACTCACCGCACGTTCGAACAAGCGCAGGCCAATCGCGCCTTGCTGGCTCTTGATGGCCACCCCGGCGATCAACAGCAATCCGGCAATTGCAATCACCACTTTGCTTCTGCGGCGCATATCGCTCTCCCCTGAGTATTTGCGCATCCAGACCTATGCGATCACTGCATCGTTTCCCAACAAAACAAACCCGCCGCAAAGCTTTTGGCTTTGCGACGGGCCGCTCTCCTCTCCAGAAGATCTGGCCACTCCAGAAGGAGGGCTGCGACTGATTTCTTTGGATCAGGCCGCGAATTGGTTACCTGCTGCGGAACTACGCAGCAAATTGGTTCCCCGCTGCTTATCTAAGCAGCAAATTGGTTCATGGTGTTGTGGGCGCCGCCAGCCTTGAGCGCCGCCTCCCCGGCGAAATATTCCTTGTGATCGTCGCCGACGTCTGAACCGGACATGTTCTGGTGCTTCACACAGGCAATGCCCTCGCGGATTTCCTTGCGCTGGACGCCCTTGACGTAGCCGAGCATCCCCGCGTCGCCGAAGTACTCCTTGGCGAGATTATCGGTCGACAATGCGGCGGTGTGATAGGTCGGCAGGGTGATGAGGTGGTGGAAGATGCCGGCCCGCGCCGCAGCATCGCGCTGGAAGGTGCGGATGCGCTCGTCAGCTTCATCACCAAGCTCGGTGCCGTCATAATCAACACTCATCAGACGGGCGCGATCATAGGCTGAAACGTCCTTGCCCGCAGCGGTCCAGGCATCGAACACTTGCTGGCGGAAGTTCAGCGTCCAGTTGAAACTGGGCGAGTTGTTGTAGACCAGCTTGGCATTGGGGATGACTTCGCGGATCCGGTCAACCATCCCGGCAATCTGCTCGATATGCGGCTTTTCGGTCTCGATCCACAGCAGATCGGCGCCGTTCTGCAAGCTGTTGATGCAGTCCAGAACGCAGCGATCTTCTCCGGTGCCGGCACGGAACTGGAACAGATTGGAAGGTAGCCGCTTGGGGCGCAGCAGCTTGCCGTCACGGTTGATGATGACGTCGCCATTGCGGGCCGTTGCCGGATCAATTTCCTCGCAATCGAGGAAGCTGTTGTATTGATCACCAATGTCGCCCGGCTCTTTGGAGACCGCGATCTGTTTGGTCAGGCCAGCACCGAGCGAGTCAGTGCGGGTGACGATGATGCCATCGTCAACCCCCATTTCGAGGAAGGCGTAGCGGCAGGCGCGAACCTTGGCGAGGAAGTCCTCGTGCGGCACGGTAACCTTGCCGTCCTGGTGGCCGCACTGCTTTTCATCCGAAACCTGATTTTCGATCTGGAGCGCGCAGGCACCCGCCTCGATCATCTTCTTGGCGAGCAAATAGGTCGCCTCGGCATTGCCGAAACCGGCGTCGATATCGGCGATGATCGGCACGACATGGGTTTCGTAATTGTCGATCGAGGACTGGATCTGCTTGGCCTTGACCGCATCACCCGTCTCGCGAGCAGCGTCCAGATCACGGAACATCATGCCAAGTTCGCGGGCGTCGGCTTGCTTCAGGAAGGTGTAGAGCTCTTCGATCAGCGCCGGAACACTGGTCTTTTCATGCATCGACTGATCGGGCAGTGGGCCGAACTCGCTGCGCAGCGCGGCGACCATCCAGCCCGAAAGATAGAGATAGCGGCGCTTGGTGGAGCCGAAATGCTTCTTGATCGAAATCATCTTCTGCTGCGCGATAAACCCGTGCCAGCAACCCAGCGACTGAGTGTAATTGGCGGGATCGGCATCATAGGCAGCCATATCCTCGCGCATGATTTTCGCGGTATAACGTGCAATGTCTAAACCGGTGCGGAAGCGGTTCTGAGCGCGCATCCGGGCGACAGATTCGCCGCTGATGCCATCCCAGGTGCCGTTGTAGCTGCGGATCAATGCGTCGGTCTGGGAGATATCGGTCGAATATGACACTGCGTAAATCCTTGTGCAGGGAATCGGGTGATGCGCTGGATTAGGCCGGTCGCTTCGCGTTTGCGAGATGGATAACGGTTGACTTGTCACACTTTACAGGATTTTATTGTATAGTTGTAACAACTGTACAAACCGGAAACCCGAGCCATGCCGAGTGAACGCTCCGTCTATATGGGCCCGCGCCTCAAACGCTTGCGCCGCGAACTTGGGCTAACCCAGGCGCAGGTGGCCCACGATCTCGATATCTCGGCTTCCTATGTCGCGCTTCTGGAGCGCAACCAGCGGCCGCTCACTGCCGATCTGCTGCTGCGCCTTGCGCGGACATATCGGATGGATCTGACCGACATCGCAGCAAACGGCGGCGCGGACTATGCGGCGCGGCTGGTGGCAGCGCTCAAGGATCCGATGTTTGCCGATATCGATTTGCCCGCGCTTGAGGTGTCGGACATCGCGACCAGCTTTCCCGGGATCAGCGAGGCCTTTTTGCGGCTTCACACAGCCTGGGCCGAACGACAGCTGGAACTGGCCGACCGCGGTGCGGAACGGACCGAAGGAGCCGAACCTGCCGATCCGGTTGCCGAGGTCCAGCGTTTTCTTGCCGCGCGCCATAATTGCTTCCCCGCGCTGGATGAAGCGGCCGAAGCAATTGCCGGTCACATTGCCGAGGCGGGCAGCCTGACTAGTTATTTGGGTTCCCGGCACAGCCTGCGGGTGCGCCGTCTGCCGACCGAGGTTCTGGCCGGATCGATCCGCCGTTATGATCGGCACCGCGGAGAAATCCTGCTCGACGACGCGCTTGATACCGCCAGCCAGAACTTCCAGCTGGCGCTACAGCTGGCCTATATTGAGCTGCGCAAGACTATCGATGCGGCGCTCAAAGACGGCAATTTCGCTAACGAGGAAATCGCGCTCTATGCCCGCCGCGCGCTGGCCAACTATGCCGCTGCCGCCATCGTCATGCCTTATGACGCATTCTCCAAGGCTGCTGAAGCGCGGGCCTATGATATCGAAGCGCTGGGCCGCGCCTTCGGCGCCAGCTTCGAACAGGTCGCCCACCGGCTGACGACGCTGCAAAAGCCGGGCAAGGAACGCGTGCCGTTTTTCTTCATCCGGGTGGACCGGGCCGGAAATGTCTCCAAGCGGCTCGACGGGGCCGGTTTTCCGTTTGCCCGCAACGGCGGGGCCTGCCCGCTGTGGAGCCTGCATCATGTGTTCTCCACCCCGCGCCAGATCGTGACCCAGTGGCTCGAACTGCCCGACGGCAAACGCTTCCTCTCGATCGCGCGGACTGTCACGGCGGGCGGCGGTGGCTTTGGAGCGCCAAAGATCGAACGCGCCGTCGCGCTGGGCTGTGCGGCCGAACATGCGCCGCAGGTGGTCTACGCCCGGATGCAGCCCGAACTGACCCCCGACAAGGCCACCCCGATCGGCGTTACCTGCCGCCTTTGCCAACGGATCGAGTGCCCTGCCCGCTCGGCCCCACCAATCGGCCGGCAGATGCTGGCCGACGAATACCACCGCGGCGCAACGCCCTATGCCTTTGCTGATCGCTGAGGCGGTGCGCTAGGTCCGCAAATCCTGCGCCAGTGCTGCAACATGGGCCGGACCTATCCCGCAGCAACCCCCAACGATCCTTGCGCCAGACGCAACCCATTGCTTCGCCCAGCCGAGATAGCGAGCCGGATCAAGATCGCCGCGGATGGCCCGGATGACTTCGTTCGCGGCAACGCCTTCATCTTCCGCGCCAAAGCCATTGGCATAGACGCCGATGGCTATTCCACTGTCGGCGAGTGCGGCCTTGGCCTCCCGAACGGCAGCGTCCATCACTTCGGGCCGGCTGCAATTGAACAGCAGCGCCTGAGCGCCCAGCGTGACGGCAAGATCAGCAGCGACGCGAACGCTTTCGCCCGACCTGAGCGTGGCAGCAGGAGCGGCGGCGCTGTCATCAAGCGTGAACGACAACCACAGGGTACGCGGATCACCGGCCAGCAGCTCCCCGATCAGCCGGGCCTCGGCGAGTGTGCTAAGCGTTTCTGCCAACCAGATATCGGCATAGGGCGACAGTCCGGATATCAAAACCTCAAGGATCGCCCGCGCTTGGCCCGCCTCAAACAAATCGGGCCGGTAGGATCCCAGAACTGGCGGCAGCGAGGCTGCAACCTTTACTCCGCGCTGGTCAGCGACACTGCGCGCGAGCTGTCCGGCAAGTTCAGCAAGCCGCACGCCCTCGCTCGCAAATCGCGCTTCGCCCAGATGAAATGGCACGACCGCATAGCTGTTGGTCGTAATCACATCGGCCCCAGCAACCGCGAACAGATCGTGCGCTGCACCCACGAGTTCTGGCGTCTCAATCAGCGCCAGCGCCGACCATTCCGGCTGGCGAAACGGTGCGCCCAGCTTTTGCAGTTCGCGGCTGATGCCGCCGTCAAGGATTGTGACTGTCATGCCGCACGGCTTTCCAAAGTGAAACTAGGCCAAAGTGACGCCAGATCAAAGTGAAGCTCAATCTATTCGGTAGTTGATTGAACCCTCATCGGATCCCCTTCCCTCTGCTCATCCTGAGCTTGTCGAAGGACGGGGAGGGGTCAGGGGTAGAGGCACACCGCTAATGTGGCGCAGCTGCGCCAGCTTGTGCTGTGCGGAGTGATGATAACCAGCGGAGCGCGGTTTGGGAAGAGCGACCGAGAACCCCGTTGCTTAACGCTTACGTCAAGCTAGGATGCCCTCAAACAGCCATTATATCTAAAAAGGATTCGCCTATGAAGACCCGCATCACTGAAATGTTTGGCGTGAAAACCCCGATCGTGATGGGCGGAATGACCGGCGTTGGTTATGGCGAGCTAGTTGCGGCGGTTGCCAACGCCGGTGCACTGGGTTTCATCACCGCACATATGTTCCCAACGGGAGCCGAGCTGCTGGCCGAAATCGAGAAGACCAAGGCGCTGACCGACCAGCCGTTTGGCGTCAATCTGACGCTGCTGCCCTCGATCAATCCGATCCCTTATGACGATTACCGCGAGGCAATTATCGCCTCGGGAATCAAGATCGTCGAGACTGCGGGCCGCGCACCGACCGATCATCTGCCCCGCTTCAAGGAGGCCGGAGTCAAGGTCATCCACAAATGCACTTCGGTGCGGCATTCGGTCTCGGCAGTGCGGCACGGGGTGGATATCATCAGCATCGATGGCTTCGAATGCGCCGGACATCCGGGCGAGGACGATATCGGCTTGATTGTGCTGCTGCCCGCAACAGTCGATGCGGTTGATGTTCCCGTGATCGCCTCGGGCGGCATGGCAGATGGGCGCAGCCTGGTTGCCGCGCTGGCCCTTGGCGCTGACGGTGTGAACATGGGCACGCGCTTTTGCGCCACGGTCGAGGCCAAGATCCACGAGAACGTCAAGCGCCAGATTGTTGAATTCAACGAGCGCGATACCGTTCTGGTCGGGCGAACCTTGCGCAACACCGCCCGGGTCGCCCGCAATGCCGTTTCGGAAAAAGTTGCCGAAATCCAGCAGGATCCAACCAAAACCTTCGACGACGTGCGCGAGTATATGGCGGGAGTGCGCGGCCGCGAAAATGTGTTGCGGGATGGCGATATGGATGGTGGCATCTGGACCACGGGTCAGAGCCAGGCCCTGATCCATGACATTCCGACCTGCGCTGAACTTGTCGGGAATATCATGGGCCAGGCCAACTCGATCATCCGCGAACGGCTTGCGGGGATCGCAGCATAGGCGCAGATTAGTCCATCTACCTTAGCCGCATGGGAGTGTAGCTGTGTCTGCCAAGCTTGTCGAAACGATCAAATCGACCATCGAGCCAAACGATCATCCCTATTTGCAAGGGGCATGGCGCCCGACCTACAACGAATGGGACGCGACTTTTGCCAGCGGCGATGTCGAAGTAATCAGCACAATCCCGGCGGACATTGACGGCGTTTATGTCCGTACTGGTGAGAACCAGATCAACCAGCCGATCGGGCGTTACCATCCGTTCGATGGCGACGGATTCATTCATTCGATGTCGTTCAAGGAGGGCAAGGCCAGTTATCGCAGCCGCTTTGTCCGCACCAAGGGCTTTCAGGCCGAACAGGAAGCGGGGCGTTCGCTGTGGGCCGGATTGATGGAGCCGCCTCAGAAATCCACCCGCCCGGGCTGGGGAGCGCAGGAATGGCTCAAGGATTCATCCTCCACCGATGTGGTGATCCATGCCGGAAAGATCCTCTCGACCTTTTACCAGAGTGGCGAAGGCTACCGGCTTGATCCTTTCACGTTGGAGCAATTCGGCACCGAAGGCTGGGTGCCGCTGGATGGCATATCCGCGCATTGCAAGACCGTTGAGGCGACCGGCGAGCTGTTGTTTTTCAACTACTCAAAACACGCGCCCTACATGCATTACGGCGTGGTCGGGGCGGACAACAGGCTGAAACACTATGTCCCCATCCCCCTGCCCGGCCCGCGCCTGCCGCATGACATGGCCTTCACCGAAAACTATTCGATCCTGAACGATATGCCACTGTTCTGGAATCCTGAGTTGCTTGAGCGCAACCTCCATGTCGTGCAATTCCATCCAGAGCTTCGCACCCGGTTCGCGATCATTCCGCGCTATGGCCAAACTGAGGATATCCGCTGGTTCGAGGCTGAGCCAACTTACACGCTGCATTGGCTCAACGCTTATGAGGATGGTGACGAGATCATTCTGGACGGCTATTTCCAGGAAGAGCCGATGCCCAAATCCCCGCCAGGTGCGGTCAGCGGGCTGGAACGGATGATGGCCTATCTCGATCAGGAAATGATGAGGCCCAAGCTGCACCGCTGGCGCTTCAACCTCGCGACTGGCAAAACTACCGAAGAACGGCTCGATGACCGGATTCTTGAGTTCGGCATGATCAATCAGAAGTATGCCGGGAGCAAATACCGCTACGCCTACAGCGCAGTCCCCGAACCCGGCTGGTTCCTGTTCCGGGGGTTGGTCAAGCACGACCTGGAAAGCGGCACAAGCCAAACGATCGAATTTGGTCCTGGCCGTTTCGGCAGCGAAACACCGTTCATTCCGCGTATCGGTGCCACAGGCGAGGACGACGGTTATCTCGTCTCGTTCATCGCTGACCTAAACACCGACAAGTCCGAGTGCGTTCTGATTGACGCCAGGAATTTCGAGGCGGGCCCGGTTTGCCGGATTATCCTGCCCGAACGGATCTGCGCCGGCACCCATTCGACCTGGGCCAATGGCAACGACATCGGCATGCCGGGGAATTCGGTGCTGGTTGCTTGAGATGATTGCCGCCGCGACTGCAAGGAAACCAGTTTATGCCGCATAGCCGCGAGGATTTCATCGGGGCCTGGTCGCTGGCCGACTGGCGCATCGAATATTCGGACGGCACCGTGACACAACCGTTTGGCAGCAACGCTCATGGATACATCATTTATGCGCCAAACGGCATCATGACTGCGAGCATTTGCAAGGCCGGACGTACCAAATTCGGCATCGCCAACGCCCGAAATGCTACTGACGACCAGAAGGCTGCAGCCTTCGATTCCTATTTCCATTATGCCGGAACCTGGCAACTCGACGGCGATCATGTTGTTCATGCCGTCACTATGGCGCTTAACCCGGACATGGCTGACACAGACCAGCGCCGCCTTGCGGTTTTTGATGGAGCTGGCGGCCTCACGCTCTCCGCACTCGAAGCAGCAAAGGACGGCAGCAGGCGCCATATTCTGCAATGGATCCGATCGGCATGAAGACAGCCCACAGCGCTGATTGGGCCGGGGATGGAGGCGCCGCCTGGCACCAAGGCTGGCGCATGTGGCTCCGCTTGCCCTAAGAGCGAACCGCAGCTATCTGTAACACAGGACATATCGCCGAAAGATTGTGAGAGACCTCGATTGGTAACTGGTGGCGGCGTGGATTTTTAACTGGCTCCCGCCAATCCGTTCAGGGCCTGAAAAGTTGAATTTATGGGGGAGCGTACAATGTTGAAATCAAACCGGAAGTCTGTCGCCGCCAAGTTTGCCACCGTGTTCGGCGCAAGCTGCCTTTTCATTGCCAGCCCTGCGCTGGCTGCTGATGAGCCAGCGACTGGCGCGGAGGCTTCCGAGCCCACTGGCCCGTTCGATATCGAAGTGACGCTGGATGCGGTAAGCGATTACCGGTTTCGCGGAATTTCGCTGTCCGACAAGGACCCGGCATTCCAGCCCAGCATAACCATCAGCCATGAATCCGGTTTCTATGTTTCGGCGTGGGGTTCAAACGTGGCGGATAATGGCGGCGATGATATCGAACTCGATTTGGTCGCTGGCTTTGCCTATGATATCGGAAATGTCACTCTGGACGTGAACGCCACTTACTATATTTACCCCGGCGTTAGCAGCTTCAATTATGTCGAACTCATCAGCCGCGCCAGCGCGCCGGTTGGTAAGGGCGAGGTTGGCCTAACCTTTGCTTACGTGCCCAGCCAGAACAATACGGGTAATCAGGACAATACCTATGTGGCGATCGATGGCTCGATGCCGCTGGGCGATACGCCTCTCTCTCTCAATGGCTCGTTCGGCTTTGAGAATGGCGCTTTCGGCGACAACAAGAAGGACTGGTCGCTGGGCGTGAGTGCCGAGCTTGGCAAACTTACCCTGGGCGTCGCCTATGTCGATACCGCCCATGCCCAAGACTTCGGCAATATCGCCGATGCGGGCGTGGTGGTCTCGGCCAGTATGACATTTTGAGCGAAGGAGGGTGCGGGGTTAAGCGCCACGCGCGGACACTGAATGTCCATTAGTCTAGCCAGCTGGATCGCCGATCACGGGGTAACCGAGATCGAATGTATCATCCCGGATATGAACGGCGTCCAGCGCGGCAAGGTGCTGCCTGCCGGCAAGTTCCTGTCCGGGGTGAAGGACGGAACGCTTCGCATTCCAGGCAGCATCTATACTGTCACCATCAACGGCGAATATCCCGACGATACCGACAGCATTGTGCCGCGGACCGATCCAGACCTGATCATGGTGCCCGATCCGGGATCAATCTGCGAAGCGCCGGGCTTTGCAACGCCAACCGCCTATGTCATCGCCGATGCCTTCACCCATGATGGCGCGCCGGTGGACTATGCGCCGCGGATGATCCTTAAACGGGTAATCAAGCTTTACACCGACCGCGGCTGGAAGCCGGTGGTCGCGCCGGAGGTTGAATTCTATCTCGTTTCCAAGAACACCGATCCCGATTTCCCGCTGCTCCCGCCAACCGGCAGGTCCGGCCGGCCCGAAACCGCCAGCCAGCCCTATGGGCTTGAAGCACTAGGCGAGTTTGAAGATATCATCGAACAGATCTATGATTTCAGCGAGAAGGCCGGACTCGACATCGATACGATGATCCACGAGGCCGGGGCAGCACAGCTCGAAGTAAACTTCCTCCACGGCGATCCTCTCAAGCTGGCCGACGAGGTGCTGCTTTTCAAACGGATCGTCCGTCAGGTCGCGCTCGAACACGGCGTCTATGCCACATTCCTTGCCAAACCGATGAGCGACCAGCCAGGCAGTGCCATGCATATTCACCAGTCGGTGCTTGATCTTGCGACCGGCAAGAATGTGTTCAGTACCGCAACCGGCAAGGACAGCGCGCTCTTTCGCGGCCATATCGCCGGGCTCGCTCGGCTGCTGCCGCAAATCACGCCGATGATGGCGCCCAACGTAAATAGTTTCCGCCGGATGCGGCCCGACACGGCTGCGCCGATCAATGTCCAGTGGGGCACCGACAACCGCTCGTGCGGACTGAGGGTGCCGGTGTCGGATGCGAAAAACCGCCGGATCGAAAACCGCCTGCCCGGAGCCGACTCCAATCCGTACCTTGCCATCGCCGCCTCGCTGGTTTGCGGCTATATCGGGATGGTCGAGCGGATGATTCCGCCCAAGAGCATTGAGGGCAATGCCTATAACCGCGCGCGCACCTTGCCGCGCTCACTCGAAGGTGCGCTGGACCGGTTCAGCCATTGCCGCCCGGTCAAGGCGCTGCTGGGGGAAGACTTCTTCGATATTTTCTACGCGATCAAGGAATGCGAGCTGTTCCACTATCAGTCGGTCATCAGCTCGTGGGAGCGCGAACATCTGCTGCTGCGGGTCTGACGGCACGTGTCAGATCCGCTGGCTGACAGCTATTACCGGGCGAGCGCCAACGCTTTCGAGCCGCAGCCCGAATTGACTGGGGCCAACCGGGCCGATGTATGCGTGATAGGCGGCGGCTTTACCGGCTTGTCGGCAGCGCTGGCTGCCGCAGAAGCGGGAATGTCGGTCATCCTGCTCGAAGCAGAGACAATCGGCTTCGGCGCTTCGGGCCGCAATGGCGGGCAATTGATCCCCGGCCTAAGGTGGTCACTCCGCGAACTCGTAGCCAGCTTCGGGTTTGATCGCGCCAAGGCGATCTTTGCCTTGGCGCTTGACGCGCGCGATGCCGTCCACACCCGTATCGCCCGGCATGGCATAGCCTGCGATCTGCGCCCCGGACACCTTGAGGCAGCGCACAAGCCCGCTCATTTTGAAGAAATGTGCCGCGAGGTTGAACTGCGGCGAAGCGCGCTGGGCGAGGATACGCTTGAAATCATTGCCCCGGCAGACATGGCGCACCACGTCGGAACAGACCAGTACCACGGCGGGGTTCTGGATCACGGCGGCGGCCATTTCCATCCGCTGAACTATGCCCTGGGACTGGCGCAGGCGTGCCTTGAGGCCGGTGTCAGGATTTTTGAAGGCAGCCGGGTGACGGCCCTCCAGCCCGATGGAGTGGTCGAGGTGCGGACCGCCGGGGGGACTGTCAGCGCCGCCCATGCAATTATCGCCTGCGACAGCTGGACCGGAGATGTGATCCCCGCGCTCGGCAGCTACACCGTGCCGATCATGAACTACAATATCGCTACTGCGCCGCTCTCTCCCGCGCTGGCCGACGCCATCCTGCCGACGAATCTGGCGGTCGCGGACAGCCGGTTCGTGCTCAACTATTACCGCCTTTCCGCCGATCGCCGCCTGATCTTCGGTGGTGGTGAGAAGTACAGTCAGAACGTTCCTGCCAATATCGGCGCGTTTGTCCGGCCGCACATGTGCCGGCTGTTTCCGGGGCTCAACGTAATTCCCATCGATTATGCCTGGGGCGGCGCGGTTGCTGTCACCGCTGATCGGCTTCCGCATGTGGGCCGACGCGGCAATTGCTTTTTCGCGCATGGCTTTTCCGGCCATGGCGCGCTGCTGACAACGCTTGCCGGAGAGTTAATTGCCGAGGCATTGACCGGCCAGACCCAACGATTCGGACTGTTTGAAGCTTTGCCGCACAAGCGCTTTCCCGGAGGCAAGTTCCTGCAACGCCCGCTCGCCGCCCTCGGGCTGATCTACTATGCGATCAGGGACCGGCTGTGAGGAATAGCGATCTCGTGTCCGCCTTGCACGCGGCGGAGCTGGCGCGATTTGTTGCCCGCAATCCGCTGGCCGCGAAACACGCCGAGGCGCGCAGCGCGCATTGGCATGAGGGTGTTCCGTTCCACTGGATGCGCGATTGGCCGAGCCCCTTCCCGCTGGTTGTTGCAAAAGCCGAAGGGGCAGTTCTGACGACGGTCGATGGGCAGCAGCTCGACGATTTCTGCCTCGGCGATACGGCGGCCATGTTCGGTCATTCGCCCCCGCCGTTGGCGGAAGCGATTGCTCGCCAAGCCGCGGCGGGGATTAGTTACATGCTGCCAACTGCGGAAGTGGACCGCGTCGGCGAACTGCTAGCCGAGCGTTTCGGCTTGCCCTTGTGGCAACTCACAACCACCGCCTCTGAAGCAAACCGTGCGATAATCCGCTGGTGCCGGGGGATCACCGGGCGGTCCAGGATCCTGATCTTCAACGGCTGCTATCACGGCGCAGTGGACGATGTGTTTGTCGATTTGCGTAATGGCGTGCCCGAAACGAGGGCCAGCCTGGTCGGACAGGTGGCCGATCTCACCCAGACCACGACCGCAATTGAATTCAACGATGTGGCCGCGCTCGAGGCAGCGCTGGCTGGCCGCGAATATGCCTGCGTTCTGGCCGAACCGGTGATGACCAATGTCGGGATGGTCCTGCCCGAACCCGGCTTTCTTGAGCAGCTGCGGTCCTTGACCGCAGCTACCGGGACGGTTCTGGTATGGGACGAAACTCACACGATATCGTCAGGTTGGGGCGGGCATAGCGGCAGCCAAGGCCCGGCCGGCGACATGCTGGTAATCGGCAAATCGATCGGCGGCGGCGTGCCCTGTGCTGCTTTCGGGTTCACCGCTGAAATGGCGACGCGGATGAAAACTGCGCGGACCGCCCTTCCCCCCGGTCATTCGGGCATCGGCACCACGCTGTCAGCCAATGCGCTGGCGATCAGCGCGATGCGGGCGATGCTGGAAGAAGTGATGACTCCTGCCGCCTATGATCACATGATCCCGCTGGCGGGAACCTTGGTCGAGGGGCTTCGCGCAGTGATCGGACGCCTTGGCCTGCCTTGGCACATCGCCAATGTAGGTGCCCGGGTTGAGCTGATTTGCGCCTCGGTGCCGCCGCGCGATGGCACCGAAGCACGCGCCGCGATGGACCATCCGCTGGAAGCTCTGCTCCATCTGATGCTGGTCAATCGCGGCAGCCTGCTCGCGCCGTTTCACAACATGATGCTGGTCAGCCCGGTCACGAGCGATGCGCAGATCGCGCGGCTGGTGGCGAATTTCGCCGAGGCTGCGGCGTTGCTGCTGAGCGCGTCCGATGATTGACTTTCGGCACCAGTCTAGCCCTTTGCGGCGGCGGCGCCTAGGATACGCGCCATTTCATCCCTCCCGCCTTCCCGGCTTTCAGGATAACTGAACAATCATGGCTGCAAAATCATCCAAGCAGATAGCACCGCTGAGCGAGGCAGAAGCGTTCTTCGCCAAGCATCCCGAGATAGATGCGATCGACATCATCTTTACCAATATGTGCGGCGTTCCGCGCGGCAAGCGGCTGCGCCAGCACGAGGTCTTGGGTGTCTACAAGGCCGGACGATTCCTGCCCGGCTCCGTGGTGATCGTAGATATCACTGGGCGCGATACCGAAGAAACCGGGCTGGTCTGGGAAGATGGCGATGCCGATCGTCAGGTCTGGCCGATACCGGGCACGCTGGTTCCTTCGCCCTGGGCCGGGCCGAAAGCTGCGCAGTTCCTGACCGGTTTCTACGAGCTGGACGGCACACCCAACGATCTTGATCCGCGCCATGTACTGGGCGCGGTGATCGATCGGATGGCGGGGCTTGGATATACCCCCGACGTGGCGGTCGAGCTGGAGTTCTACCTGGTCGATGCCAAGCGCGGCAAAGACGGTCGTCCTCGCCCAGCGCGTTCACCGGTTACCGGCGAAACGCCCGGTGACATTCAGGTATACGGGCTGACCGAGATGGACGACTTCCGCCCGTTTTTCGATGATCTTTATGCTGCCGCTGACGCACAAGGCCTGCCACTTGAGGCAGCGATATCGGAATATGCGCCGGGGCAGTTCGAAATGACGCTGGCGCACCGTCCCGATGCGCTGCGGGCCTGCGACGAGGCGATCATGCACAAGCGGATGGTCAGGGCCGTTGCTGCGCGTCACGGCATGGAAGCAACCTTCATGGCCAAGCCATTTGAGGCAAGTGCCGGCAATGGCATGCATCTCCACGCCTCGCTGCTCGACGCGGCTGGCAAGAATGCCTTTGCCAGCGACGAGCCGCAAGGCACGCCGCTGCTGGCTCATGCCATCGCCGGGATGCAGGCGACCATGGCCGATGCGTTCCTGATCTTTGCCCCCAATGCCAACAGCTATCGCCGCTTCAAGGCAAACAGCTATGCCCCGATCGCGCCGACCTGGGGGGTAAATAATCGCACCGTCAGCTTCCGCGTGACCGCTGGCCCCGCGCCCACCCGGCATGTCGAGCACCGCATCGGCGGCGCTGATGCCAACCCCTATCTGGCGATGGCGGCGATGCTGGCGGGAATGTGCCACGGGATCGAGAACAAGCTCGATCCCGGCGCGCCAGTTGTCGGCAATGGCTATGAGGCCAAGGTCGATGCGCCGCCCATGCCCGGCAACTGGTTTGCCGCGGTTGAGCGTTTTGAGCAGTCAGCCCTGATGCAGGAGTATCTGGGGGCACGCTTTGTCAAGATGTACAGCATCGTCAAGCGGACCGAGCAGGAACGCTTTTTCGCCACGGTGCCAGTGCTGGACTATGAGTGGTACTTGCGAACCGCCTGAGCGCGGGTAGCTGACCGGGTTAGCGGCGCGGGCGCGGCCCAAAGAGGACGTTGATCAGGCTCAGGAACATCAGGGGACGCATGGGTAATCTCTATCAATGAATGCCGCAGCGGTTGGCGCCGGCAGAGCCTACTTATGTTGCACTGCACAAAAAGTCAAGTTTGCCGGCTCTTGATCCACGCTCTGCTTGAGGAAATTGGAATTTCTGCGCCACGGACCGCGCAGATAATGTCAGGATTCAAGCCATTTGCGGCGGCGTTGACAGTCAGGTTGCGTTGAAGAAAACCGGCCCGGCAACAAGTCGCTTTTCCTCGGCGAAAAACTGGCTAGTCTTCCCGAATCGCAAGCCCAAAAAAAACGAAAGGGGTCGGGGTATGGTCGATCAAATCAAGCTCAAGCAACTCATTGCAGACAGGCGCTCGCTGCTCAAGGGGATGGGGGCTGCGGCAATCGGAATCAGCTTCGGCGGCGCGCTTTCCGGGTGCGGTGAAAAGAAGCAGAGCGGGGCGGCAACCAAGATCGCTGCGACCGGGGAGGAGCCCAAGCTCAATTTCTACAATTGGGACACCTACATTGGCGAAACCACGCTCGCCGATTTCAAGGGCGCCAGCGGGGTTGATGTCAACATGTCGCTGTTCGCCACCAATGACGAGCTGTTCGCCAAGCTACGCGCTGGCAATCCCGGGTTTGACGTGATCGTGCCTTCGAACGATTTTGTTGAACGGATGATCCAGTCGGACATGCTGATGCCACTCGATCAGGCGCAGATTCCCAATTTCAAGAACATCGACCCCAGCTTTATCGATGTCGCCTATGATCCCGGCCGCAAATACTCAATGCCCTATACCTGGCTGGTGCTCGGCATCGGCTATCGCAAGTCCAAGGTTAACCCGGCGCCCGACAGCTGGAAAGTGCTGTTCGATTCGGATCAATACAAGGGCAAGATTGCCTTACTGTCCGAAGCTGGCGATCTGTTCCGGCTCTATGGCAAATACCTCGGCAAGTCGGTCAACGCGCTGACGGCGGCCGACATCAAGACGATCGAAGCCATGATGATCAAGCAGAAGCCCTTTGTGAAGGCATTCCACGAGGACAATGGGCAGGATTTGCTGGTCAAGGGCGAAGTCGATCTAGTGCTCGAATACAACGGTGACATCGCCCAGAAGATGATCGAGGATCCCGATATCGGTTTCGTCGTTCCCAAGGAAGGCAGCCAGTTCAACTCTGACACGCTGTGCATTCCCAAGGGCGCGCCGCATCCCAAGAATGCGCTGGCCTTCATCAATTATTTGCTCGACGGGGAAGTGGGCAAAGGGATCACCGAGACGATCCAGTACCCGACCCCCAACATGGCGACCAAAAAGTTGATGGGCGCGGATTATGCCAACAACACGGCCATCTTCCCGCCCCAGGACCTATTGGCGAAGTGCGAATACGCAAAGTTCAGGGCGGATATGCAACCGCTTTACGAAGAGGCATTCACCCGCGTTCGCGCTAGCTAGAGCTGAACTGCGGCAATGCAGAACTGGAAAGAACAGCGGCGGGTCTTCATGACCATCGCGGCGGCACCCACGTTGTGGCTGCTGCTGTTCTTTCTGGTGCCGCTGGCCATCATGTGGGCCTACAGCTTCGGCACCAATTCCGGGCTGACGAAGATCGACATTACCGGGACTTTCGCCAATTATGCCCGGGCGATCGAGCCGCTTTATCTGGGAATCTTCCTTAAATCGGTAGGTGTCGCGGCGCTCACGACGCTGATCTGCCTGATCGTCGGCTTTCCGGTGGCGATGGCGATCACCTTTGCCGGCGCGCGCTGGAAGCCGTGGCTGCTGATGCTGATCATGCTCCCGTTCTGGACCAATCTGCTGGTCCGTACCTACGCGCTGCTCTCGCTGCTGGGCACCAGAGGGGTGGTCAATCAGATCCTCGAATGGGGTTGGGGAAAGGCGAATTCGGTCGCTATGCTGATCGGCGCGGGTCCGATCGCGCCGTTCGAGCCGCTGCCCCTGCTGTATAACAATTTCGCCGTGATCTTCGGGCTGGTCTATGTCCATTTGCCCTTCATGGTCCTGCCGCTCTACGCCGCGCTCGACCGGCTCGACCGATCGCTGATCGAGGCCAGCCTCGATCTCGGCGCAGGGCAATGGACCACGATCAAACGCGTCGTCCTGCCCCTGGCTGCACCGGGGATCATCTCGGGATTGATCATCACCTTCGTGCCTGCACTCGGTGCCTATCTGACCCCGGACCTGATGGGCGGCACCGACAGCCAGATGATCGCCAATGTTGTCGAACGCCAGTTCAAGCGGGCCAACGACTGGCCGTTCGGATCAGCGCTATCCTTCCTGCTGATGTATGCCACCTTCATCCTGATTGCGCTCCAGGCATTGCGCAATCGCAAGGCGGAGGCGGGCCGGTGAGCTTTTTTACCCGCAAGCCGATCGCGCCGCTCGATTACAACAAGCGCCTGTGGATGCGGAGCTGGATCGGCGGGGTCACCTTCTTCCTTTATGCGCCGCTCATGGTGCTGTTCGTGTTCAGTTTCAACGATAGCAAGGCCAATGTGGTCTGGCGCGGTTTCACCTTCAAATATTACGGCAAGGTGTTCAAGAACGAGTCGCTGATGGAGGCGCTAGGCAATTCGCTGACCATTGCCTTCCTGGCGACGATCGTCAGCCTGGTTCTGGGCGCATTGGCGGCGGTCATGCTGTGGCGGTTCCGCTTTCCGTTGAAGGCAGGCGTCGAGGGCACGATGTCGCTGCCGATCGTCGTCCCGGAGATCTGCATGGGCGTGGCGATGCTGATCTTTTTCGCCTCGATCGGTTGGCCAACCGACCTGCCCTGGCCGCTGAGCCTCAGCGCGATCACCATCGCTCACATCACTTTCTGTTTTCCGTTCGTGACCATGGTCGTCCGGGCGCGGCTATCCAGCTTCAACCGGGAAGAGGAAGAGGCCGCCAAGGACCTGGGCGCGACCGAATGGCAGGCGTTCCGCGATGTGCTGATCCCGCATATGAAGCCTGGCCTGATCGCCGGCGCGCTGCTGGCTTTCACGCTTAGCCTCGATGATTTCGTGATAACCTTTTTTACCAGCGGCCCGAATACCACGACCTTCCCGGTCAAGGTCTATTCGATGGTCCGGTTCTCGGTAACGCCCGAGGTAAACGCCGTATCCTCGCTGCTGATCCTTTTGACCATTATCCTCACCGCGGTTGCACTCAAGCTGCAGGACATCTCCGGTGAGACGGGAACCCATCCATGACCGGACCAATCATCCAGATCAAAAACGTCACCAAACGCTTTGGTAACATGGTCGCGGTCGACAATGTCTCGCTTGATATTGTCGCCGGAGAATTTTTCGTCATGCTCGGGCCATCGGGTTGCGGCAAGACGACCTTACTGCGGATGATCGCGGGGTTCGAATTGCCGACCGAGGGCCAGATCCTGATCGATGGCCAGGACATGGCCGGGGTTCCGCCGAACAAGCGTCCGGTCAACATGGTATTCCAGTCCTACGCCGTTTTCCCGCATATGAGTGTGCTCGACAATGTCGGTTATGGGCTCAAGATCGCCGGCACGGCGAAATCCGAAATCGCCTCGCGGGTCGAAGAAGCGCTCTCGCTGGTCAAGCTTGACGGGCTGGGCGCGCGGATGCCGGATCAGCTGTCGGGTGGGCAGCGCCAGCGGGTGGCCCTCGCCCGCAGTCTGGTGATGCGGCCCAAGGTGCTGCTGCTCGACGAGCCGCTCTCGGCGCTGGATGCCAAACTGCGCGCACAGATGCAGTTCGAGCTGGCTGACCTGCAGGACAAGGTCGGGATCACGTTCGTTACGGTAACGCACGATCAGGACGAAGCCTTGTCGATGGCCAGCCGGATCGCGGTGATCAACAAGGGTCATGTCGCGCAGCTGGCCAAGCCGGCGGATCTCTATGAATATCCCGCCAACCGCTTTGTTGCGGACTTCATCGGCTCGGTGAATATCTTCGAAGGCAAGCTGACCGTCGACGAGCCCGAACGGGCGGTGGTCGACAGCGCGGAAGTCGGCAAGATCTTCATCAACCACGGTGTTACCGGCCCGCATGACGCCAATGTCTGGGCAGCAATCCGGCCCGAGAAAATGACCCTGTGTCGTCCGGGCACGGCCGAGGTCCGCGATGCGCCCGAGGGCCACAACCTTGCCAATGGCACGATCAAGGGCATGTCCTATCTTGGTGACTGTACCCACTATGAGGTGGAGCTTGAAAGCGGCCGCATGGTCAGGGTATCGCGCAGCAATCTCTCGCGGTTCGATCAGGACGCCTTCACGTGGGACGAGAAAGTTTCGATCTGCTGGCACCCGTCGAGCGCGGTAATCCTGCTCGCCTGAGCAAATACAAGGAACCGACACATGGCCGCGCGTCCCGTTCTGGGGATCATCTGTTGCAACCGGATCGTCGGAGCCGACACGGCGCAGGCGGTGATGGACCGCTATGTCAGCGCGGCAATGACCTATGCCGATACTGCGGCTTTGCTCGTGCCGTCCCTGCCCGGCCTGATGAGCGCCGCCGAAGTCGCGCCGCGGCTAGATGGTGTCCTGCTGACCGGTAGTCCCTCGAACATCGAGACGCAGCGCTACAGGCATGAGGGCGGCGAAGGCCCATTCGATCCGGCCCGCGATGAAATAGCGCTCAGCCTGGTCCACCGGATGATCGATGCGGGCAAGCCGGTGTTCGGCATTTGCCGCGGCTTTCAGGAGATCAATGTCGCGCTGGGCGGCACGCTGCGCCGGGATGTTTCAGCGAATTCCGAATTGCTGGCTCATCATGCCGCCGATGATGTCAGTTTTGACGCGATGTTCGATCATCAACACCAAGTCGAACTGACCAAGGGCGGGCGGTTGGCTGCGGCCTATCAACGGCCTGAACTGATGGTAAACTCGGTTCATTATCAAGGTGTTGGTGAACTTTCTGCGCAGCTTAAAGTTGAAGCCCTGGCAGACGACGGGTTGATCGAGGCCTATTCCGCGACAATCTCTGGCGCAGCCGTGCTGGCCGTCCAGTGGCACCCGGAATGGAAGACCGCCGATAAGCCCGAAAGCCAGACCTATTTCCACCTGCTTGGCAAAGCGCTAAGAGGCGAGTGGTAATGTCCACGCGAGTCACTCGATTAAACCGCTATCTGGCGCGGCTGGGCTTTTCTCCCTGACAGGACCGGCTTGTCCAAAGCCCGCCTGTCATTTTTTATCGGGAGATTACCCATGCAACGCAATTACGATATCGCCGAACTGAAGCGCCTTGATATCGCGCACCACCTTCCTGCCCAGGCTGATTGGCAGGAGATAGAGGACCTGGGCGGCAGCCGCATCATCACTCACGCTGAGGGTTGCTACATCTATGACGGTGACGGCAACCGCATCCTCGATGGGATGGCCGGGCTTTGGTGCGTCAATGTCGGTTATGGCCGCAGCGAACTGGCCGATGTTGCGGCAGCGCAGATGAAGGAGCTGCCGTTCTACAATACCTTCTTCAAGACCGCGACGCCGCCAACCGTGATGCTTGCCCAGAAGATCGCCAGCCTGACGCAGAACCGCCTGCCGCATGTTTTTTTCAACGCCTCAGGCTCAGAGGCGAATGATACGATTTTCCGGATGGTACGGACCTATTGGAAGCTCAAGGGCGAGCCAAAGCGTTCGATCTTCATCAGCCGCTGGAACGCCTATCACGGCTCGACCGTGGCTGGCGTGTCGCTGGGCGGGATGAAGATGATGCACGCCCAGGGCGATTTGCCGATCCCGGGGATCGAACACGTCCGCCAGCCCTATTGGTACGGCGAAGGTCGCGACATGAGCCCGGAAGATTTTGGCACAGTCTGCGCGCAGGCCATCGAAGAGCGAATTCTGGCAGTCGGTCCGGAGAATGTGGCGGCCTTCATCGGCGAGCCGATCCAGGGCGCGGGCGGCGTGATCATCCCGCCCGCCAACTACTGGCCGCAGGTCGAGGCGATTTGCCGGAAATACGGCATATTGCTGATCTGCGACGAGGTTATCTGCGGCTTCGGGCGCACCGGCAATATGTGGGGGCATGAAACAGTTGGCGTAAAACCCGACATCATTGCCATGGCCAAGGGGCTGTCCTCTGGTTACCTGCCGATCTCGGCCGTCGCCGTGTCGCCGGAAATCGTCAAGGTAATGAAAACCGGCGGCGATTTCGTCCACGGCTTCACTTACTCCGGTCACCCGGTCGCGGCGGCAGTCGCGCTGCGCAATATCGAGATCATCGAACGCGAAGGCCTGGTCGAGCGGACACGATCGGTAACTGGCCCCTATCTCGCCAAGGCGCTGGCCAAGCTGGCCGAGCATCCGTTGGTCGGCGAGGCTCGCTCTGCCGGCCTTATCGGCGCGGTTGAAATCGTCGCCGACAAGGTCAGCGGCGCCCGGTTTGGCGGCAGCGAAGGGACCGCCGGGCCGATCGTGCGCGACCTGTGTATCGCCAATGGCCTGATGGTCCGCGGCATTCGCGACAGCATCGTGATGTGCCCGCCGCTGATCATCACGATCGAGCAGATCGACGAACTGGTCGGCAAGATCAGGAAGTCGCTCGATGAGGCGGAACCCCGGCTCCGCGCCCTGTAACGCGCAGGCCGGGCGTAATCACAGTGCGGATTTGCTCGGCGGCTTTGCGCCTAGTCGTCGAAACCGACGAACACCGCAGCCTCATCGACTGACTTGCGCTCGGACACCACGGCATTCGCAGGGAAGCTTTCATCGGGCCAACCCAGCGCAATGCTTTTCATGATGATTTGATCGTCGGCTATTCCGGCGTGCTCGCGCACCACGGGTGATTGCATGATCCCCTGGCTGTTGATCACAGCGCCCAAGCCCCGCGACCAGGCGGCATTGACCAGTGCCGTCGCCACCGCGCCGCAATCGAACGGCGTATCGTCGCTGCCGTCCAGCACCCGGTCATACGTGACGATCACGCAGACTGGCGCATCGAATTGGCGGAAACCGCGCAGCACCCAGTCCTGCCGCCGGTCCTTGTCATCGCGTTCGATCCCCATTGCCGAGAACAATTGCTTGGCGACGCCGACTTGCCGGTCGCGATGAGGTCCGGCAAAGGCCTGGCCGGTCCGAAATTCGCGCGATTGCGGCACGCCGGCCACCATCCGCTCGGTGTTGCCCGCGCGGATCCGGTCCAGCGGCTCTCCGGTGATAATGTAAAAATTCCACGGCTGGGTGTTCATCGAGGACGGAGCACGCATCGCCAGACCAATGATTTCTTCGATCAGCGCCTTGGGAACAGGATCGGGCTTGTAACCGCGGATACTCCGGCGACCCAGGACAACGTCGTCAAATTGCATTTTTGATCCATCAGACAGATTACTCATTCCCGCGTGGTAGCGTTTTGTGGAGCAATTGGCACCCACAAATGTGGGTAAGCCGCCGAGCTTGGGGGCCCTGCACAGTCCAGACACCGCTTCGATCTGCATCCGATTCGATGAAGACGGGGAGTTAAGCAATACTTGGCGGAGAGGCAGGGATTCGAACCCTGGGTACCCTCGCGGGTACGCCGCATTTCGAGTGCGGTGCATTCGACCACTCTGCCACCTCTCCGTGAAGTGCTCTGGGGTGCTGCGGCAGCACTGCCCGGTCGTCGAAGCGCGGCGGTTAGCGGATGATCTGCGGCTTGCCAAGCCCCTCCGTCCCCTAAAACAGGGGATTCCATGAAACAGCGGCTTGTTTCGTAACCCCGCAAAACCTATATTCAGCTCCATGGATCGCGCTTCATTCTTTTCTTCCAAGGCTGGCAAGCGGATCGATATGCCGCGAGAAACCAGGGCGAGCTTCGGGATTGGTGACATCGTACGCCACCGGATGTTCGATTTCCGCGGCGTAGTGTTCGATATCGACCCGGTTTTCGCCAACAGCGAGGAATGGTACGAATCGATCCCGCCGGAAGTCCGCCCACACCGCGAGCAACCGTTCTATCACCTGCTCGCCGAAAATGGTGAGCAGAGCTATGTGGCCTATGTCAGTCAGCAAAATCTGCTTTCCGACGGGGAGAGCGGTCCGATCGAGCATCCCTCGATCGAGCAGATGTTCGAGGAGTTCGCCGAAGGTCGCTATCGCCTGAGGCGGTC
>JANOFJ010000161.1:0-6987 GCA_031413595.1 Novosphingobium sp.
GGGTCTTGAAAAACATCCGCTCATGCTGAGCTTGTCGAAGCACGCGCGATACCGCTAGCCCAACTCACCGCTCCGACAGCGCGACAATATAGTCCCACTCCGCAGGGGTAATTGCCGCAACCGACAGCCGCGAGAGCTTGATCAGCTCAATCTCGGCCAGCGCCGGATCGGCCTTGATCTCTTTCAGCGTCACCGCTCGCTTCAGCTTGCGCACTGGCTTGACCTTTACCGCTGCCCACCGGCCGGTTTCGTCAGTCGGGTCGGGGATTCCGGCCTTGCTTATGCTAACGATTCCAACGATTTCTAGCCCGATATTCGAGTGATAGAAGAAGGCCTCATCACCCTCTTTCATCGCCATCAAATTGTTGCGCGCGCGATAATTGCGAACCCCGTCCCAGGTCCCCTCGCCCTGCGCGATCAGATCATCCCAGCCATACGCGTCAGGTTCCGACTTCATTAGCCAGCAGGATTTGATTTTGGTCATGTCAGGATTTCCTAAAAGGCGTATGGCCGCCCCTTAGATGTAACTTGCGGAAACGACCAGAATGGAACTTGAAACCCTGCCGATCCTCTCGCTGAGCGACGATGCGGCAAGATTTTCCGAAGAAATTGGCGACAGTTTCAAGACTTTCGGCTTTGCCCTGGTCAAGGATCACGGCATCGATCCGGAGTTGCTCGCTCGTGCGTGGCGGCTCACAGCGGAATTCTTTGCCTTGCCCAAGCCTAAAAAGCGCAGCTACTTTATCGCAGGCCAGGGCGGTGCGCGGGGCTACACCCCCTTCGGGACCGAGATTGCCAAGGGTGCAAAACTCCATGACCTCAAGGAGTTCTGGCATGTCGGGCGCGATTTGCCAGCCGGCCATCCGCTGGCAGACGCCTCCATGCCCCCCAATATCTGGCCCCGTCAGCCCGGCGGCTTTCGCGAGACTTTCGAGGCACTTTTTGCCGAGTTTGACCGGGTTGGTGCAGTCATCCTGTCACGGATCGCAATCTACCTCGGGCTGGATGCGCGCTGGTTCGATCCGGCCATCGAAGACGGTAATTCAGTACTGCGCCTGCTTCATTACCCGCCAACGGGCGAAAATACAGGCGGAGCGATCCGGGCCGGGGCGCATGAGGATATTAATCTTATCACGCTGTTGCTGGGAGCAGAGGAAGCCGGACTTGAGCTGCTGACCAAGCAAGGCGAATGGATGGGAATATTCCCGCCCGAAGGCGCGCTGGTGATCAATATCGGCGATATGTTGCAGCGCCTGACCAATCACGTCCTGCCATCCACAACCCACCGGGTTCGCAACCCGATGGGTGCCCGCACTGGCTTCAGCCGCTATTCGATGCCTTTTTTCCTGCACCTGCGCAGCGATTTCCGCTTCGTGACCTTGCCGGGCTGCGTGAGCCAGCAGAACCCGGACCGCTACCCGGTTTCGATCACGGCGGACGATTATCTGCAAGAGCGGCTGCGGGAAATCGGCCTCAAGAAATAGCCCTTAGAGCCAGTTCATTCAGGATTAACGCAAATTTTAGGGTGAGCGCGCATAACGCCCCGACGAATGGGGCAAAGGGCGGATCGAACTTGGACGCGAGTGAACTCAGTAAAGCGAACGCAATGCCTGCAAGCGATCCAGGTTCGAAACTTGCGAACCATGATTTTGTCGCGCTTGGCATCGTTGCCGCCGCAATCATTATGTTCGTCGGCACCGGGGGAACGGTTTTACCGCAGATCCTGCGCTCGTTCTATGGCGAGGGATCGGGACCCGACAGAACCCTGACTTGCGCCCTGTTGCTCAATATCGCGTTGGTTATATTTGGCTGGCGGCGTCATCGGATGCTTGCCGTCGAAATTGCAGAGCGCCGCAAAGCCGAAGCACAGGCATGGATGCTCGCCGAAACCGATCCGCTGACCGGCTGCCTCAACCGCCGCAGCATCGGCCAGGCCACTGACCGGCTGGTCGCCGCGGCGCACACGCGCGGCGAGGAAGTTGCCTTCCTGATATTTGATCTCGACAATTTCAAACGCGTCAATGATGCCAATGGTCACCAAGCCGGTGACGAGATCCTGCGCGAGATTGCCGGACGGATTGTAAGTGCAATGCCGAAGGGTTCGCTGGTCGCGCGGCTGGGAGGCGACGAATTCGCCTGCGTTACCCCCTTTGACCCGGCTCAGGAGCAGCGGATCGATGAACTGGCTGAATCGTTAATCAACATGGCTGCGCGGCCAGTCAAGATTGGCGGAACCGAGCTCCAGACGACAATTTCGATCGGCATTACCAGGACCAGCAACAATATCGGCAGCGAGCCCGCCCAGACACTGCTCCACATGGCGGACATCGCCATGTACCACGCAAAAAAGCAGGGCCGGAACCGCTATTTCTGGTTTGAGGAATCGATGGAAACCGAACTGCGTTTTCGCAGTGAGCTTGAAGCCGGCATCCGGCGCGGAATCCCTCTGGGCGAATTCGTTCCCTATTACGAGCAGCAGATCGACCTCGAAACTGGCGAAATTCTTGGTTTCGAGATGCTGGCGCGTTGGCAATCCCCGACAGCAAGCGGCATCGGGCCGGACATCTTCATCCCGATCGCCGAGGAAATCGGCCTGATTGCCGAATTGTCCGAGTGCGTCATCGCCCAAGCCCTCGTCGACGCGCGCAGTTGGGATCCGCGGCTGACTCTGTCAGTCAATATCTCCCCCATCCAGCTGCGCGATCCATGGTTCGCTCAAAAGCTGCTCAAGATGCTGGTAGAGTCTAATTTCCCACCGAGCCGGCTTGACGTTGAAATTACCGAAAGTTGCCTGCACGAAAACCTGGCCGAAGTCCGCTCGCTGATCGCCAGCCTCAAGAACCAGGGCATCAGCATCAGTCTGGATGATTTCGGCACGGGTTACAGCTCGCTCGCGCAACTGCGAACCCTTCCGTTTGACCGGATCAAGATCGACCGCAGTTTTGTCTCGGGCCTTTCCGAGAGCAACGACAGCAGCACCATTGTCCAGGCGATTACTTCGCTTGGCGAAGGTTTGGGCCTGCCGATCACCGCTGAGGGGATCGAAAGCGAAGATATCCTGCGCCACCTCCGAAAGCTGGGAACATTCAAAGGCCAAGGCTATCTCTATGGTCGTCCTGAATCCGGCATGCAAACCCGCGTCCGGCTGGCCAAGCTGGGGCTGCTGATGAAACCGGCTGCGCCCGCCGTGATCGTGGCGGACGAATTGCCCACACTGGACGCAACCCGCCGCAGCGCATAGAGGGACGCGCATAATGCGCGTCCCCTTCATCAAGATGCATGGCCTGGGCAACGACTTCGTCGTGCTCGACGGACGCTGCGATGTGCTGCCCAAGCTTGATCGACGGCTGGCCCGCGCAATCGGCGATCGCCATACCGGAATAGGCTGCGATCAGCTGGTCGTGATCGAGCCATCGGACCGCGCCACGTTCAAGATGCGGATTTTCAATTCCGACGGCGGCGAGGTGGAGGCCTGCGGCAATGCTACCCGCGCGGTCGGCATGCTGCACGGCGAACCCGCGACGATCGAGACGCTTGGCGGCATCCTCGCCACCTCTCCCACCGCAAGCGGCGCGTCGGTCGATATGGGCCTGCCCCGGTTTGGCTGGGACGAGATCCCGCTGGCCTATGCGATGGACACTCTGACGCTGCCGGTCGGCTGGGAGGAGCTGGAAAGCCCCACCGCAGTCAATGTCGGTAATCCGCATGTAATTTTCTTCGTGGATGATTGCGATGCGGTGGAGCTGGAGCGGCTCGGTCCGCTGATCGAGCATGATCCGCTGTTTCCGCAAGCGGTCAACGTCAATGTCGCGACGATCACCAGCCGCTCCGCAATTCGGCTTCGGGTGTGGGAGCGCGGCGCTGGCCTCACTCTCGCCTGTGGCACCGGTGCTTGCGCCGCGGCTGTAGGCGCAATGCGGCGCGGGTTGACCGAGCGCAGCGTGACCGTCACCCTGCCCGGTGGTCCGCTGCAGATCGAATGGACCGAAGCGGGCCGGATTGTAATGAGCGGCAGCGCCAGCGAATCCTTCCGCGGCGAATTCGACCCTGCGGATTTCGGAGCGCCGGTGTGACGGTGGAAGTCATTTCGCTTGGCTGCCGCTTGAACCTGTCCGAAAGCGAGGAGCTGCGCGGACTGCTGTCCGGCGCGGATGATCTGGTGGTAATCAATAGCTGCGCGGTGACCGCCGAGGCCGTCCGCCAGACCCGTCAGGCAATTCGCCGTGCGCGCAAGGCCCGTCCCCATGCACGGCTGCTGGTCACCGGATGTGCCGCCGAGATCGAGCGAGCCGCATTGACGGCGATGCCCGAGGTCGACGGGTTGATTGCCAACGCCAGCAAGCTTGATCCCCGCGCCTGGAATGTCGCTCCTGCGCCCCGGGCAGCGAGCCAATCCCGCACTCGCGCATTTATCGCGGTGCAGAACGGCTGCGATCACGCCTGCACTTTCTGTGTCATCCCGCAAGGGCGCGGCCCCAGCCGGTCGCGCTCCATCGCTCAGGTCATTGCCGACGTGCAGCGCCATCTGGATGCCGGGGCAAGCGAAGTGGTGCTGACCGGGGTTGATGTAACAAGCTGGGGCCATGATCTGCCGGGCGCACCGCGGCTAGGCGCGCTGGCTGCTGCGATCCTCCACGCCAACCCGTCGCTCGGCCGGCTCAGGTTCTCATCGATCGATGGGATCGAGATTGATCCGCAGCTGTTCGAACTGTTCATCAGCGAACCCCGGGTCATGCCGCACCTTCACCTCTCGCTGCAATCGGGCGACGACATGATCCTCAAGCGGATGAAACGGCGGCATTCACGCGGCGATGCGACCCGCCTGGTCGAAGCCCTGCGCAAAGTCCGCGACGATTTTTCGATCGGCGCAGACATCATCGCCGGATTTCCGACCGAGGATGAGGCGATGCACGCGCGCAACCGCTCGATTATCGCCGAGCTTGGCATCGTCCACGGCCATATCTTCCCCTATTCGCCGCGCCCCGGCACACCGGCTGCGCGGATGCCGCAAGTCGATCCGCGGCTGGTGCGGGCGCGCGCCGCCGAATTGCGCTGCGATGCGGCGGCGCAGCGGGCGAGCTGGCTTGCCACCCTGATCGGCCAGCCGCAGCGCGTGCTTGCCGAGCGCGACGGGACAGGCCATGCGGAAAACTTCGCGCGGGTGCAGTTGGCACCCGGCACACCGCCCGGAACGATCGTGACAATAACCCCCACCCGGATCATCGAAGGCCTGCTGGCATGACCGCTGAGACCTGGTCCGAACGCTTGATGGGCGGCTTCCGCAAGACGTCTGAGCTCCTGACTGAAAATATCGCCGGAATCGTCTCGACCACCAAGCTGGACGAGACGCAGCTGGATAATCTTGAAGACGCGCTGATCCTGTCCGACCTCGGCCCACGGGCGGCGGCCCGGATCCGGGCGCGGCTATCTGAAGAACGGTTTGAACGCGGGGTTGATGAGGCTGCGATCCGCGAAGCGGTGGCGGCGGAAATCGCTGCGATCCTGAGGCCTGTTGCCAAACCGCTTGAGATCATCGCCTTTCCCCGCCCGCAGGTGATCCTGGTGATCGGGGTTAATGGATCGGGCAAGACCACCACCATCGCCAAGCTGGCACATCTGTTTCAGGAACAGGACTACGGCGTGATGCTGGCAGCTGGCGACACGTTTCGCGCTGCCGCGATCGAGCAGCTGGCGGTCTGGGCCGGGCGGCTGGGAGTGCCGATCATTCGCGGTCCCGAAGGCGGAGATCCGGCCAGCGTGGTGTTCGACGGGGTCAAGCTCGCGACTGAAACCGGCATCGATACGCTGATCGTCGATACTGCAGGGCGGCTCCATAACAAGCGCGAGCTGATGGACGAACTCAGCAAGATCCGGCGGGTCCTGGGCCGCCTCAACCCCGAGGCACCGCATGATGTGGTGCTGGTGCTGGATGCCACCAACGGCCAGAACGCGTTGCAGCAGATCGAAACGTTCAAGGAAGTCGCAGGGGTGACCGGGATTATCATGACCAAGCTGGATGGCACCGCGCGCGGCGGGGTGCTGGTTGCGGCGGCCGAACAATATGGCCTACCAATCCATGCCATCGGCGTTGGCGAAAAGATCGACGATCTGCGACCGTTCGATCCGGACATGGTCGCACGTGTCATTGCAGGAGTAGCCCAATGAGTGCCGACAGTTCTGCGGATTTGTCCGCGAAGAAGCCCAAATCGGGCTGGCTCAACATCGCGGTCGATTACGGTCCGGTGGTCGTGTTTTTCCTGCTCTACCGCAACTTCTCACCCGAAAACCGCGACAATGCGGTCGGCGAAGTACTGGCTGTGGTGAAGAGCACCGCGGGCTTCATGGTCGCGGCAGTCATCGCCCTGATCATCTCGAGCTGGAAGCTCGGGCGGATCTCGCCGATGCTATGGCTGTCCACCGGCCTCATCGTAGTGTTTGGCGGCGTGACTGTGCTGCTGCGCGATCCGTTCTACATACAGCTCAAGCCGACGATCATCTATGTGATGTTCGGTTCGGCGCTGCTGATCGGCGTGATGCGCGGCAAGGCACTGCTGAAAACCCTGCTCGAAGCTGCCTTCGAGGGCCTTAATGACCAAGGCTGGATGAAGCTGTCGCACAACTGGGGCTGGTTTTTCTTCGTGCTGGCCGCGATGAATGAGGTGCTGCGCTACTTCTACAATGTCGAGAACGGTAATTTTGGAAACTGGATCGCGGCCAAGCTGTGGGTTTTCATGCCGCTGTCGTTCCTGTTCACGATGGTCCAGATCCCGATGCTGCTGCGGCACGGCATGGCCGAGGCCGCCGAGGCAGAGGTTCTGAGCCGCTTTCCGGCGGTGGTGTCCGTCACGGCGTTGCGCGACGCGCAGGACGCCATCATCGGCTATCTGCTGATCGGCACCGACAACACCGCGCGGAAGCACCCAGGTGTCCCTAAAACCCTTGCATCAAATGCAAATTTGAAGGACAGGACAAACACGAACAGAGCTG
>JANOFJ010000162.1:0-3366 GCA_031413595.1 Novosphingobium sp.
CCTATGAAACCGGGCGCGGGGCTTTCCGGGTGCGCGGGCGGTTCCATGCGGCCGAAGCTAAGACATCAGAAGATCGCGAGGCCGGGATCGAGCGGCTCGGCAATGGCATGTGGCAGCTGGTGCTCAGCGAAATTCCCTACATGGTCCAGAAGGGCAAGCTGATCGAGCAGATCGCGCAGGCGATTGCCGACAAGAAGCTGCCGATCCTGGAAGACATCCGCGACGAGAGCGATGAGGCGATCCGGCTGGTGTTCGTGCCGCGCAACCGCAATGTCGATCCCGAACTGCTCAAGGAATCTCTCTACCGGCTGACGGACGTAGAGAGCCGGTTCAGCCTCAACCTCAACGTGCTGGATGCCAAGCGCACTCCCGGCGTGATGGGGCTGAAATTGCTGCTGCAGGAATGGGTGATCGCCCAGATCGACATCCTGCTGCGCCGCACCCAGCACCGGCTGGACAAGATCGCCGGGCGGCTGGAGCTGCTCGAAGGCTATATCATCGCCTTCCTCAACCTCGATCGGATCATCGCGATCATCCGCACAGAGGATGAGCCCAAGCCGGTGATGATGGCCGAGTTTGAACTTAACGACCGTCAGGCCGAAGCGATCCTCAACATGCGACTGCGATCCTTGCGTCGGCTCGAGGAAATGGAACTCCGCAAGGAGCATGCCGAGCTGCTGCTGGAGCAGGAAAAACTGCACAAGCTGCTCGAAAGCCCAGCCCTCCAACGCACAAGGTTGAAGCGCGACCTGACTAATCTGCGCAAGGATTACGCCGAGGATACCGCGCTTGGCCGCCGCCGCACCACGATTGCCGAAGCTGCCCCGGCGCGCGAGTTCAACATGGATGCGATGATCGAGAAGGAGCCGGTCACAGTGATCCTTTCGGCCAAGGGCTGGATCAAGGGCGCCAAGGGTCACCTCGCGCTTGATGGCGATACCAAGTTCAAAGAGGGCGACGGGCCGGCCTTTACCTTCCACGCCCAGACCACCGACAAGCTGCTGATTGCCTGCGACAATGGCCGGTTCTACACGCTGGGCGCCGACAAGCTGCCCGGCGCGCGCGGCTTTGGCGAGCCGATCCGGACGGTGCTGGATATCGATGCCGAGGCGGCGATCATCGCGCTGATCGTTTACAAGCCAAAGGCGCAGCTACTGCTGGCATCGAATGTCGGGCGCGGATTCGTCGCCGAGGCGGATGAACTGCTGGCGGAAACCCGCAAGGGGCGCGGCGTGATGACCACCAAGCCGGGGGTGAAACTCGCCGTGGTCCGCGAAGTCTTGCCCGAGCATGATCACATCGCGGTGGTGGGGGACAACCGCAAGCTGGTGATCTTCGCGCTGTCCGAAATGCCGATCCTCGCCAAGGGTCAGGGGGTAACCCTGCAACGCTATCGCGACGGCGGACTGGCCGATGCGGTGACGCTGCGGCTGGAGGACGGCCTCAGCTGGGCGATGGGCGGTGACACTGGGCGCACGCGGACGGAGAAGGACGTGGGGTTGTGGAAGGTTGCAAGGGGCGCTGCCGGGCGGATGCCGCCGACTGGGTTCCCGAGGGATAACAAGTTCTAGCTCAGCGCCTCGGCCAGCAGAATTCCGACCCGCTCCTCCCCCGGAAAACCCTCCGCCACCCAATGCGCTTCTACCGCCTGAAGTATCCGCGCTACTTCTGGCCCGGCCTTGACCCCGTGCGCGACGATCTCGCCGCCTTTGAGAGGGAAGGTGGGAATTTCCCAGCCGATCAGCGGGGCGATGTCGGTGCCGGTTAGCAGCAGGCGGTCTAGTGCTTGTTCCATGCCGAGGCGATAGGCGAGGGCGCGGGCGTGTTGGGCCCCCTCCTCTTCAGGGGAGGGGGTTGGGGGTGGGGCGGCGCCTTCGGGTAGAACGTCTCGTGAGGGGATAGGCCCCACCCCAACCCCTCCCCTGAAGGGGAGGGGCTTTTCGTTGCGTCCAGCCGCTGCCATCAGCCGCTTTTTCTGCGCGCCTGACAGCCGAAACCTTGCGGCGACTTGTCCGGCCAGTTCGGCATCGGCGGGCAACAGCGCGGCCAACCGCCGGATCGGATCAGGCGCAACATCCTGCCGCTGCTCCTGCGCCACCAGCGCCGCCAGAGGTAATGGATCGGCTTCGGGCAGGATCACCCCCAGCACGCGTAGCTCTGCCATGCGCGCCACGGTGGGCGCAGGATCGGGCAGGGCGAGGAGGTTGAACAGTTCCATGCCGACCCGTTCCCGCGACAGACCCTTGAGCGTTGCGGAGAGCTCTGCGCAGGCTTTTTCCGATGCTGGATCAGCGGGAAGTGATCCAAATCTTGCCTGAAACCGGAAGTAGCGCAGGATCCGCAAATGATCCTCGCGGATGCGCTGCGCGGCATCGCCAATGAACCGCACCCGCCGCGCCTTGAGATCATCCAAGCCGCCGAAATAATCGAAAACCTCGCCCGTCGCCGGATCGGCATAGAGCGCGTTGATGGTGAAATCGCGCCGCGCAGCATCGTCTTGCCATTCGCTGGCGAAGACCACCGTCGCGCGGCGGCCATCGGTCGAAACGTCGCGGCGCAGCGTGGTGATCTCCACCGGACCGCCATCCAGCAACGCAGTGACGGTGCCATGATCAATCCCGGTGGGAATGACGCGGATGCCAGCTGCCTTGAGCCGCCGCATCACCTCGCGCGGTTCCAGCGGGGTGGCAATATCGATGTCCTTGACCGCGATTCCGAGCAGCGTGTCTCGCACCGCGCCGCCGACATAGCGGGCGTTGCCGGTGCCGAATACCTTGACGAGCGCAATCAGATCGGCGCGCTTGGTCCATGTCGCGGCAGGCAGCACTTCAGTCATTGGTGCCCCCCACCCAATCGATCCGCCGCGCCAGATTGGCGATGATGGCGGCTGTCACTCCCCAGATACGATGCTGCTGCCACATGATCTCGATGTAGCGCCTCTCGCGCCCTTGCCAATATGCCGTTTGATGCTGGTGGTTGGCGACATCGAACACGAAATCAACCGGCGCCTCGAACCAGGCGGCCACTTCGGTGGGGTTGGGGAACAGCTCCAGATCGGGCGGGACCACGGCGAGGACCGGGGTGATCGCATAGCCCGAGCCGCTCCGGTAAACATCGCTGGGGCCGATCAATTTGACGTCGCGCTGGTGGATCCCAAGTTCCTCATGGGCTTCGCGCAGCGCAGCTTCGACCGCGGTTTCGCCAGGATCGATCTTGCCGCCGGGAAAGGCGACCTGTCCCGGGTGCGAACGCATGTTGGAAGGGCGGTGGATCAGCAGGAAGCCCGGTCGCTCGCGCTCGGTAACCGCGACGAGAACCGCTGCTGCTCGCAATTGCTCAGGCGCGAGTTCCGCCTCATCATGCAGA
>JANOFJ010000163.1:0-1778 GCA_031413595.1 Novosphingobium sp.
CCTTCGCCGTCGACCGAACGGCCCAGAAACGCCTCACCGACCGGCAGCATCCCGGGCCGCCCGCAAGCGCGGACCCGCGCACCCGGGCGCAGCATGACGGTATCACCAAGCAGCATCATCATGGTCCGGCCACTGCGAAAGCCGATTGCTTCGGCGGTCAGCGGTTCGCTTCGGCCGTGCGCCACCTTGCACAAGGCGCCGACCGGCACTGACAGGCCAGATACTTCAAGCAGGCCGCCATCGCAGGCAGTCAGCAGGCCGTAACGGGCCGGCGAAAGGTCTATGTGCGCTTCGCCCAGTTCGCTCAGCAATGGGTCGAACAGAGAGTCCCCCCTCCTCTTCAGGGGAGGGGCCGTGGGTGGGGCGGTCGCGTCTATGCGAGGCCCCACCCCAACCCCTCCCCTGAAGGAGAGGGGCTCAGTCTTGTCTGAGTTCAGCATGCGCTAAGCGCTTCGGCGATGGCTCGGCGCCATTGTTCGGGGCCGTCTTCAACTCCGCCATTGCTGGTTTCAACCCGCAAGCCGCCGCGTTCCAGCGCTGGATCCGCCAGTACCGGCAGGCCCTCGGGCAATTGCCCGGCAATCAGCGCCAGATCATCGGGATGGAGCCGCAGCACCCGTTCATCATCGGCGCGGGCGAGCATCGCCGCGGCGCGGGTCACTCGCGCTGCGAGCAATGTAGTGTCCAGCGCCAGCGGAGCAATCGCGGTCTCGCACAGCACCTCGACAGCAGCGAACAGTCGCTGCCGCAACGTCTCGGCCAGATCGGCATCGAGCCGGGCCAAGGATAATTGAAGCGTCTCGCGCGCCGCTGCTTCAGCTTCAGAAATGGCGGCAGAAGCAGCCTCGGCCTCGGCATAGCCCGCGGCGTAACCTTCGGTAAAGGCGAGCGTGAGCGGATTTTCGGGCACCGCAACGGATGCCGGCAGCAGCGCGGCAAAGCGCGCATCGCGGGCGAACCCACCCCGGCCAGCCAGTTCGGCAAAGGGCAGGCTAGACATATTCGTCGTCGCCCCCGCCAGCGCCGAACGAGATCACGCCCTCTGCGGCAAGCTTTCGTGCGGCGGCAATGATTGCCTTTTGCGCTTCAAGCACCTCGGCCATCTTGACGCGGCCGCGGCTCGCAATTTCGTCGCGCACGCCATCGGCCGCGCGGCTCGACATGGCGCGGAAGAACAGCTCGCGCTGGTCTTCGCCGATGCCCTTCAGCGCATCGATCAGGATATCGCTCTCGACCTCGCGGAGGAGCGAGCCCATCGCCTGCACATCCAGCGTAAACAGATGCTCGAACTTGAACATCTCGGCTTCGATCTGCCGGGCCAGTATCTTGTCGAGCTTGTTTATCTCGGGCATGATCCGCTTTTCAGCGCCCTTGCCGGCATTGTTGATGATATCTGCGGCCTCGCGCGGGCCGCCCATGCGGAGCGTTTCGTTCCCGTGGCATTCGCCGATCCGGCGGGCCAGCAGATCATCGAGCATCCCCAGCGCATCGGGAGACACCGGGCCAAGTGTGGCGATCCGGTGGACCACCTGGGTCTGGACATCGGCGGGAAGCGACTGGAGTATCAGGGCAGCCACTTCGGGATCGAGCTGGACCAGCAGCACCGCCAGCGCCTGGGGATGTTCACCTTTGATCAGCGGGATCAGCGCCTGCGGGGTGAGCCAGCGGGCCAGCTCCAGCGAGGCCGAGCTAATCGGCTCGTCGGGCAGGATCCGCTGCATCAGATTACTGGCCTTCACCTCGCCCACGGCCTGGGTCATCAGCGAGCGGACCTGGCC
>JANOFJ010000164.1:0-7867 GCA_031413595.1 Novosphingobium sp.
GCGCTGATCGACCGGTCTTGCCAATCGCGCTGGGTGGCGCGCGCAGCGGCCACTGCGGCGCTGACCTGTGCATCAGTGGCAAACGGGCGCATCGCCACGATGCTGTCATCGACAGGCGATATGCAGGTAAACAGTGCCATGGGCTTCCTAAGCTCAGATTATTTCGAAATAGCGCGCCAGTTGCCAATCGGTAATGGCCTTGCGCGCCTCGCGCTCTTCCCATTCGCGAGTCGCCGCATAATGATCAACAAATTTGTCACCGAACAAGACGCGGGCAGGCTTTGATGCCTTGAGGCGCTGGGCGGCTTCCCACAGCGTAGTCGGCAATGCCAGCCGTGCCGGGAATTTCCGGGTATAGGCGTTGCCTTCGATCGGGCTGGTCGGCTCGATCCGGTTCTCAATCCCCCACAAGCCCGAGCCGATGCTGGCGGCAAAGGCGATATAGGGATTGATGTCCGCCGCTGCGATCCGGTATTCGACCCGCTGCGCCTTGGGCGAGCCTCCAATAACTCTCAGCGCGCACGTCCGGTTTTCAAATCCCCAGCTCGCGCTGGTCGGGGCCCATGCCCCGGGGATCAGGCGGGTATAGCTGTTGACGGTGCAGGCGATCATGCTCAGAAATTCGGGCATCAGCGCCTGTTGGCCGCCAATAAACCAACGCATCGTGTCGGACATTCCAAGCAGCTTGTCGGCGTCATAGAACACCGGCTTGCCAGACTTTTCGTCAACCAGCGACATATGCAGATGGCCCGACTGGCCGGGCCAGTCGTTTGACCATTTTGCCATGAAGGTTGCCATCCAGCCGCGTCTTTGCGCCAATATCTTGGTCATCGTCTTGAACAATGCGGCCTTGTCTGCCGATGCCATCGCGTCGCCGAACTTGATAGCCGCCTCCAGCACGCCGGGGCCGGTTTCTGTGTGCAGCCCCTCGATCTCCATATCCATATCGAGGCAGAGTTTCATCAGCTCGTGGTAGAAATCGGCGTGGACGGTGTTGCGGATCATCGAATAGCCAAACTCACCGGGCGTGATGTTGGTGAGGTTTTTGTAATTCTTCGCGCGGACCGAATGCGGGGTTTCATCAAACACGAAGAATTCGAATTCGGCTGCGGATTTTACCGCAAAGCCCATCGTTTTGGCGCGTTCCAAGATCCGGCGGAGCAGCGAACGGGGGCAGACCGGCTCCATATGACCGGTAAACTCCCCCAGGACCAGGGGCATATTGCCCTCAAACGGGATCAGCCGGGTGGTCTCGGGCAGCAACCGCGCTTCGGCATCGGGATAGGCGGTGTGCCAGCCGGTCATCTCCAGATTGTCGAGCAACTGATCGCGGCTATCCCAGCCCATTACGACGTCGCAAAAGCCGAAGCCCTTGTCGAGTGATGAGACCAGCTTGTCGCGGGTCATGTATTTTCCGCGCAGGACCCCGTCGATGTCGAACACTCCGACCTTGGCATAGGGCAGCGGCGATTGTTCGACATAGGCTTTTAGTTCGGCTGTGGTGCGCGGCGCGGTGGTCTTGGTCATTCTATCAAGTCTCGATTTGATGGCGAGCAAGGGGGGAGGGCAAGCCTTCCCCCCGGCCCCTTATCCTAAGCCTCGCCGACAGCGGCTTCGGCAGCGGCAATTTCTGCCGCGCGGGCTGCAATCCGGTCACCGATCGGCGGACCTTTGAAGCGCTTGTTCTCGATCCCGAACCAGGCGAGGATTGTCAGAACCGCAATAGCCCCAAGGACCTTTAGGGCGAAATCATTCGGCGGTTGAACGCCCACATAGAAGATCACGCCCGCGATCCCGATGCATAGCACCGCGACGATGCGGAACGAGGGGCCCATGTCCCACGGGCCCATTTGCTTCCAGCTGTTGCCATAGGCGAACAGGCCGGCCGCGATCGGCATTGCATAGGACAGATAGAGCGCGATCGAGGTTACCGCGACGGCCACCGAATAGGCCCCCGCAAACGAGGTGAAGCCCACTGCCAGCGCGGCACTGGTCCAGATCGCGTGGACCGGGGTCCTGTATTTCGGGCTGATCGTCTTGAGGTAGCGCGACCCCGGTAAACCATCGTCCCGCGCGAAGGCGAATGTCATCCGCGAAGCCGATGTCACCGTAGCCAGGCCGCAGATAAACTGGGCTACGAGGATAATGGCATAGAGGAAGTATTTGAGCGCGGGCGGGATCGTCGCATCCATCACATAGAAGAACACGTTCCAGCCCTGCTTGGCAGCCTCGTCCATATCGGGGATTGCAAGAACGAAGGCGCTGGAGAACAACCACGCAAACAATGCCGCCCAGAACACCGAATGGATGATCGCGGTCGGCACCTTCTTGGCCGCATCGACCGTTTCTTCCGAAGTATGCGCAGAAGCATCATAGCCGGTCAGCGTGTAGATCGGCAGCAACAACCCAAGGAAGAAGATCAGCATTAGCGAACTGGTTTCAGGCCAGACGTCGCCTCCCGCAGCACCCGAATAGTTTGTGAAGGTCCACAAACGGCTGAAATCTCGGGTTGGCGCATAGGCGAACAGCGCGACAGTCAGCAGCACCGCACCGGCCAGGATCAAATAGCCCGACAGATCGGTCAGCTTGGTCGTGGTCTTGATGCCAAGATGATTGATCAGCGCCTGAATGCCCGTCATCACGATCAGGAAGATCAGCTGCGACCAATAGCCGGCCTCGATCCCCACGAACGAGCCGAACGAGCCGACAAAGAAGTTGAAGGTGCCGACGTTGATCGCCGCCAGCACCGTGATGAGCCCGATTAGGTTGAGCCACGCGGTCAACCAGCCCCAGAAACGGCCTCCAAGGATTGAGCTCCAATGATACAGCCCGCCCGCAGTTGGAAAAGCCGAGGACAGCTGGGCCATACCAAGCGCGAACATCAGCGCAGCCAGACCGCCGACGATCCAGCCGATCCCGAGAGCCGCACCGCCCGCGCCACTGGTGCCCTGGCCCAGCGAATTGATCCCGCCCGAGAGGATACAGATGATTGAAAATGAGATCGCAAAATTGGAAAAATGCCCCATGCGTCGGGACAGCTCCTGGGCGTATCCCATACTATGCAATGTCTTCACGTCATCCGCGTGAAGATTATCATTCTGATTTGACATGCTTTGTCCCCCGTTTTCAGTTCCTGATTACGCTGCCTGTCTGGCATCCAGACTTTTGACCGCATCCAGCAGCATCGGCGCGAGCCGCTGCGCCCAGGCGGATTGCCCGGCTTCGGTGGCGATCAGATCATTACGAATTTCGATCATCAGCGCGGCCAATCCATGCCGCTCGGCATGACGCGTCAAGGTGTAATAAACGCCGTCGCCCGGACCGTAAGGTTCATTATCGCCGATCGTCAGGCCTTTGTCAGCGCGCAGCCGTTGCGCAAGGCTATGGGCAATCCGGTGATCCTGATTATGGACCAGGCCAATCTGCCAGGGGCGCTGCTCGCCGCGATATACCGGCGTAAAGCTGTGGATCGAAACCATCGCCTTGAGCCGGGCAGCACCCGCGATCCGCGCCGCATCGATGCTCTCATGGAAGGGGGTGTGATAGGCTGCGGCGCGCGCCGCCCGCTCAGCCGGGGACAGGCCGACATTGCCGGGGATCGGCGTCGCTTCACCCATTTCGACAATTGAATCCCAATCGCCCGGATCGCGGTTGCAGTCGATCAGGAGGCGTGACGCGGATGCCAGAATGGCCGGACAATCGAGCAGTGCCGAGATCTGGCGTGTGACACCGGCGGCCCCGGGATCCCATGCAACATGGCTGTCCAGAACGTCCTGTGTGAGTCCGAGCGAAGCGAATTTCTCGGGAATGAAGTTGCTGGCATGGTCACACAACAACAGGATCGGGCCGCATCCGTTTGCGCGTGATTGTTCTGGCATGGCCACCGAAAATTTCAGGTGCTTCATCGCAGTAGATCTCGCACCAATATCAGGTCGAAATGCATTTTCCGTCCGCTGCTTCGATCGTAACAAATGGCATCGAAATTGCCGGTCACCAAATAGTCATGCCTTTACCGAGCGCGAGTCAAGTTCGAATGTGATGCCGCCAATGGATAGCATGCGAAAATCCGCCAATTGCGTCTGCGGTTCGCTGCTTTATCGATCAAGTGTTGATTTCGTTGAGAAGTGACCCGGGTGGTTGCTATGTCTCGCGTTGCGCAGGTTGGGTCAAGGAACTGGTTTTTCCTTTCTGGTTTTTGCTGCAGCGGCGCTGGCCCGGAAGCGTAAGCTATCAATTCCGGTTTCAAGGATATGGCAGTGGTGGGTAAGCCGATCGAGGAGGGCTGTGGTCATTTTGGCATCGCCGAACACGCCATCCCACTCACTGAAGCTGAATTTGGGGGTGATGTTCCGGCATTCAAAATGTTTCGTTGTTGGCCAATTATTTGCGTACGCACGCTTGCGCCCTCTGTCTCCGCCGCCTTGCCTTGATTTTACGGTTCGTCGTCAGAACATCTGGCGCGCCTCGCGGCGTGGATGGACAGAGTATCGGCCGCGTCTGGTCGGGCTTCTATTGGGCGGCTAGGCCTTCCATCACGAACCTGATTTTGTCTTCTTCAGCCGGGAAATGCCACCGCCCTGCCCGAAATGAAACAGCCAGGACCCAAACGGCTTGCCTGCCGAAGGGCCCTTCCTGCGCATGTCTCGGATTTCCCTACTCAAAGGGGTGGTGCTGCTTAGAGGATTCGAACCTCTGACCCCATCATTACGAAATTAGAACGATTTGAAGGCCTTTTAAGAGGGTCAAATTCGGGGTGTAGGCGAAAGTCCGTTCAGTAGACACACGTCAAGAATCAATGCGCATGAACGTTCAACTTAATGATTTTACGCCAATAACATCAAAACACACGAGCTAAGCGGGCAAGATGCGCTGGCGATCCTATGGTGAAATTCTTCAGGCGTCCCAAGTGTGAGGAACCCGACCGCATCATGAAATATGATGAGGCCTTAGTGCGGACGGAATCTAGAAATTGTCGATCTAAACGACTGTGATGGATGGGGAGGCGACCGTCGACTTTGTTGGCGGGAACCGCCTTTGCCGGGGCAGGCGTCTTGAACGTCAGCTACCCGCGCTTTTGCCCTGAAAGCTGCCAGTCCGGACACGACAACAAAACAGACATTGATCCCTTGAGCTATTCCGAGTTCTGCCAGTGCATGGAGCTGACAGTGAAATCTTCGACTTGGTGTCTGCTACATCACTCCCAGAATCCTAAGGACAATTACTATGACCACTATGGTCACGACGAGCCCGATGATACCGCGCATTTGATCATTCCCTCTGAGGCTGACAGCGATCAAGTTTCGCAACCAGTGATGATCACAACCAACTTTTGAGGCTAATGTTCCGGCTGGAGCGAAATGGCTGCGTGACCGGTGTCTCCCGCCTGCCAGCAACTCACCATCTGTTTGATTGTTAAATCCGCAGCGCAGAATGAAGCGTGCATGAAAATCAGCATCCGCAAGGGAGAAGCCAAGGAACATTGCGACTTAATGTGCGTCGAGGCGACAGATTGACTGTTTTACATTTGCGCCTATCGTTGCATCGATTGTGGAGACCGAATGATGGAAATGCAGCAGGTCCGCTATTTCATATCGGTTGCCAAGACTCTCAATTTTACCCGCGCGGCCGAAGAATGCTGCGTAACTCAGCCTGCGCTGACACGTGCCATCAAGCTTCTTGAATTTGAGTTGGGCGGTGACCTGATCCGGCGCGAGGGGCGGCATACCCATTTGACCGAACTTGGTAACAAGATGCTGCCGATGCTTCGCCAATGCCATGAAGCCGCACTCGCCGCCAAGTCGCTGGCCAAGGCGGTGGCTCAAGGTGAAGTCTCCACACTGTCGATTGCGGTTGCCCGCTCGCTAGACTCGGCGCTGGTCATGGGGCCGCTACAGGAAATGTATCCGGCCTTTCCTGGTATCCAGATCAAACTGAAACGCGGCAATTGTGCCGAGATTGCTGCGATGCTCAAGTCCGGCGAGGCTGATATCGCAATGGGTGGGCCGCTCGGCGAAACATGGGATCGGCTAGAGGCATGGCCAATGTTTAGCGAATCATTCGGGCTGATTGTTGGAGCAAATCATGCGCTGGCGATGCGTAATCAGCTCGAACTCGATGTCGAGCTGATCCGTGAAGAGCAATTTCTGATATTGAGCGGCCTTGAACTGACAGACTACGAGCGCGAATGTCTTGGGACCGCGGGGATCAATCTGGGCAGCGCGCATGAAGTCGATTCACGCCAAGATATGGAAGCATTGGTGACAGCAGGTTTCGGTATTGCCGTTGCGCCTACCCATGTCCTGCGGACCATGACTGCGCATCACCTCAACCTGTCGGCGTTTGATCTGAAACGCACCGTCGCGATTTACACGGTCGCTGGCCGCCCGAGGACGCGTGAAGCAGCCGCTTTGCTCAGCCTGTTGCGAGTGAAAGACTGGAGCTAGGCCAAAGCGGCCCTTGCTGCCGCGCGCAGGTCAGCAAGCTCAAGCCTGCGCCGGTAATCAGGATCAACATGTCGCGCCTTGATCAATCCGTTCTGCCCGACGACAAAGACCGAAGGTATCGGCAGTATCCAACCGTCCTGCCCTTGATATTGGGGTATGTCCTTACCCGATCCGGCGATCAACGATGACATCGCGTCATCGACCCAAATTGCGAGGTTAAGCGACAACGCATAGCCATTGCCAAAGTCGGTCAGAAAGGGAAACCCGGCATGTGCTTCGGCTTTTATTGCGCGGGTATAGGCCTGCGTCTCGGCCGAAATCGCAACGATTTGCACCGGCTTTATGTCGGCTTCGACCTCGGCCAGCCCGATGGCATTCAACCGGCAATAAGGGCACCAATGGCCGCGATGAAAAGCGACAACAACCGGCGCTTTTTCGAGCAATTGTTCAAGGCTGATAAGTTGTCCCTGATCATCGGGAAGCACAAAGCCCGGCATTGGTTCGCCAACTTGCGGCGCCTCATCGCCCGCCCCAGCTTGCTCAAGTCGATCAACAAAGGCATCAACGGCTGCGCCATAGGAGGGACTCAGCTCGCGAACCTTATTGGCAATATAGCCAAGCCGTTCGCCCAAGGGGGCATTGCGGACACTGACCTCCTGGAAAGCCTGTTCAAGTGAGGTCATCAGCGGTTGGTTCATGGCTTTCTACTTTCAATCGTCAGCGACCTTGTGCGTCCAATTGCCGACAGCCTCAACAGGCATAGACATAATTCTCCAAAAATTGAAATGCCCTGCGGTTATGGCTGTCATGCACGAATGCAATTTCAAGCGAAAGTGTTGCGGTGGCAAAAGCAGTGCGGAAGCAAATGCTCTTCCCCGAAATTGAAGCCATTGAGGAACATAATATGAAAAAGATCGTGATCGCGCTTTGCGCCGCCATGCTGATCGCGCCAGCCGTTCAGGCTGAGGCACCCGCACCAACAGCACCCGCGCAAGGTGTATTGCGCGTTAAAAGCATCTATGGCGTCGACGAAACCGTCGAGAAGCTGAAAGCAGACATCGCCGCCAAGGGCATCAAATTCTTCACCGAAATCGACCAATCGCAATTGGGTGCCGGTGCAAATATCAATATTCGTCCGTCGAAGCTGATCCTGTTCGGCAATCCGCCGCTTGGTGTGCAGTTTCTTTCTTCCAACCCCTATTCGGGCCTCGACTGGCCAGTGCGGATGCTGATCCTGCAGGAGGCCGATGGCAGCGTAAGCGTCGCCTGGACCGATTTCGGCTATATCGCCAATCGGTACAGCATCACCGACCGTAACGCGCAGTTCAAGATGGCAGGCGAAGTCGCCGCATCGATCGCGTCAAGCGCCACGAAATGACGATAGCCGTTGCCAGTTTCGCATTTTTGCTGGCCGCGATTTGCGC
>JANOFJ010000165.1:0-5440 GCA_031413595.1 Novosphingobium sp.
CAGCCCGCTGACGATCCAGAAGCTGATCGGTACTTTGCCGGAAGTCGTATCGGTCATGGTTCCTCTCCCCTATTTGCCGCGACAGGGGAGAGGATACCACTGCTTGGCTAAAGCGCCAAACTTAGAGCCGCTCAATCTTGCGGGCGGCTTCGTCGAGGATCTCGGCGATCTGGTGCATTGTCTCACGGTCGAACTCGCCCGCGGCGGCACGGTGGCGCAGCGCCGAGAACAGATTACCGACCGCGCGGGCGATCGGAGGAGCGCGATGATTTTCCTCGCCCTCACCCATCGCCTTGAGCCGCGCCAGCAGAGCTTCGGCTTCCTCGGCCCGCTCGGCCAATTCGGCCTGGCCTTGCTCGGTTGCCTTATAGACCTTGCGAGCCGCGGCATCGGCCTGTTCGGCCACCGCTCCCTCATCGGTCAGCAGGCTGAGCGTGGGATAGACCACCCCGGGGCTCGGCGCATAGCTTCCGCCGGTCAGTTCTTCGACCGCCTTGATCAGCTCATAACCGTGGCGCGGTTCGTCAGCGATCAGCTTGAGCAGCACGAGCCGCAGCTCGCCCGAGCCGAACACCCGGTTGCGCGGACCACCGCGCGAACGCCTGCCACTCCAGTCCTGACCCCAATCACTGCCTGAGCCACTGCCCCAGCCCTTGCCCCAGCCGCCATGACGGCCGGTCATCATCATTACACCCAAAGTATGTGCGCCATTCCAGCGCGGGCCGCAGCCATGCATACGCATTATCAAAACTCCTTCTTGATACTGTAAAGATATATCTTAGACTAAAGTTTGCAAGAGGCGCTGCAAATTTCTCATTCCGCGTCTATCCTGGCGGCGATGAGTGACCTTTTCCCAAATGAACTGCCTGCCCCGTCCCATGCCGATGAAGCGCCGCGCGCTGATGCACCACTGGCGGACCGGCTGCGTCCTGCCGCGCTGGATGACGTCATCGGCCAGCAGCATCTGACTGGCCCTGAAGGCGCGATCGGGCGGATGGTGGTGGCGGGGCGCCTTTCTTCGCTGATCCTGTGGGGCCCGCCCGGCACCGGCAAGACCAGTATCGCCCGGCTGCTGGCTGCCGCAGTGAATATGCGCTTTGTGGCAATCAGCGCGGTTTTTTCAGGCGTCGCCGATCTCAAAAAGGTCTTTGCCGAGGCTGAGGTCGCCGCGAAGGTCGGGCAACGGACATTATTGTTTGTGGACGAAATTCACCGTTTCAACCGCGCCCAGCAAGACGGGTTCCTGCCGTTTGTCGAGCGCGGGACGGTCACATTGGTAGGAGCGACGACCGAGAACCCCAGCTTCGCGCTCAACGCCGCGCTGCTCAGCCGCGCGCAGGTTGTGATCCTCCACCGGCTGGATGCACCGGCCTTGTCTGAATTGCTGGCCCGCGCCGAGGCGCTGCAAGGCCCGCTTCCGCTGACCCAAAATGCCCGCGAGGCGCTGGTCGCCAGTGCCGATGGCGACGGGCGGTTCCTGCTCAACCAGGCCGAAACGCTCTATGCCGCCAACATTGCCGAGCCGCTCGACCCAGCCGCGCTGGGCAAGTTCCTCCAGCGCCGGGTCGCGGTTTACGACAAGGACCGCGATGGGCACTACAACCTCATTTCGGCGCTCCACAAGGCGCTGCGCGGATCGGACCCGCAGGCCAGCCTCTATTACCTCGCCCGGATGCTGACCGCTGGCGAGGAGCCGCTCTATGTGCTGCGGCGGTTGGTGCGGTTTGCCAGCGAGGACATCGGCCTCGCCGATCCGCAGGCGCTGATCCAGTGTTTTGCCGCCAGGGACGCCTATCAATTCCTCGGCTCGCCCGAGGGGGAACTGGCGATCGTCCAGGCGTGTCTGTACCTTGCCACCGCGCCCAAATCGAACGCCGCCTATGCCGCCCAGAAAGAGGCCTGGAAAAGCGCGAAGGAGACCGGTTCGCTCAGCCCGCCCGCCCATATCCTCAATGCGCCGACCAAGCTGATGAAGGATATCGGCTATGGCAAGGACTACGCTTATGACCATGAGGCCGAAGACGGTTTTTCCGGCGCGGATTACTGGCCCGAGGGGATGGAACCGCAGACCTATTACCGCCCGGTCGAACGCGGGTTTGAGCGCGAGGTGTTGAAACGGCTGGAATGGTGGGACAAGCAGCGCAGGGAAAAGCAGACCAGGTGAGGCCGGGCCGGTTCCGCAATTTTGTCGCAGTCGACTGGTCAGGCGCGGCCGGAGAACGCCACGCCGGGATCGCGGTGGCGGAATGCGGTCTGGGCGACAGTGCCCCGTCCCTGCTCCGCCCCGATCAGCGCTGGTCCCGCCCCGAAGTGCTGGGCTGGCTGTGCAAGGATCTGCCGGACGACACGCTGATCGGCTTCGACATGGGTATCTCGCTGGCGTTTGCCGATACGGATGCGTTCTTTCCGGGCTGGAGCGAGAGCCCGCCCGACGCCCGCGCACTGTGGGCGCTGGTCGACCAGCTGAGCGCGGCCGACCCGCATCTTGCCGCCAACTCGTTCGTCGATCACCCCGAGGCCAGCCGCCACTTCCGCCGCCACGGCGGGCGCGAGGGTGATTGCTTCGGAGGCGGACGCGGGCGGTTTCGGGTGACCGAACTTGCCCAGCAGGCGATCGGCTGTCAGCCAACCAGCAACTTTAACCTGGTGGGCGCGGCGCAGGTCGGAAAATCAAGCCTTACCGGGATGCGGCTGCTGCACCGACTGGCTGGTCACCTGCCCGTCTGGCCAATTGCACCGCTCCCGCAGACTGGCTCGGCAGTGGTCGAAATCTACACCACCCTTGCCGCCATGGCCGCAGGACGCAGGGCCGGACGCTCCAAAATGCGCGACCACGCAGAACTGAACGCAGCGCTGGCCCAGCTTGGCAGCGCGCCAGTTCGCGGATCAGGCCCGATAACCGACCACGCCAGCGACGCGCTCCTCACCGCCGCATGGCTGCGCACCGCCGCCCACAACCCGCAGCTTTGGTCGCCCGCCGCCATGACCCCGCAAATTGCCGCAACCGAGGGCTGGACCTTTGGCGTCCCCTGACGCTAAGGGAGCCGCGAAGGGCCGGCTTAGCTCAGTTGGTAGAGCACCTGATTTGTAATCAGGGGGCCAGGGGTTCGAATCCTCTAGCCGGCACCATGTTTTCGATAGCTTTACCCGGTCCGATATGAAACGCTTCCCCGAAGGTCGAGGCAGCGAGGGAACAGGGGATGGTCAATAGCGATCCGGGGCGAGAGGCAGCGCATCTTGTGCCTGACCAATGGCGCAAGGTTCTGCTGGGACATTCGCACACGATCGAAGTCCGCGCCGGACAAGTCATCCTGTCGAGCGGCGGGGAAACGCGCGAGCTTTACATCATCCTTGAAGGCAGCGTGCGCATTGCCCTGTTCGCCCTGTCTGGACGCGAGGTGGCAATCCGCGAGATGGGCGCCGGCGAGCTGTTTGGCGAGCTCGCTGCGATCGACGGCCTGGCGCGTTCTGCCACGGTGGTTGCCTCATGCGACGGTAAGCTGGCGGTGATTTCGACTGCAGCTTTCTTCAACGCGATTGATCAGCATCCCCAAATGGCGCTGTGGCTGCTGCGAAGGTTTGCCGCGATGGTCCGCGCTTCGACCGAAAAGATCTTTGAACTGGGCACATTGCCCGCCCGCAACCGCCTGCATTGCGAACTGCTGCGGCTGGCTGAAGATGGCGCGGTCAGCGCGGAAGGCGTGGTGATTGCCCCTGCCCCTACCCACGCCGATTTTGCGGCGCGGATCGGCAGCCACCGCGAAATGGTGACACGCGAATTCGGCACGCTCAGCGAAAGGGGCGCACTGCGGCAAAGCGGGCGGCGGCTGGTGCTGCTCGATCTGGCGCAGCTGATGCAAGAGATCCAGCGCGGCGGCGATGCAATTCACTAGGTCACCAGACCTGTCCACTTAGGCAGCTTCCTGTTGCGCTCTGGCTGTGTTCTGTGTTGAGGTCGCACAGCCGCGCGAATCTGGCGCACCTGGCCGAACTATCGGGAGCAAATTGATCGCAATGCTAGCTGACATGCTCCAACGTCTGTTTGAACGGCACATCGATGATGCCGCCCATGCCCGCGCTCGCCAAGGTGAATGGCTGGACGAAATCTGGGCCGAGGTGGCCGAAATGGGCCTGCCGCTGGCGCTGCTGAGCGAGGAGCAGGGCGGCTATGGCCTGACCCCTGCCGAAGCGGGCGAGGCACTGCGGCTGCTTGGTGCCCATGCCGTGCCGCTGCCGGTGGCCGAAACAATGGGCGCTAACCGCTTGCTCGCCAAGGCCGGGCTGGAGTTGGCCGGTGGTCCGGCGGGCCTGACCCGAGCGGATGATGTGCGAGTTGAAAATGGTCGGCTGGTCGGCACCGTCGCGCGCGTCCCCTGGGGTGAACAGCTCGATTGCCTCGCGCTCGGCGTGGGCGATACGCTGTACCGCGTCCCGCGCTCGGGCTGGACTATTGCCGAAGCGGGCCATGCCCTGACCTTCCAGCCGCGCCCGACCATCGCAATCGACTGGCAGATCGACGCCAGCGCGCCGCTTCCCCATGATCCGTTGGCCGAAGGCGCAACGCTGCGCGCTTTCCAGATCGCCGGGGCGCTGGAGACTGCGCTCGATTTGACGCTGCAGCACACCAGCACCCGGGTCCAGTTCGGCAAGCCACTGTCGAAAAATCAGGCCGTCCAGCATGAGCTGGCCAAGCTCGCGGGCGAACTGGCCTGCTCCACCGCCGCCGCCGATCTCGCGGCCGAGGCGCTGGCCCGCGGCGATCTTCTGGGTGTCGCGGCAGGAACGCTGCGCGCGCGCGAGGCGGCTGGCGCCGGCGCCTCGATCGCCACGCAGATGCACGGCGCAATCGGCTTTACCCGCGAGCACCGCCTCCATCTTTTTACCACCGCATTGTGGACCTGGCGCGATGAGTTTGGCGGGCAGGTCCATTGGGCCCGTCTGCTCGGCAGCGCCGCGCTGGATGCCGGTGCACAGGGCTATTGGCCAATGGTGACCGCATTATGAGCGCTATTCCCTTCCCCGCCCCGCCCGCTGACAGCGCGGCGGTCCTGAGTTTGCGCGCCGAATTTCGTGCCTTCCTCGATCGCGAGCTCAAGGACCGGACCCCGCGCCAGCGTTCCGACAATTGGTACGGCTTCAGCCGCGATTTTTCGCGCGCGATGGGCCAGGCCGGCTATCTGGGGATGACCTGGTCCAAGCAGTATGGCGGGCATGAACGCTCGGCCTATGAGCGTTACGTGATCGTCGAGGAAACGCTGGCAGCAGGCGCACCGGTCGGCGCGCATTGGATCGCCGACCGCCAGAGCGGGCCGAGCATCATCAAATATGGCACCGAGGAACAGAAGGCCTGGTTCCTGCCCCGGATTGCTGCCGGAGAGCTCGCCTTCTGCATCGGAATGAGCGAACCGGACTCCGGCTCGGACCTTGCCGCCACCCGGAC
>JANOFJ010000166.1:0-10578 GCA_031413595.1 Novosphingobium sp.
CAAGGGCGGCACCTATTACCCGATGACGGTCAAAAAACACCTCCGCGCTCAGGAAATTGACGAGGCCAACCAGCTGCCGTGCATCTATCTGGTCGACAGCGGCGGGGCCAATCTGCCGCACCAGTCCGAAGTTTTCCCGGACCGCGATCACTTCGGGCGGATTTTCTACAATCAGGCCAATATGAGTGCCAAGGGCATTCCCCAGATTGCCTGCGTGATGGGCAGCTGTACCGCGGGCGGGGCCTATGTCCCGGCGATGTCGGATGAGAGCATTATCGTCCGCGGGCAGGGCACCATCTTCCTCGCCGGTCCGCCGCTGGTAAAAGCCGCGACGGGCGAGGAAATCAGCGCCGAGGATCTGGGCGGGGGCGAGCTTCATGCCAAGAAGTCCGGCGCGGTCGATCATCTGGCCGAGAATGACGAGCATGCGCTGACGATCGTCCGCGATATCGTCAGCCACCTTGGCCCAAGGCATCAGCATGGCCTGCCGCTCAAGGAGCCACGCGCGCCCAAATATGACGCCGAAGAGCTTTACGCCGTTGTGCCCGACGATGTCCGCGCGCCTTATGACGTGCACGAAGTGATCGCCCGGCTGGTCGATGGCAGCGAATTTCACGAATTCAAGGCGCTCTATGGCAGCACGCTGGTCTGCGGCTTTGCCCATATCTGGGGGATGCCGGTGGCGATCCTGGCCAACAATGGCGTGCTGTTCAGCGAAAGCGCGGTCAAGGGCGCGCATTTCATCGAACTGGCTTGCCAGCGCCAGATTCCGCTGCTGTTCCTGCAGAACATCTCGGGCTTCATGGTCGGCGGAAAGTACGAAGCTGAAGGGATCGCCAAGCACGGCGCCAAGCTGGTCACTGCAGTGGCGACTGCCACCGTGCCCAAGCTGACCGTGCTGATCGGCGGATCATTCGGCGCGGGCAATTACGGCATGTGCGGCCGCGCCTATTCGCCGCGCTTCCTGTTCAGCTGGCCCAATTCGCGCATTTCAGTGATGGGCGGCGAACAGGCGGCGAGCGTGTTGGCGACCGTCCACCGCGATGCGGAGAAATGGGACGAACGCGAGGCCGAAGCGTTCAAGGCCCCAATCCGCCAGAAATACGAAGACGAAGGCAACCCCTATCACGCCACCGCCCGGCTGTGGGACGACGGCGTGATCGACCCCGCGCAAACGCGCGATGTGCTGGGGTTGGCCTTGGCGGCGAGTTTGGAGGCCCCGTTCCCGGATCGTCCGGCGTTCGGGGTGTTCAGGATGTGACTATGCGGAAACCAACATCTGTAGGGACGCTTGAGGATTTCGGTCGCGTGCGGCTTTCGAAATCGTTCTTCATGCGCGATTTCCTCTATTCAGACATCGCAGCGATCAACGGCTTTTCGAACATTCCAGACAACCCCGAAATCGCCATCGCTTCTGGCACACGGCTTTGTGAAGAAATCCTCGAACCGCTGCAGGATGTTTTCGGCCGGATTGTTATCCGTTCGGCATACCGTTCTCCTGAAGTGAATGGCTTTGGAGCTGCGAATGGCCTTAATTGTGCTTCCAATGATTCCAATGCTGCTCACCATATCTGGGACCGGAAGGACACCGACGGTAACTTGGGCGCGATGGCATGCGTCGTTGTTCCAAGCTTCTATGATCGATTCCCAAATGATGGAGATTGGAAAAAGCTCGCCTGGTGGATTCACGATCATCTACCATACAACGAAATGACGTTTTTCCGCCGTTACTGGGCATTCAACATCAACTGGCGCGAAAATCCTGTTAGGCAAATCTACAACTGGATGGAGGTCCCGCGCTGGCTCACCAAGCCTGGAATGGAGAACCATTCTGGCAGCCACGAGGACTTGTGGTCTGGAATAATCCCCTGATTGTTTGCCCCAAAATCCTCCCCGGAACGGCGAGGTGACGCGCCGGAGGCGTGACGGAGGGGGCCCAGCTCTCGGCTGGACGCTACGCTTGAGGAGAGGTGGGACCCCTCCGCCCCTGCGGGGCACCTCCCCGTGCCGGGGAGGATTGCAGATTGGCGCTACAGCCTGAAATACTGCGGCAACCTATCAAGCTGGTGAAGCGGGCGCGGCGGCTGCGGTCCGAAATGTCGCTGCCCGAAGTGCTGCTCTGGCGGGAACTTCGCGGCAAGCCGCTTGGCATGAAGTTCCGCCGTCAGTTCCCGATCCTGGGCTTTGTCGCCGACTTCGCCTGTGCCGAGGCGCGGCTGATTATCGAGATCGACGGGATTTCGCATAACATGGGCAATCGGCCTGAGCGGGATGTCACGCGCGATGCGATACTGACCGGCAAGGGCTGGCGGGTGGAGAGGATTCCGGCTGCTGATGTGCTCAAAGATGTGAAGGTCGTGGCCGAGGCAATCGTCGCGCTTGCCCTAAATACCACCTCTCGCTTTCACTCAACAAACTGCTAGGTTCGCGTGCAAATCACGGGAGTATTCATGCAAGACTACCAAGACCCACCCCCCGCGCTGCTGTCACGCATTGCGCGCTGGGTGCTGGTGACGTTCTACCGATTGCGCGGATGGAAAGCGATTGGCGAGGCGCCGGCGGACCGCCGCTGCGTGATCATCGCGGTGCCGCACACTTCTAATTGGGATTTCGTCAATCTGCTCGGCCTGCTCGCCGATCTTGATCTCAAAGCCCACTTCATGGCTAAGACCAGCCTGTTCCGCTGGCCGCTGCGGCGCTTCATGTTCGATATGGGCGGGGTAATGATCGATCGCAATTCGAAGGGTAACTACGTTCAGGCGATGGTTGATGAGTTCAAGCGCCGCAAGGAATTCATGCTGGTCATCGCGCCCGAAGGCACGCGCCAGGCAGTGCATCAATGGCGGACCGGATTTTATCACATCGCCCGCGAGGCCGGGGTGCCGCTGGTGATCGGAATCATGGACTATAAAAAGAAAATCGGCGGGCTGGGCCCGGCGATCATGCCGACCGGGGATTACAAGGCCGATATCGCCAGGATCGTCGAGTTTTATCGGAGCTCCAACCCGCGCAATCCGCAATGGGCGATTACCGATTTCAATGTGATGCTGGAGGATGGCAAGCATGGTTGACGGTCTGCTGATCAATGCCGCAGTGATTTCGCTCACGCTGCTGGTGCTGTGGCAAGTAGCGGCGCGGATCGGCGATGTGTCGTTCATCGATGCGGTGTGGGGCGCTGGCATGGCGCTGCTGGCCGTTGTCAGCTGGGTGCAGCTGGCCGATCCCGGCCCGCGCGCCGGACTGATCGCGGCAATGGCGCTGATCTGGGGCACGCGGCTGGGGCTGCATCTCTACACCCGCTGGCGCGCGCATGGCGAGGATCCGCGTTATGCCCGGATGCTCGGCAAAGCACGCGAGCAGGGGCGCTATGCCCGGGCAGCGCTGACAGTTGTTTTTGCGCCGCAAGCGGTACTGCTGTTCATCACCAGTCTGCCAGCGCAGCTGGGCGTGCTGGCCAGCGGCGCGCCTGCCGCAATCGGCCCGCTGGCGTGGGCAGGGTTCGCATTGTGGCTGGTCGGCATGGTGTTTGAGACGGTCGGCGATGCGCAGCTCAAGGCGTTCCGGGCCGATCCCGCCAGCAAGGGCAAAGTGCTCGATAGCGGGCTGTGGCGCTATACCCGCCACCCCAATTATTTCGGCGATGCCTGCGTCTGGTGGGGAATCTGGCTGGCTGCGGCCGAGGCGGGTTACGGAGTGGCGCTGGTCAGCCTGATCGGGCCGATCTTCCTGACCTTCACGCTCACCAAATGGTCGGGCAAGCCGTTGCTCGAAAAAGGCCTGGCCAGGACCCGCCCCGGCTATGCCGACTATGTTGCCAAGACATCTGGATTTTTTCCGCTGCCGCCGAAACAATAAGCCGGGACCGCGGTTACGGGTATGTGATAGCCTGTCCACGGCCGGCGAGTCCCGGCCCGTAGAGTTGCAACAACCCAAGGAGTTTCCCGATGCGCCGTTTGATTCTTCCGCTCGCCGCGCTGGCGATGGTTTCTGCTTGCAAGAAAGAAGCTGCTCCGGTCGCTGCTGAAAGCGAAGCTGCTGCCGCTGCCGATGCCGCTGCCGCGCCGGTGATGCCAGCGGTCGCAACCAACGCCCGCACCACGCTGAAATTCGCCGGCGCCTACAATCAGACCGGTGGTGACGGGAAGGTTACGACCCTGACGCTCGGCGCGGATGACACTTATGAATGGACCGGCGCAGACGGCAAGCCCGTGAAGGGCACCTTCAGCTGGTACAAGGATGGCAGCACCATCCTGCTCGATGCGGCTGGCGGCAAGGGTGTCTATGCAATCGCAGACGGAGCGGTTTACAAGATCGCCGACAAGGATGCACCGCGCACCGGCTTCACTGCCGATCAGATGTGGAGCCGCGCTGCGCCTGCGATGTAAGGCCGGCGGGTTTTCAAGCCTGTTTGACCAAAGGGGGCGGCGCAAAGCGTCGCCCCCTTATGCATTGGGGCCGTGGCCGCAGATCAGCGGTATTTCTGCCCCGGCGGGGCAGTGCCGCGATTGGGGTTGAGTTCGGGCCGAAGGTCGGTGGTCCGCGCCTCGGTTGGTCCGGCGCGCGGTGGGACTGCCTGAAGCCAGGCCTCCAGCGCTGCTATATCGGTGATCCCGACCACCCGGTCGCGCGCTTTCAGGAACCCGCGGTAGCTGTCGCCGCCATTGCCCAAAAACGCGCTGGTGGTGATGCGGTAAGTCTGTGCCGGGTCGATCGGCGCGCCGTTCAGGGTCATGGCTGAAATCCGCGATCCCACCGCCCGGCTGCGATCATAGCTATAGGCAAAGCCGACCGAGGGGGTGAGTACCTGCTCTGGTCCGTCGGTGTCGAAGCCTTGTTCGAGAATGTCCTTGAGCTCAGCCCCCGTCAGGCTTTGCGTCACCAGTTCATTGCCAAACGGCTGGACGGCATAAATGTCACCGAAAGTGACGCTCCCGTCCGGCGCTGCATTAAGCGAGCGGCGCACGCCAAACGGATTCATCAGCGCGATTTGCGCCCCGGCCCCGGTGGTGGCGGCCAGCTGCGCATCGGCAACCAGCATCCCCAGCGATCCGCCGGTGTTGGACAGCGGCCCGCTCGCCCGGTCGATCGGTCCCGCAATCATCCCGACCTTGCGCAACGAAAAATCCGCAGCCGCTGCGACATAGCGCGCAACATAGGCTGCGATGTCGGCGCGCGCTTCGAACTTTGGATAAAGGTCGGTGTTATCGATCGTTCTGGTCGGGGCGGCGTAGCTGGGGGACTGGACGATTACATTATGGGCGCGTTTGCTGATCACCCGGCCCGCGACCGGATCGATCTCCAGCGTGATGTCGGTCACCAGCTTGCCCCACAGCCCGGCGCTGGTCAGCAGGAACGGCTTGGCTGGATTATAGGCGGCATAGTCGCAGACATATTCCCAGTGGGTGTGGCCCGATACGACCACATCGATCCGCGTATCGAGCCGGTCGAGGATTTTGCCGATTTCATAGGTCAGCTGGTTGCAGCTGTCCGGCCCCGGCGCGCCAATGGTGCGTCCGCCCTGATGGATCAGCAGGACGATGGCGTCCGCGCCTTTTGTCTTCAGTCCCGCCACCAGCGCGTTGGCGGTGTCTGCCTCGTCGGCGAATGTCAGCCCCTTCGAGACTTCGGGCGGAAGCAGCCCGCCGGTGCCTTTCAGTGTCAGGCCGATGATCCCCACGCTCACCTTGCCGGCCCCCGAACCGAAGCGGCGTAGGGCCGTGGCCGGGAACAGGGTGGTGCCGTCCGGCTTGAAGCTATTGCCGGCCAGAAACGGAAATTTCGCGCCCTTGAACTGTTCCACCTGGCAAGGTTTGCGCGCGGTATGCTGGGCGCATCCGCCCTGCTGTTTGCGCTGAAGCTCCTCAACGCCAAGATCAAGTTCGTGATTGCCGACCGCGCTATAGTCCAGCCCGATCCGGTTCATCACTCCGATCGCCGGTTCATCGAGGAACAGCGCCGAGGTTATAGGAGTGCCGCCGATCAGATCGCCCGCCGAAACGGTCAGATGGTGGGGATATTTGGCACGAACGCTGTCAATCGCGCTGGCCAGCCAGGCCGCGCCGCCGGCGGGCACCAGGATGACATCGCCCTTGCCATCGGGCACCACAATTGACTGTTTGGGCGGCTCCAGCGCGCCATGGAAATCATTGATCGCGAGGATACCCACGGTCACCGGCGCAATCGGCGCGCGGCTGGCCATCGGCGCGGCGCAGCCAGCGGCCAGCAGAGGAAAGAGCAAGAGGGCGAAACGAGGAGAGAAGTTCATGGCTCAGTCCTAGCGCAAGTGCCGCCACGAGCAAGCGCGACAGGTCGTCCGGGCGCTGTGTTGCATTAGGATAGGACAGTTTCTTGAAAAACGATGGAAAGTGTCATAAATCAGCAATCCCTGCCAGCGATGAGGAAGACAACGATGGCCCGCCCCCAAACCGATATCGACGCCGGACGCGAACAGCTGATCGATATTGTAATCGAAATCGTTGAGGAACGCGGCGGAAATGCGCTGACCATGACCGAACTGGCCGGCCGCGCCAACATGTCCACCGCCAACCTTTATCGTTATTTCGAAAGCAAGGAGCAGGTGATCGAGGCGGTGGCCGAACGCTGGTTCCAGCCGAAGGTCGCGATCATGGAGGAGGTGGTCAATTCAGACCTGCCGCCGCGCCGCAAGATGTTTGAATTCTTCGCCCGCAGGTTCGTGCGGATGAAGGCGGAATGGGAACGCGATCCGGTCGTCTTCGCCACCTATTGTGAGCTGGGCACCGAGCATTTCGAAGTCATCCGCGGCTATATCGATCTTGGCGATCATTACCTTTCCGGGATCATCGGCGAGGCAATGGCTGACGGCTATTTTGATGGGCTGTCGGTCGATGAGGCACTCAGCCTCGTCAACCAGATGGTCAACACCTATTGCAATATCGCGGTCATGGAATTGATCATGCCCAGGCTGAGCGAGGAAAAGCTCGCCCGGATCATCGACGCGGTGTTTGACGGGTTAAGCGCCGCTGATCGCGGGGCGCTGGGGGTCAAGGGGTTGCGTGCGGCTTAGGGGTTGTTGAGGCGGTTTCTTACAACAGCGCTGGAAGTTTTCCGATTCTGCTAGTATCAAGTGTATAACGGAGGTTTGTTGAATGCCCAAGCAAGGCCAGCATGTAGTTCCAAATTCAGGTGGCTGGAGCGTTAAGCGTGCCGGCGCATCGCGGGCATCAAGCGTGCATAGCACTCAAGCCGAAGCGATTGAGGTTGCTCAGAGAATCGCCCGCAATCAGCGCACGGAACTCTATGTGCATGGTCGTGACGGACGGATCGTTCGGAGCAGTTCATTTGACAATCAACGCGATGGGTCGAGGCGTCAAGATTGAGCCCTCCGTTTGACCGCTCGGTCTTTGTCAATTGTCCATTCGATGAAGAGTTCGCTCCGATACTTCAGGCAATAGCATTTGCCATAGTCGACCTTGGATTTGTTCCAAGGATTGCCCCTGAAAACCCTGATAACGCTGCGAATCGGCTCGACCGGATTACCGAGCTGGTACGAGGTTCCAAATTCAGCATTCATGATCTCAGTCGGTGCAAGTCGCGTGGTGTCGGGGAGTTTTCTAGGCTCAACATGCCATTTGAACTTGGTATTGATTTCGGCTGCAAGCGCTACGGTGACGGTCAGCTAGCTGACAAAACCATGCTGATTCTGGAAGAGGATCGCTGGGATTACCAGAAGGCGTTGTCTGACATCTCCGGCTGGGACATTCATTCGCACGGTGGCAGCCATATCAATGCGGTTAAACGTGTAAGGGATTGGCTTGTCCGCCAAGCTGGCCTAATCTGGTCGGTTCTTCACGTATCCTTGGTCACTACACCGATTTTCAAGGGTGGTATTGGGAGCGTGAAAGATCGCACGGCGCCAATGATGATGATATTCGCGAATATCCCACCAATCAGGTAATTGATGCGATGATCGCGTGGGTTGGGCTTGGTCGTCCGGCCCGATAACCCCGCCATCAAACGTCCAGATTCGCCACGTTGAGCGCGTTTTCCTGAATGAACTCCCGCCTTGGTTCGACGATGTCGCCCATCAGGCGGGTGAAGATTTCGTCGGTTACGTCGGCGTCTTCGACCTTGACCTGCAGCAGCGCGCGGTTTTCGGGATCGAGGGTGGTTTCCCACAGCTGCTCGGCGTTCATTTCTCCCAGCCCCTTGTAGCGTGAGATCGAGAGGCCCTTGCGGCCGATCGCCAGCACCGCGTCCAAAAGCTCGGATGGCCGGGTGATCCCGCCGGGATTGGCGCTGGGGCGGGTGACGATGGCCTCGGCTTCTTCTTCCTCGCCGTCCTCGTCGCTCACTTCGGGCTCCGGCGCTTCGGCTTCGGCTCCGGCCTTCACCAGATGGGTGGTGGAGGAATAGACGTCGGCCTGTTCGCCAGCCAGCCGTGCCAGCTTGCGCGCTTCGGCGCTGGTCAGGAAGGCGGCTTCGATCACATGATGATCGGTAACTCCGCGCCACAGCCGCTGGACCGTGACATTGCCCTCTTCGGTGATGGAGGCGGTCCAATTCGCCTCGCGGTCACCGACATTGAGCCAGGTCGCGGCCTTGACCAATGCTTCTTCGCGGGTGCCGGGGACCGGGTCGGGATTGAGCACGCCGGCCAGCGCCAGCGCCTCGACGATTGCGGGATCATAGCGGCGCGGGACGAAGCCCATCAGGCTGCGCATCCGCCGGGCGTGTTCGACCAGCCCGGCCAGCTCCGCCCCGCCGCGCGCGCCGCCTGCGGTTTCCAGAATACGGCCCGCCAATCCAGCCTCGACCAGATAGCGGTCGAGCGCATCATTGTCCTTGAGGTAAACTTCCGAACGGCCCTTGGCGACTTTGTAAAGCGGCGGCTGGGCGATGAAGAGGTGCCCGGCGCGGATGATGTCGGGCATCTGGCGGTGGAAGAAGGTCAGCAGCAGCGTGCGGATATGCGCGCCGTCAACATCGGCGTCGGTCATGATCACGATCTTGTGATAGCGCAGCTTGTCCAGATTGAACTCGTCGCGGATGCCGGTGCCCATCGCCTGGATCAGCGTGCCGACTTCCTTGGACGAGATGATCCGGTCAAACCTGGCACGTTCCACATTGAGGATTTTGCCCTTGAGCGGCAGGATCGCCTGATAATGCCGGTCACGGCCCTGCTTGGCCGAGCCGCCCGCCGAATCGCCTTCGACCAGAAACAGCTCCGACTTGGCGGGATCGCGTTCCTGGCAATCGGCGAGCTTGCCGGGCAGGCTGGCGATATCCATCGCCCCCTTGCGCCGGGTCAGCTCGCGCGCGCGCTTGGCCGCTTCGCGCGCAGCGGCGGCATCGATGATCTTGCCGATCACTGCTTTGGCATTGGCGGGGTTTTCCTCCAGCCAGTCGCTCATCCGGTCAGCCATCAGGCTTTCGAGCGGCTGGCGCACTTCGGAGGAGACCAGCTTGTCCTTGGTCTGCGATGAAAACTTGGGATCGGGCAGTTTGACCGAGACGATCGCGGTCAGCCCTTCGCGCATGTCATCGCCGGTCAGCGTGACCTTTTCCTTCTTCATCATGCCCGATTTTTCGGCGTAATTGTTGAGCGTGCGGGTCAGCGCGGCGCGGAACGCGGCCAGATGCGTGCCGCCATCGCGTTGCGGAATGTTGTTGGTGAAGCACAGTACGTTTTCGTAATAGCTGTCGTTCCATTCCAGCGCGACTTCGATGGCGATGCCATCACGTTCGGATGCAATCGCCACCGGTTCGGGCAGCAGCGGCACCTTGTTACGATCAAGATAGCTGACGAAGGCGCCAATCCCGCCTTCATAGAACAGATCATGTTCCTTGGTCTCTTCATGGCGCTTGTCGCGCAGCAGGATGTGGACGCCTGAATTGAGGAAGGCGAGCTCGCGGTAGCGGTGCTCAAGCTTCTCGAAATCGAACTCGAGCACGTTCTTGAAGGTGTCGGTCGAGGCGATGAAGGTGACGCGGGTGCCCTTCTTGCCGGCAGGCGCCGGGCCAACCACGCGCAGCGGCGCCACCGCATCGCCGTGGGCAAATTTCATCCAATGCTCTTCCCCGTCGCGCCAGATCGTCAGCTCCAGCCATTCGGACAAGGCATTGACCACCGAAACGCCAACCCCGTGGAGTCCGCCGGAGACTTTGTAGGCGTTGTCGTCAGAGGTGTTTTCGAACTTACCGCCCGCATGAAGCTGGGTCATGATCACTTCGGCGGCCGAAACGCCTTCCTCGGCGTGAATCCCGGTCGGGATGCCGCGGCCGTTGTCCTCAACCGAAACCGAGCCATCGGGGTTCAGCTCGATCGTCACCAGATCGCAGTGCCCGGCCAGCGCCTCGTCGATCGCATTGTCCGAAACTTCGAACACCATGTGATGCAGGCCAGAGCCATCATCGGTGTCACCGATATACATCCCCGGACGCTTGCGCACCGCATCAAGGCCCTTGAGAACCTTGATCTGATCCGCGCCATAAGCATTGGCGTTGGGGATATTTGCAGGAATGCTGTCGGGAGTGTTTTCGGGTGTTTCGGCCATGCCCAGCATATAGGGTCTCGCCGCGCTTTTCGGAACCCATTTC
>JANOFJ010000167.1:0-2306 GCA_031413595.1 Novosphingobium sp.
ATTCGCCCTATCGGAACTATAGCTATCGCCGCTTGCGGATCGGCTTTTCGCTGGATGCGCTGTTCTACAGCAATCGCTACTGGATCAACGATCCTTGGCAGTACCGCCTGCCCGATGCTTATGGTCCCTATCGCTGGGTCCGCTATTACGACGATGCGCTGCTGGTGGATGTCTACAGCGGCGAGGTGGTCGACGTGATCTACGACTTCTTCTGGTAGATGCGCAAAGTTTGCCGGTGAGTGGACCGGTCGAAGGAGCCCCCGCAGCAATGCGGGGGCTTTTTCATATGCGGCTCAGCCTCGGCCCGGCAGCATCCGCCAGATCGAACCATCACGGTCAATGAACTGATGCTTCAGCGCTGCGGCAACATGAAGGACAAGCAGCGCCAGCATGGCAAAGGCCATCACCTCATGAAATTCCTTGAACACGCCTGCGGTTGCCTTGTCCTGCGCGAACGGGAGGCCCGGATATGAAAACAGTCCAAAGAACGGCACAGACTTTCCGCCCGTCCCGGCAGAATGCATCATCCAGCCGCTGGCCGGAATCGCGATTATCAGGACGTAAAACAAGGCATGGGTAATTTTGGCCAGCGCCACTTCCCACGCCTTCAGGCCTGCGGACAGGGGCGGAACTGGATGGGTGAAACGCCACAGGAGCCGTCCGACCGAGAGAATCAGGATAGTAATGCCGATCGCTTTGTGGTTGCCCATAAGCTGCGCGGCTTCGGCCTTGGGCAAGTCCTCGGCCACCAACGCGCCGACGACATTCAGTATTATCAGGATTGCGATGGTCCAATGAAAGACCATGGCGCCGCGGGAATAGCGGCTGGCTGCCAGAGTGGCTGGTGGGGTGATGGTGTTCATGCGTTCGAAACTGGCGCAATTCGATCAGCCTAGCAAGATGCTTTCCGCTTGCCCTGCGCGGCAATCCCGATAGGCAGTCCGGCAACGCCAACCCATTAACCAAGCCCTTGAATGTCCGCCACCGCAACCTCTCCCTATCCGGACAAGTCGGCGCTGACCCGCGTCGGCACCGCTGTGCGCAATCGCCTTGCCGCAGATCCATCGGTGCAGAAAGTGCCGGTCGAGCAGGCAGAGATATGGGCCGTCTCCCAGTTCCTCAGCCCGGCCGAATGCCAGCAGCTGATCGCGATGATCGATGTGGTGGCCAAGCCGAGCCGTGTGTTCGATCATGGCTATGGCGCCAATTTCCGTACCAGCTATTCGGGCGATGTCGTCCGCAGCGATCCGTTCGTGCGGATGGTGGAACGACGGATCGACGATCTGCTGGGGATGCCGCACGATAATGGCGAGACGATCCAGGGGCAGCGTTACCTGCCCGGCCAAGAGTTCAAGCCGCACATGGACTGGTTTTTCTCCAAGGCGTCCTATTGGAAGGACGAAGCCCGGCGCGGCGGGCAGCGCTGCTTTACGGCGATGGTCTATCTCAACGAGGTCGAGGAAGGCGGGACGACCGACTTCACCCGGATCGGCGTATCGATCCCGCCGCAGCAGGGGGCGATGATTATCTGGAACAACGCGCGGCCCGACGGCGTTCTTAACGATGACACGATGCACTGCGGCATGCCGGTGGTGCGCGGGGTCAAATATGTGATCACCAAATGGTATCGCACACGCAAATGGGGGTAAAAATGAAGTTTTGGCGCAAGGTACCGCTGTTGCTCTTCGCTGCGGTTGGAGCAGGCTGTGCCGGGGTTGCCGCTGGACCCAATTCCGCGCCTGTGATTGCCCAACCGCAGGCCACGGCGGCAGCTGGCGATGCAGAGCTGATGGCATTGTTTCGCGACGATGCCCGGCGCAGCGATGCGCTCGATCCGCTCAACCTGCTGTATCGCGGCGGCGAGGTCGATGCAGCAGGCCTGTCGCGCCAGTTTACCGATGCCCAGGCCCGCGCGTCGCTGGCATCGGTGCGCCAGAGCATCTCGGCACTGACGCGGATCGACCGCGCCAGATTGAGCGGCGAGCGCCAGATTTCCTATGACATCTTTGCCCGCGACAAGCGCGAGGAGGAATCCTGGCTCCAGCCCGATGTCCTGGCGCTGACCGCCGTGCGGCCGTTGAGTCATTTTGGCGGCCTGCATATCGAGTTCCCCTCGCTGATGGCCAAGGATGGGACGGCCAAGTATGGCAATGAAGCGGACTATCGCCGCAATCTGAGCCTTGACCAGGCCTTTCCCCAGGTGATCGACAATGCGATTGTCCGCTTTAGCCAGGGCATGGCGAGCGGCGTGCTGGACACCCGGTTGACCACCACCAACATGATCGCCCAGATCGATGCACTTTTGG
>JANOFJ010000168.1:0-3704 GCA_031413595.1 Novosphingobium sp.
CGATATTGGGCTTTCGACCCATTTTGACCAAGCCGGCAAGCCCAATCTGCCAAAGGTGGTGCTCACACGCCTGCTCGGGTTGCGGCCTCGGCTGGCCTATTACATCTCCGATATGGCCGATGATGCGGTTGGCTTGCTCGATGCGCTGGGGATTGACCGCGCCCATATCGTCGGTGCCTCAATGGGCGGAATGATCGCGCAGCATGTTGCGGCGCGCTATCCGGCGCGGACCCGTTCGCTGACCTCGGTCATGTCAACCACCGGCAGGCGCGGATTGCCGCGCGCGACCCCTGAGGCGATGGCGGTGTTGACCAAGCGACCGCTCAAGGCGGACCTCGCAACAATTGTCGACTTCGGGGTAAAGGCAGCGCGCGCGGTTGGCAGCCCAGCCTATCTCGCGCCCGAAGCGCGGCTGCGCGAAAAGACCACACTCGACTTTCACCGCAGCTTCCACCCGGTCGGTGCGCTGCGGCAGATGGCGGCGATCGTGGCCGACGGCGATCGGCGCGAGCTGCTCGGCAAGATCACAGCGCCCACGCTGGTGATCCACGGGTTGGCCGATCCACTGGTGCCGGTGGAAGGCGGCAAGGATACCGCCGCCAGCATCACCGGCGCGGCGTTGCATTTGATCCCCGGCATGGGCCACGATCTGCCGCTGGAACTGGTCGACGAGATCGTCGGCAAGATCGCCGAGGTTGCGGTTTAGGCTGGCGCTCAGCCCCAGCCGAAATAGCGGCCGATGAAGATCAGCGCCATCCCGCCCAGCACCGAAGCGAGGCAGCCGCCGCGATTGAAGCCTTGGCCATTGCCCCGGTTGGCGATCAGGCCTGCCAGCAACGAACCACCGACGCCGAGCAGGATTGTCATCCCCCAGCCCATCGGCACGTCACCCGGATAAAAGAACCGCGCCAGCGCGCCGACGATGAGCCCGCTAATGATTGCGCCGATGATATTGAGCATGCGTATGGGTCTCCTGATTGAGGCCCGAGCGTAGCCCCGGATTTGGCTGCCGGAAAGTGCCCTGCGCAATATCGTTGCCGGGCCTGATTCGATCCTGAGTCAACCGCCCCGAAGCACTGTCCCCGGACAAAAATTTTTTCACAGATTCACTTTGACTCTTGCACTGCTCGACAGTCCAGACTTTCCCGCGCGTCGCTGCATTGCAGCAGAGCGTTCTGAGCGCCCGGCAAGCGCCAATCGTGGTTACTGAGCGATTTACCCTCTTGCGCGTAAAGCTGGTTGAGGCACTATAGGTAGTGGTTCGGCAATTGGGGGGCCATCTAGTCCTAGTTTTTGACCCGGGGGCGCAGTTCGCGTTGGCGGTGAGGATTCGGGATAGAGAAATTCCCTCTGAAAGCTGTGCGGGGGACAAATCCGGGATAAGTTTTTCCCCGGAACCTCCGTTAATTTGCTAGGTTGGCTGCTTGCCCGCCGATTCGAACGAATACGGAACATCGCGGGGGCGCGGGTTTCGTTTGGGTATCAGTTTTAGGGGTTGGGGGCACAAGTGGATTTCAGGAACGGAGACGAGCCGAGCATGGCCGAAGTTGAAGACGCGATTGCGGAAGCTGACGCCCCGGTGATCGGGAAGAAGGAGGTGGGCAATGGCCCGGCAGTGGCGATGACCGAAAAGACCGATGCAGGCTCTGCCGAGCTGATCGCCCAGCTGGGCGTGGAAGCGCTCGCCAAGGCCGTCACCGCGCCCAAGTATGAAGACAGCAAGGCGATTGCCGAGCGCCGGTTCACGATTGTGACCGACCATTCGCGCGACGAGCTGCTGACGCTGTTCGGCAAGGACACGCTCGACGATCGCTATCTGCTGCCCGGTGAAAAGTATCAGGATCTGTTTGCGCGGGTCGCGGATGCCTATGCCGATGATCAGGAACACGCCCAGCGGCTGTATGATTATATCTCCAAGCTGTGGTTCATGCCGGCCACCCCGGTGCTGTCGAACGGCGGCACCGGCCGCGGTCTGCCAATCAGCTGCTACCTCAATTCGGTCTCGGACAGCCTCGAAGGGATCGTCAACACCTGGAACGAGAACGTCTGGCTTGCATCGCGCGGCGGCGGGATCGGGACTTATTGGGGCAATGTCCGCGGGATTGGTGAGCCGGTTGGGCTCAACGGCAAAACCTCGGGCATCATCCCGTTCGTGCGGGTGATGGACAGCCTGACGCTGGCAATCTCGCAAGGCTCACTGCGGCGCGGTTCGGCCGCCTGCTATCTTGATGTATCGCATCCCGAGATCGAGGAGTTCCTCGAAATCCGCAAACCCTCGGGCGATTTCAACCGCAAGGCGCTCAATCTGCACCACGGCGTGTTGCTGACCGATGATTTCATGGAAGCGGTCCGCGCTGGCGACGAGTTCCACCTGCGCAGCCCCAAGGACGGCTCGGTCCGCGCCACGGTCGATGCCCGCTCGCTGTTCCAGAAGCTGGTCGAAACCCGCCTCGCCACGGGTGAGCCCTATATCGTCTTCTCCGATACGGTGAACCGGATGATGCCCAAGCATCACCGTGATCTGGGGCTCAAGGTCTCGACCTCGAACCTCTGCTCGGAAATCACGCTGCCGACCGGGATTGACCATCTCGGCAATGACCGGACTGCGGTCTGCTGCCTCTCCTCGCTCAATCTTGAGACCTGGGAAGAATGGCAGGGCGAAAAGAATTTCGTCGAGGATGTGCTGCGCTTCCTCGACAATGTTCTGCAGGATTACATCGATCGTGCCCCGCCAGAAATGGCGCGGGCGAAATATTCGGCGATGCGTGAGCGCAGCGTCGGCATGGGGGTGATGGGGTTCCATTCCTACCTCCAGAAGAAGGGCATCGGCTTTGAAAGCGCGATGGCCAAGGCGCTCAACCTCAAGATGTTCAAATACATCGCGGGCAAGGCGGATGAGGCCTCGATGATGCTGGCCGAGGAACGCGGCGCCTGCCCGGACGCTGCCGACATGGGTGTGATGCAGCGCTTTTCGTGCAAGATGGCGATCGCGCCAACCGCTTCGATTTCGATCATCTGCGGCGGTACGTCCGCTTGTATCGAGCCGATCCCGGCGAATATCTATACCCACAAGACGCTCTCGGGCAGCTTCGTGGTCAAGAACCCCTATCTCGAACGGCTGCTCGGCTCGAAGAGCAAGGATTCGACCAATGTGTGGAATTCGATCCTCGAGAACGGCGGCTCGATCCAGCACCTCGATTTCCTCTCGCCTGAGGAAAAGGCGGTGTACAAGACCAGCTTCGAGATCGATCAGCGCTGGCTGCTGGAATTCGCGGCCGATCGCACGCCGTTCATCGATCAGGCGCAAAGCCTCAACCTCTATATCGCCGCCGATGTCGATAAATGGGATCTGGCGATGCTCCACTTCCAGGCGTGGGAGCGGGGGATCAAGTCGCTCTACTATCTGCGTTCCAAGTCGGTCCAGCGCGCCGGATTCGCCGGCGGGGTCGAGGCGGACAACACCGCTGAACCTGCGAAGTACGAACTGCCAACCACGGATTATGATGAATGTCTGGCGTGCCAGTGACGATCCGTTGCCCGCCTTCCACTTTTTACGTCTGATACAGGACCGATCCAATGCCTCTTCTTGAAGCCCGCGCCACTTACAAGCCCTTCGAATATCCGTGGGCCTATGAAATGTGGAAGCGTCAGCAGCAGATCCACTGGATGCCCGAGGAAGTGCCTTTGGGTGAGGATTGCCGCGA
>JANOFJ010000169.1:0-2213 GCA_031413595.1 Novosphingobium sp.
GCCAGGACCGCCGCGGGATCCAGCGCGACCTCACCTATGTCGGGGGTCGCGCGCAGGTGACCTACGAACTGCCGCTGAACGAAGTGGTGTTCGATTTCTACGACCGCCTCAAGAGCATCAGCCGCGGCTATGCCAGCTTCGATTACGAGCAGATCGGCCTGCGCGAGGGCGACCTCGTCAAGATGAGCATCCTCGTCAACAACGAGCCGGTCGACGCGCTCAGCATGATCGTCCACCGCGGCGTCGCCGAAGAACGCGGCCGCCACATGTGCGAACGCCTCAAAGACCTGATCCCCCGCCACCTGTTCAAAGTGCCGATCCAGGCCGCTATCGGCGGCAAAGTCATCGCCCGCGAAACCATCCAGGCAATGCGCAAGGACGTCACGGCAAAGTGCTATGGCGGCGACATTTCTCGGAAAAAGAAACTTTTGGATAAGCAGAAAAAGGGCAAGGCCCGGATGCGCGAGTACGGCAATGTCAGCATCCCGCAAGAAGCGTTTATTGCCGCGCTCAGGATGGGTGAGGAGTGATCCCGTTTGATCCTTCCCGCTTTTGCGAAGCACAAGGGGGAAGGGGGACCGCCCGAAGGGTGGTGGAGGGGTATCCAACCTCTCGCTATTTCCCCTCCGTCAGTCCTGCGGACTGCCACCTCCCCATTTGCACCGCGTGAAAATGGAGAGGAACTGGAAATAAAGCCATGACCGCCCCCGCACCCAAAAAGATCATCATTATCGCCGGGCCCAACGGCGCCGGCAAGACGACCTTCGCCCGCTCGTTCCTCCCCATGGAAGCCGGTCTGCCGCGCTTCATCAACGCCGATGCGATCGCCGCTGGCCTTGCCGCCTTCGCGCCCGAAACCGCCGCGATCCGGGCCGGGCGGCTGATGCTGGAAGAAATCGACATCTGCGCCCGGCGCGCAGAGAGCTTTGCCTTCGAGACCACGCTGTCCGGCCTCACCTATCTGCGCCATATTGCCGCATGGCGCGCGCAGGGCTATCGGGTCAGCCTCTATTTCCTAAGCCTGCCCAATGTCGAGACCGCAGTCGAGCGGGTGGCACTCCGCGTTCAACAGGGCGGTCACAATATCCCGGCGAACATAATCCGTCGCCGCTTCGCGAGTGGACTGGTAAATTTCCAGCACCACTACAAGATGGCGGTCAGCGATTGGGCGTTGTATGACAATACCGGTATGGAACCCGCTTTGCTGGAATGGAGCGAAAACCCGTGAAACAGGAAGATTTGCCCAAGGCCAAGAACGTCGACCTTCGCGGCTCGCTCGCAGCCATGCGCCGCGCGGCTGCCTCGGCTCGGCAGACCGCGATCCAGACCGATACCGCTATCGTCATGGTGCGCGGCGGCAAGCCGGTGCGGATTTCTGCAGCGGAATTGCGTAGCGGGAAAGCATGACGTGAGGGCGCTCGCGCTCCCGGAACTCGGATTCGAATTAGATATACTGTCCCCGGAATTCTCCATCGCGGCCTCCCACGCTTTGCGGAACTCGCCCGCCTCAGTGTGGCGGCGCAGCAGGTAGGCGCCCTCCGGCGTCATGTTGATCGCATGGGCGGCGGCGCGGCCGCTGCCGAGATCGGCCCCCACTCTGCTAAGAATTGGCGCCTCGATGAAATTGCGCTGACGCTCGGGCGTCCAGCCATCGTGGCGGATGCGGCCGCGCGGGACGGGGGTGAACACGGGCAACGTGCCGCGCTTGGCGGGTATGCGGGACTGGTCGATCATGAGGAGCCTCCGGGGAAAGGGGCGGGAACCTGCCTCAGACGGGGAGTGTAGGAAAATGGTTTGTGTTTTGGGGGGAGGAACGAGGGGACGAGCGAGGGGGCGGCGGGGCCGCTATTTATCCTTTGTTAAGCATTAAATAACCAGTTCACCCTAAGTCCGATCGAAGGCTGCGGGGCATCGTTCGACCTGTGTCTCGGTTTGCGATTTCGCTGGAAGATGGACAATTATTGATGAGCGTGATGGGCAACATGTCAGACTTTGCGGCTATCCAGGTTGATCGGGCCGCGAAGGGCAATGCGAGCATCGACAGTCCGGACGCGCCGCTGGTCTCGGCGATCATCCCGTGCCTCAACGAAGAGCGCACGCTGGGGATCTGCATCGCCAAGGCGCTCGATGCCTTCGCCCGGCGCGGCATTATCGGCGAGGTGGTGGTGGGCGACAATGGCTCAACCGACCGCTCGGTCGAGATTGCCGAGGCA
>JANOFJ010000170.1:0-9441 GCA_031413595.1 Novosphingobium sp.
ACCGGGGCGGCCACACCGGGCTGGGTCAGCAGCCATGCGAGCGCGATCTGGCCCAACGTCGCCTCGTTCTCCTCGGCGATCCGGTCCATTATCGGCAGCAACTTCTTGCCGGGCTCGGCATAGCCGCGAACCCGCTCGCCGCGGGGGTATTTGTCGAAATCCGCCGGCTTGCGGTATTTGCCGGTGAGATAGCCACTGGCGAGCCCGCAGAACGGCAGCATCGCGATATCGTTGGCGATGCAGACATTCTGCAATGCCTCGGGATAATCGCCGCGTTCCAGCAGGTTGAGCTGATTTTGCAGCACGCCGTAGCCTTTGACGCCAATTGATTTGGCGGCCCGCAAGGCTGCCGACAGTCGCTCGGCGGAAAAGTTCGATGCCCCGGTTTCACGGATAAGTCCTGCGCTCAGCAATTCGTGGAAGCCGCCCGCCACTTCATCCTGCGGTGTTTCGGGATCATCGCGGTGCGCGTAATAGAGATCGACGTAGCCGGTCTGCAATCGCTCCAGCGAGGCGTTGAGGTGTTCCTTGAGTGCATCGGGCCGAAGCCCGCCAGCTGTGCCCATGACGTTGGTCTTGGTCGCAATCCGCATTTTGTCGCGCACACCGCGCGATTTCAGCCATGCGCCGATGATGGTCTCGCTCTCGCCGCCCTTGTGCCCGGGAACCCAAGCCGAATAGGCCTCGGCGGTATCGATCATCCGGCCGCCGTTTTCGTAGTAGGCGTCGAGCACCTCGAAGCTGGTATCGCGGTCGGCCGTCCAGCCGAACACATTACCGCCAAGGACCAGCGGAATACCGCTGATGGAAGGATGCTTGCTCATCCGAATTTCTCCTTGAGAGCGAGCATGGCGAGCGCGGCTCTGGCTGCTTCGCCGCCCTTGTCCTTCTGCTTCGGATCGGCCCGGACCAACGCCTGTTCCTCGTTCTCGACCGTGAGAATGCCGTTGCCGATCGCAACCCCGTCCATGGTCAGCGCCATGACCCCGCGCGCGCTTTCGCCGGCGACAATCTCGAAATGATAGGTTTCCCCGCGGATCACCACGCCGATCGCGACAAAGCCGTCATAGAGCTGGGCCTGATCGGCGAGGGCGATTGCGCCGGGAATTTCAAGCGCGCCCGGCACCGTGATCACCTCTACCTGATGCCCGGCGGCTTTCAGCGCCGCACGGGCGCCGGTCACCAGCATATCGTTGAGGTGATCGTAGAAGCGAGCTTCAACTATCAGAAATTTAGCCATTAATTACTCCGTGGGAATCGGGCGTTCGCTGACGATGTTGAGGCCATAGCCTTCGATTGCAACAACATTGCGATGCGCGTTGGTTAGCAGGATCATGTTGTGCACCCCCATGTCTGCAAGGATTTGCGCACCGATGCCATAGCTGCGTAGGTCCATGTCAGGGGCAAGTTCGCCGCCGACCAGTGGCTCGCTCTCGCGGGGGCGGATGAGCAGGACGATGAGCCCCTCTCCAGCGCGGCCAATCTCGGCCATCGAGCGTTGCAGGGTGCGTTTCCGCGGGCCCGGCTGGCCCAGCATGTCATCCAGCAGCGAGAAGGTATGGACGCGGACCAGGGTGGGCGCGTTTTCATCCACCTGACCCTTTTGCAGAATGAAACTGTCCGTCCCGTCGACCTTGTTGCGATAGGTAATGAGCCGCCAATCGCCGCCATAATCCGACGTAAACGGCACTTCGTTGACTCGCTGGACCAAATGGTCGTTGCGGCGCCGATATTCGATCAGGTCGCGGATCGTGCCCATCTTGAGGCTGTGCTGGCGGGCGAAGGGAATGAGATCATCCATCCGTGCCATGGTGCCGTCTTCGTTCATGATTTCGCAGATCACGCCCGAAGGGTTGAGCCCGGCAAGGCGCGAGATATCGACCGCAGCTTCGGTATGTCCGGCGCGAACCAGCACGCCGCCGTCGCGCGCGATCAACGGGAATACGTGCCCCGGAGTGACGATGTCGGCAACCCCCTTCGAGGCGTCAATTGCTACCGCGATGGTCCGCGCGCGGTCGCCAGCCGAAATGCCGGTGGTAACACCCTCGCGGGCTTCGATCGAGACGGTGAAGGCGGTTTCATGCCGCGTCCCGTTCAGCCGGCTCATCAATTCGAGCCCCAATTGCCCAACCCGCTGCTTGGTCAGCGTCAGACAAACCAGGCCGCGGCCATGCTTGGCCATGAAATTGATCGCATCGGGAGTCGCCATCTGGGCGGGAATAACCAGATCACCCTCATTCTCGCGGTCCTCATCATCGACAAGAATAAACATCCGTCCGTTGCGGGCTTCCTCGATGATTTCCTCAATCGATACGAGTGCCGGCGTGTCGTCGCTGTCAAACAGCGCGCGTTCGAGCTTGCCAAGCGTGTCTGCGGTCGGGTTCCACTCAGCCTCGGTGCAATCGCGCAGGCTGTTGGCGTGGAGCCCGGCGGCGCGCGCCAGACCTGAGCGGGACATGCCTCCTTCGGTGACAAGGCGGCGGACTTTTTCGATGATGGCGTTTGACATGATTCGTGAAGTATCACATCAAAATGTGATATGGCAAGATGCCATCACATTTAAACTTATTAATCGCCTTTAAACTGCGGTGGCCGCTTTTCAAGGAAAGCGTCGACCGCCTCCTCGTGGTCGCCGGTGGCGTGGGCGACAGCCTGCATCGCGGCTGACATTTCCAGCACTGTCGCAAGATCCGCACGGCGGCCCTCCCACAACAGCCGCTTGGTCATCCGCACCGCGAACGGCGGGTTGGCGGCAATCCTGACGGCAAGCGCCCGGGCGGCATTGAGTAATTCGTCGTCGGGCACCACGCGTGAAACCAGCCCGCAAGCCAAGGCTTCATCGGCACTCAGCATGTCGCCGGTAAACGACATTTCTGCCGCCTTGGAAAAGCCGACAACCCGCTGCAATAGCCACGCTCCGCCATCGCCGGGGATGATCCCCAGCTTGACGAAGCTTTCGGCGAATTTGGCACTTTCTCCGGCGATCCGCAGATCGCACATGCAGGCCAGATCGAGCCCGGCACCGATCGCCGGGCCGTTTACCGCGGCAATGATCGGCACTTCCAGCGCGGCGAAAGCGAGTGGAAGGCGCTGGATGCCGCGCTTGTAATTGCCGCGGGTGCGCGCCGGGAGGCCCGCGTTGAGTCCCTTGCCGGGCTTCATGGCGTTGATGTTCCCGCCCGAAGAGAAGCCTTTGCCGGCTCCGGTCAGGATCGCCACGCGTGCGGTTGGATCGCCTTCCAACCGATCAAGCGCCGCCAGCAGCGCCTCGATCATGTCGGGCTCGGAAATGGGATTGCGCACTTCCGGCCGGTTGAGCGTCAGGGTCACAATGCCGGCCCCATCGGCTTCGTACAGGACCAGGGCTTCGACAAGGTCAGGGGTGCCCACACTTACTCTCCTAAAATTTGCTCAGGCAGCTTTATGCGGCGCGGGCGGTTTGTCCACCACACGATTATGAGCGCGCAGCCGATTGCCGCAGGGACCGCAGCCATAACCCCCAGGCCCAGTTGGCGCACTCCCTCAAGCACAGGCATATGCACCGCAAACAGCGGAAACGAGATTGCGCCCGACAACCAGCCCAGTCTCATCGGCCGGGTCAGCAGCAATCCGCCCAGGATCGCGAACGGGCAGACCAGCAGCACGAAGCCGAGGTCAAATTGCCAGCCACTGAGGCCGCCAAACCAGCTGCCCAGCATGGCGCCGGGCAGGGCGATCAGGGCCAGCCAACCAATCAGCGCTGGTCCGCGCATTGCAATGCCCAGCCGGTGCAGCAGGATGCCGATCAGATAGGCGAGGAAGATCCGCGGAAATCCGGCAAGGAAATTCTCCGGCCGCGCGCCAAGGTCAAGCGAGCCGAATGACAGGAGCACGGCAATCGTCACCCCGAGAGCGAACAGCGCCAGTGCGGCAATCGTGCGGACATGCAGGCTGCGCAGCGCGAATACATGGACCGTATTGGCGACCAGCTCGAAAAAGATCGTCCAGGCCGGAATATTGAGCGCGAACATCAGCCGGCCGAGCGGCCAGGGAAGGAGCAGGAAATTGGCGATCAGCACCGGCAGGAAATGAGCAAAGTCGCCCGCCCGGACCCACAGATATGGCACCCCGATCAACGATCCCAGGGCCATCATCGGCCAGAACCGGCGATAGCGGGAAACCATGAAACGAAGCGGCGATTGCCCTGCGGCAAGGCGCGGCTCGCTTGTCCGGGCCATCAGATAGCCGCTCAGCATCAGGAAGAAATCGACCGCCAGATAGCCCTTGGCAAACAGGTGAGGAAAGCCGCCAAACACTCCGTGAGCATGGAACGCGACCACGCACAGCGCCGCTATTCCGCGCAGGGCATCCAGGGCGTGCAGCCGGGGCGTTGCCTCAGCCAACCAGCCGCTCGATAAACCAGAAGCTGGCGATGGTGCCGATCCCATAGGTTGTCAGCACCGTCGCGGGGCGGAGCGTGGGCTGGGCGAAGCGGCGCAGCAGTGCGATCAGCGCAAGGCAGGCCGCGATGATTGCCAACTGGCCCGCCTCGACCCCAAGATTGAAAGTCAGCAGCGCCACCGGAACATCGCCTTCGGGCAAGCCGATTTCGCGCAAGGCACCGGCAAAGCCGAAGCCATGGAGCAGCCCGAACAGGAAGGCGACCACCCATGGAATGCGTTCGGACAAACGCGGATTGCCATCTTTTTGCTTGGCGATTTCGGCCGCCAGGAACACGATCGATAGTGCGATCAGTGCCTCTACCGGAGCCTGAGCCAGACCGAAGAACCCGAGCGTTGTTCCGGCCAAAGTCAGCGAATGGGCAATAGTAAAGGCGGTCGCGGCGCGCACCACCACCCATCCGCGCGTCAGCAGCAGCACCAGTGCGACCACGAACAACAGATGATCGTAGCCGGTCAGGATATGTTGGGCACCCAGCAGCGTATAGGTTCGCGCCACCTGCCAGCGGTCTGGCACGGCCTTGATCGTTACCATCGGCCGATCAGGCGTAAGCCGCTCGGCCTGAACCGGACGGCCGAGCGGCGCGACCCGCAGCAGCGCATCGGTGAAACTCGATTCCATGCCAGTCAGGCCGATGCTGGTGCCATCGATCGAGCGGGCGCAATCGAGCTTGGCAGTAGTGACCAGCGCCGCCCCTTCAAGGCGCACTGGCCCCGGAGTAACCTTGCAGAAATCGGGCAGCGCGGGCCGCGACCGGGTGGCAAGCCCGCCCAACACCGGCGCCTTCCAGATCAGATCCCAATGGCTTGCATCGCGCTGGGTCAGCTCGAGATAGCCGGGACGCAGTTCATCGGCGCGGGCTGGCCCTGACCAGGCGAATAGCAGCAAGCATGCCAAAAACCGGATCATCGCGGCTGCTCGATCACGACATCGTAGCCCTCGAGCAGCTGACGGTAGGTCTTTTCCTCGGCCTGCTTGATCGCTGCAGAGCGCCAGTCATTCTCCAGCCGTGGGCGAACGTCTGCCAGACGCGGAGCAGCGGGAACCTTGCGGGCGTCGATCTTCACCAGATGGAGACCAAGGCCCGAGCCGATCGGACCGGTCCAGCCGCCGGTCGGCGCAGTGCGGAGCGCGGCAGCAAACTCGTCTCCGAAAATGCTGGCCAGCTGGCTTGCCGGTACGGCTGAAAACAGCGTTGGCACCGGGGCAGGGCGGCCCATACCAGCGGGCGCGGCACCTTGGCGCAATCTGCCAAGCAACTCGCTCGCAGTGGCTCGGGCCGCCGCATCATCGCTTCCGAGATAGATCTGGCTCAGAGTATATTGCGGGTCGAGTGCATAACGCGCCGGATCGCGGTCCAGCAAAGCCTGCAACTCAGCATCGGTGGGGCTGACAGCTTCGGCTTCGCTGGTCGAGGTGGCGATCATCTTGCTGCGCATCCGGCGCATCACCACCTCATCATCGCGGTCGAGCCCCAGCCGCAGCGCCTCGCGGTAATAGACCTGGTCCTTGACGTAATCGCCGATCAGCCCGTCGATCTCCTCAGGCGTTGGCGCCCGGCGATAGGTCTGGGCCCAGCGGTTCGCCAAGCGGTCCACCACCGCTTCATCCACCGAGATCCGCCGTTCACCCGGATCGGCAGGTCGGCCTGACAGCAGCGCGAACACCACCATCCCGGCCAGCAGGAAATGTACCAACGGTTCGCGCAGCAGCGCGGCTGCACGCTCCTGCATTGTCACTAGACGGGCGTGTACCAGATCGGCGAAGTGTAGGCCCGTTCCTGCTGCTTGACCCGCACGTCGGGCGTCAGCTTCAACTTGTAACGCACCGCATCATAGGCCGGCCAGCTCGGGGTCGGAATCTCGATCACCCGGACATAATAGAAGGCCCGCACCGCGGCATCGAATTCGGGATCGGTCCACACAGTGGTGAGCGAGGCCGCACCGATGGAGTTCTGGTACGTCGCGGTTGTCAGATCGACAGTGTCGCCCACCGCTGGAACCTTGCCGCCCGTCGCCCTGCGCTTGTCCATGTCACTCCACACGACATCGAACACCTTCTCACGCGTCATGCCTGCCTTGTCGACCCAGCCCTTGATCACCTGCACCCGGTCAAGATTGGCGCCGATCGGATCCTTCAGTGCAGAGATGATCAAATTCGGTTTGCCGCCCTTGGCCGGGGCCAGGCTTCCGCCCATCGGCACACCGCGAGTATAGCCGGCTCGCACCCAGTCCCCCTTCAGGTCATCGGCCTTGAAGTCCCATCCGGCGAATACCCGCACAGTCATGCGCGGACCGGTGGTGGCGTACACCTCCTTGCGCATCATCGCGTCAAAGATCGCCGCGCGGGTGTTGGCCTTGGCCCATACCCCGGCATAGCCGCCCGCGAGATAGTGCCAGCCGAAGCGGCCCTTGCGGGTGCCCAGGTTCTGTTCGGACATCGCCCGAGCCGCACTCGGCTCGTTTCCGGTATGCTTGCCGAAGAAATTGTCCTCGTCACCGGTGACCAGCGCAGTGTGGCTATCGGTCGAACCGATCATCCCGAACTTGTAGGGATTGACCCCGGTGCGCTGTTCGATCGCCAGCCCGCGCTTCAAGGCCTCGCGGGCATATTCGCCGGCAAACATGTTCGAGGTCTTGGGCTGGGTCGAGAGCAGATTGTTGAGTTCCCAGCCGGCCACGCCAAATCCGGCGAATTCGTCATTGGGCGAGAGGAACGGATGCGCCTCGCTGTCGCCTTTGATCTGGGTCATTTCAACCACAGGCTCGCGCGCCGCGCGGCGCCGGGCATAGTCTGCACTCATCGGCCCGCCGGTCGGATCGGTCAGCATGAACATCAGGCCGTTGGAGACATTGGAGTTATGCGGGATCGCCAGCACTTTGCCGCCGGTCGATTTCTCATAGGCGTCCATATAGTCCCATAGCTTGTCGGGCGCGACGAGGCCCGCCGCCGAAGCTGGCAGGACGGTGCTGACAAGATCCTTGCCATCGCGGAAGATGACATTGCGGTGGAGGTTATTTCCGCCGTCCATCATGGTATATTCAAAGCCCATGAAGGCCGTGAACTTGCCCGGTTCATTATAGCGCTCAACAATCCCTAGATGGTCGAGCCAGATGGACTTGGTCCGCTTGTCTGCGTCCGCATCGTTTTGCAGTGCCAGTGGCATGGTGCCTTTTGCGCGGGCGTCAAGCAGCTCGGCGGTGGCGCGTAGCGAACCTGCCGGACCTTCGTGCATCATGTCATGCCAACGCAGCAGTTGCGGATCGCGGATCATCATGCGGGGCGCGTCATACAGTGCCTTGGTGGCGCCCAGGCCTTCGGAGTGATCGGTGATTACCAGGAAATCCAGCGGCCGGGCGAGCTTGGCCTTGAGGTTGGTGCTGGAGGTAACCTCCTCCCCCCGGGCAAAACGCAAGGCCTCTTCGGGCCCGAGGCGGACGCCAAATCCGAACGCATCGACCGAGTTGGAGGTGTGGAGGTGGGTATCTCCCCACAACACACGTTCAGGGAATTCGGTTTCCGCGACGGTGGCAGAAGAGCCCGCGGCGGCTTGCTTGATCTGGTCACAGCCCGATACCAGCACTGCCGTTCCAAGCGTCAATATCGCCGCAAAACGCAAATTCCGCATCAGACCCTCCCGCTGCACCGTAATTCGGTTGCTCTCCAAGACGGAAACAATGCCACGTTACAGGGCAAGGTCAACTAGGCATGCCGTGATCAGCGGTGTTTGAGGGGTACGTTCTGGTGAACGCGCCGTGATAACAAAATGATCCGCCGCCAGGCACGACCGCTGCATCCACTCAAAGTGCATGCAGCTTTTGAAGCTGATCAGGGCCGAACAACCAGGTTCCCAAGATGTCCGCCGCTGAACAACATGAAAAGCGCCTCAGGAAAACGATCAATCCCCTCAACGACATGTTCCTGCAGACTCAGCTTTCCCGCAAGCATCAGTCCGGATATCTCCTTAATCGCTGTGGGGTAGTCCGCTTCATAATAGCTGACCACAAAGCCCTTCATGGCAGCGTTGCGTTCCGCCAGACGCAGGTACAATTTCGGCCCGCGGACGTCGTCGAGATGCTGATACTGTGAGATTGCCCCGCAAATCGCGACCCGGGCACCGGCAGGCGCGAGGTTGTCGAGCACGATGTCGAGAATTTCGCCACCGACATTGTCAAAAAATACATTAACTCCATCGGGGGCGGCCTTTACCAATTCCCCGGCTATATCGCTGTTTTTGTAGTCTATCGCCGCATCTGCGCCGAGCTGCTCCGTTAGATAACGGCATTTCTGTGGACCGCCCGCGATGCCGATCACATAGGCCCCGCGCGCTTTGGCCAGTTGCACCACAACCGAGCCGACCGCGCCTGCAGCGCCCGAAACAACCACGACATCGCCGGGCTGCACCTCGGCAACGCGGATCAATCCGACCCAGGCTGTCAGTCCCGCCGTAACCCCCAAAGGCCCCACAAAATCTCGCGGTGCCAAGCCGTCCTGCAGGTCGAGCCGGCGCAGCGCGGCTGCCGGCAACAGCGCGTGGGTCTGCGCTGACATCAAGCCGAAAACCCAGTCTCCGACCGACAACGCATCGGCGTTGCTTTCAACTATCTGGCCCACGCCAAGCGCCGGAATCGTTGCGCCGAGCCCTGCGGTCTCATGCATCCCGGCATCGCTCAGGGTGGTCCGGATCCAAGCGTCCACCGAAAGCGTATCAACTTTCACAACAACATGGCCAGCCGGCACCTTCTCGATGGTGACAGTTTCAAGCCCGAAATCATCAATGACCGGCATCCCGTCGGGGCGTCGCTTGATAAAGACTCTGCGGTTCTGGATAGCGATGACCGGACTCCCGATGTGGTTGAGCAAGAGCCGTGCCCTACGTGAGCGGCAGGCCAGCTAACAATTAGCATTTTGACTAGCCGCGACGTTGCCAGCGGTTTTCGTGACGGGGCAAGGCTCAGGCGATTATCAAAGGTCTTTGAACAGCTCTTTGCGGGGGCCGAG
>JANOFJ010000171.1:0-9792 GCA_031413595.1 Novosphingobium sp.
TTGCCAGCTTACAACACCACTGTTGCCCTAATGCAAGGACATTCCCGTCAATCCAGACGTGCGCAGGCCTCCGGTTCTATCGAGAGATCGGACAACCGTTTGCGCAATGTATTGCGATTAATTCCTAGCATTTGGGCAGCCCGCAGCTGATTTCCACCGGTTCCTTTGAGGACCGCGATGAACAAAGGCCGTTCGAAAGCAGCCAGTGCTGTGTCATAGACCGTGCCTGAGGCGGGACGTTCGATTTCAAGCCAACGCGTCACGGCGCCGTCCAATCCTGCTCCGCGGTCCGCTTCTTCGCCCGAACGTATTGCTCGCGCCAGCAGCGGGGCAAGGGCTTCTGCATCGACCCGTTCCTCCCTTGCGAGCAAAGCCAGGCGGTAGATGAAATTGCGCAGTTCTCGAACATTGCCGCGCCACGGCTGACGGGCCAGCAATTCTGCGCCATCAGGAGTAAGTTGCCGGCGCGGCAAGCCTTCGTTGGCGGCCAGAACCAGAAAATGCTGGGCAAGCGCGGGAATATCATCAGCGCGCTCACGCAAGGCGGGCAAGGTAATCGGGACCACATTGAGGCGGTAGTAAAGGTCCTCGCGAAAGGTGCCAGCAGCGATCATCGGTTCAAGATCGCGATTGGTGGCCGCAATTATCCGCGTGTCGATTGCTACTTCCTCACGTCCGCCGACCCGGCGAATCCGACCTGATTGCAGCGCCCGCAGCAGCCGGGTCTGCGCCTGCATCGGCATATCGCCGATTTCATCGAGGAACAAAGTCCCCCCGGCAGACTGCTCGAATTTACCGATGTGACGCGCTACCGCACCTGTGAAGGCACCCTTTTCGTGACCGAAGAGTTCGCTTTCTATAAGCTCGGCCGGAATGGCGGCGGTGTTGACCGCCACGAATGGTCCGGCTTGTCGCGCGCCAAGCTGGTGGATCGCCTCTGCTACCAGTTCTTTTCCTGTGCCGCTTTCGCCAAGAATCAGTACAGTCAGATCATTACGCAGAACCCGCGTGATCATTCGGTAAACCGCCTGCATTGGCGCACTGCGGCCAACCAGCGGTAAGCCTGGCAGGGTTGGATCTTCCTCTCCCACAACGCCCGTCGTGCTGGTCCCGATCGCCTGACGAACTGTTCGTGCCAGCTCGTCAATATCGAACGGCTTGGGGAAATATTCAAACGCCCCGGTATCGCTGGCGCGCACCGCAGTATCGAGGGTGTTCTGGGCTGAGAGGATGATGATTGGCAGCGCGGGGAACTGCTCGCGCACGCGACCGAGCGTTTCGATCCCGTCGCCATCGCTCAGCATCACATCGGTGACCAGAGCCGAGAAATCCTTTTGGGACAGCAGCCGGTCTCGCTCTGCTATGCTGGCGCAGCGCGTGACCGGGAAGCCTTCCGACTCAAGCGCAGCGGCGATTACGATCGCAATGGTCTCGTCGTCTTCGACCAGCAGCACACTCATGCTGCTTCCTCCCGATTGGTGCGGCGCACATCGTTGGCCATCGGCAGATGAACGCGAAAATGGGTCCATTTTCCGGTCTCGTCACGATCGTGGTTCACGCGGCCGTTCATATCGATCACCAGCCGGCGAACGAGCGCAAGCCCCAGCCCCTGCCCGCTCTTTTTGGTGGTCACGAATGGCTCAAAGACGTGATCGCGCATGGCCGGATCGATACCCGGACCATTATCCGAAACGCGCAGTTCGATCGGCAGGCGAACCGGTTTGCCCTGCGCAGAGGGGTGGAATTGCAGTCCGCTGGCAAAGCGAGTGCGGATAACCACTTGCGGCTTCGCGCCATTGCGGCAAGCCTCGTTGGCATTGGCGAGCAGGTTGATCAGAACCTGCACCAGCGCGTCGATATTGCCCAGCACCGGCGGGAGCGAAGGATCGAACTCCTCGACCACTGCTGGTACCTGTCCCTTGGCTTCCAGTCCTCCGGCATCAAGCACCGCTCGGGCGCGGCGGATTGCTTCATGGAGATTGCAGGGCGTCAGAATTTGCGGCGTGCGACTGCTGAGCGATTGCATCTGGTCGATCAGCTTGGCGATCCGGTCTACTTCACCCGTAATCAGGCCGGTAAGCGCCAGCTCCGCACCTTGCAATTTGCGCCCAAGAAGCTGGGCCGCACCGCGAATTCCGGCGAGCGGGTTCTTGATCTCATGCGCCAGGATTTCCGGCGCGCGCAGCAATACTTCACCGTCACCGCCAAGGCTCTCGTCCATCGCGCCGACGCTGCTGATGTCATGAATGGTGAGCACTTGCCAACCAAGCGTGTCGATCATCGGTGTGATCGTCACATCAATCTGCCGCGCTCCCTGACCGACGAGGAAAACGCCTGTTGCACGGGCAGAAATCTGCGCCTCGCTATCGGCCAGGCCTTCCGTCAGGCGGGGCTCATCAAAGCGGAGCAACTCGGCAAGTTGCCGTCCGACAAGCCGGCGATTGCTCTGGCCAAGAAACTGTTCAGCGGCAGGATTGGCAGAGGCGATGGTCTGGTCCGGACCGAGCAGCAGCACTGCCAGCGACAGGCTGGCAAGCTGACGCTTGGCGTCAGTTGCAGACATCAAGCGGCTTCGCGCTGGAGAAATGGTGCGTAAAAGGCGCTGAGCGAGCGCACCACTTCCACTGGATTATCAATGAAGTTCACCCGGTTTCTGAATTCGGCTGATCCGGGCAGTCCTTTGGTGTACCAGCCCAGATGCTTACGCGCCATCTTGACCCCGGTTTCGCTACCATAATGATCGAGCATCGTCTCGTAATGCTCTAATATCAGGTCGAACTGCTGATCGATTGTCGGATCCGGCAAGGCGGCACCATGGCGCAGCCAATGCATCACCTGGCCCAGCAGCCACGGCTTCCCATAAGCACCGCGGCCGATCATCACCCCGTCCGCGCCGCTTTGTTTCAGCGCCTGCGCCGCATCTTCGATCCCGCAAATGTCGCCATTAACAATCACCGGTATCGAGACCGCCCCCTTGACGCGGGCGACAAAGCCCCAGTCTGCCTCGTCCCGGTACATCTGGTTGCGGGTGCGGCCGTGGACCGTCACCATTTTTGCGCCCAGATCTTCGGCAATCCGGGCCAGCTCGGGGGCGTTGAGCGAGGCGTGGTCCCAGCCCATCCGCATTTTGACCGTGACTGGTACGTCGACCGCCTTGACCGTCGCCTCGATCAGAGCGGCGGCCAGCGGGAGATCGCGCATCAGCGCCGATCCGGCATCGCCGTTGACAACCTTCTTGACCGGACAACCCATGTTGATGTCGATAATCGCGGCGCCGCGATCGGCATTGAGCTTGGCCGCCTCGGCCATTTCCGCTGGAGAGCAGCCGGCGAGCTGGAGCGAAACCGGCTCTTCCAGCGCATCCCACGCCGCTTTTTGCAGCGACTGACGCGTTTCGCGGATCATCGCCGGGCTGGCGATCATCTCGGTCACATTCAGACCCGAGCCATAGCGCCGGACCAGCTTGCGGAACGGCATATCGGTCACGCCCGTCATCGGGGCGAGGATCACCGGGCAGTTGACTTGCACTAGTCCGATGTTGATCGGAACCAGTTCCGGCGGGATGGGAAGCGGGTTCATTGTCAGTGCCTAAAATTTGGGCAGCGCATAGTGGATTGCCCCTTTGACGGCAAGCGATTACCCGCGCGGTTAGTATGAGCGATCCTGTCACCCCCTTCCTTGATACCGCTGCCGTGATCGTTGCGGCGGGTGCCGGCCTGCGCGCGGGCCAGGACGTCCCCAAACAGTTCGCCCGCTGGCGAGGGAAACCTGTGGTCCGCCATTCGGCCGAAGCCTTTGCCGCAGCAGGCATTTCTCCGATCATCGTGGTGATCCCTGACGGAGCTGACGCAATTGCCCGGGCTGCACTCGACGGCATCCCCGGTGTTCGGTTCATAATCGGCGGTGCAACACGGCAGCAATCGGTTTGCAAAGGCCTTGCAGCGCTTGAAACCGGCGCTCCGGCTAATGTCTTGATTCACGACGCCGCTCGCCCGACCCTGACCCGCGCGGTGATCGAGCGGCTCATCGCCGCCCTTGCCGTTCAGCCCGGAGCCATCCCGGTTCTGGCAGTTGTCGACAGCTTAGCCGAAGCAGCTGGCGATCTGATGGGCAATCCGGCTGATCGCTCGGCTCTGCGAAGGGTCCAGACGCCGCAGGCGTTCCGCTTTAGCAGGATACTTGCCGCGCACCGGGCGTGGCAGGGTCCAGCGGACGCAGGCGACGATGCCCAGATCGCCCGCGCTGCCGGGATGGCCGTGGCGCTGGTTGAGGGAGATGAATGTTTGAGCAAGCTGACCTTTGCGAGTGACTTTGGCTCTGCGCTGCCCGCGGTGCGGGTTGGCAGCGGTTATGATGTCCACCGCTTGGCCGACGGCGAGGAACTTTGGCTATGCGGGGTAAAGATTGAGCATTCCCAAGGCCTTGCCGGACATAGCGATGCCGATGTCGCAATCCATGCTTTGGTCGATGCGCTGCTCGGTGCGATTGGACAGGGCGATATCGGCAGCCATTTTCCGCCCAGCGAAGCCAAATGGCGCGGCGCTTCGTCGGACCGGTTTTTGCGCCACGCTGTCGCTCTTGCTGCTGAGGCAGGTTACACAGTCGGCAATGTCGATGTCACTTTGATTTGCGAGGCGCCCCGGATCGGTCCACACCGAGATGCCATGCGAAGCCGGCTCGCCGAGCTGCTGGGCGTTGACATTGCGGCGGTGAGCGTCAAGGCGACCACCACCGAGCGCCTTGGATTTACTGGCCGCGCGGAAGGGATCGCCGCGCAAGCCGTCGCCACTCTGTTCCTCAACTAAGGACCTTTGCCAATGCGCCGTATTACCGCCGTTCTTGCCGCCGCGCTGGCCGTGACGCCAGCTGCCGTCCAGGCCGCTGAAGCGCCGTGCCTGACTTCCAGCGAGTTCACCTCGCTGTCGAGCTACGCCTTGCCGAGCATGATTCGCGGCACGGCTCAGCATTGTGCCGGCGTGTTGCCGCGCGAAGCTTTCCTGCGAAAGGACGGCGTTCAGCTCGCTTCGCGTTATGAAGCCCGCAAAGCGTCATCCTGGCCGGGCGCCAAGGCTGCCTTTATCAAAATCGGTGCCGCCACCAATCCCCAGGCAGCAGACGTGTTCAAACTAATGTCCGACGATGCATTGCAGCCAATGCTCGATGGCCTGATCCAGGGCATGGTCGGCCAGCAACTGCCGACGACGCGCTGCAGCGCGGTTGATCGGCTGGTCATGCTACTTGCTCCCCTGCCCGCAGAAAGCACGGCGGAGCTGATTGGACTGGCCGCCGGTTTCGGAGCGAAGAACGGCAAAGCCAAGGTTGGCCAGTTCAACATCTGTCCCGTCTGATGCCCGCCAACCCGATTTCTGGCAGCCTCTTTCCTGACGAGATCATTGCGCTGGCAGCCCGTGTGGTGGCAGAAAACCGCGCTGCTGGCCGAAGCATTGCGCTGGCCGAAAGTTGTACTGGCGGGCTCGTCGCAGCGGCGATCACTGAGATCGCCGGATCTTCGGCCGTGCTGGACCGGGGTTTTGTAACTTACTCGAATGAGTCCAAGCACGAATTATTGGGCGTTTCAAGCGATATAATCGACACATTTGGTTCTGTTTCGATCGCTTGCGCCTGGGCAATGGCGCAAGGCGCGCTCAAAAAAAGCAGCGCCGATGTGACTGTGGCGATCAGCGGCATAGCCGGCCCCGACGGCGGAACCGTGCAAAAGCCGGTCGGCACGGTCGTATTCGCCCGCGCTATCCGCGGCAGTGATGAAGTTACCGCCGAAGAGCGTTTTCTCGACGCCACCAGCCGCGCCGATGTGCGGTATCAGGCGACGCTGGTCGCGCTGGAACTGCTGCTTCCGTAAAGCACCTCTGCGCGGGTTTCGAAAGCGCCCACCATCTTGCGGAAAGCGCGTTCAAAATACTGTCCGGCCAAACGCTCAAACATTGCATTGCGGAAAGTGAACTCAACGTTGAAATCAACGTCACAGCCGCCGTCCTCGCGAGCGGAAAATAACCAGACATTGTCGAGATCGCGGAGTGGACCATCAACATAATGGACCTTGATCAGTTCGGCCCGACGCTTTTCCACCCGTGAAGTGAATTTTTCACGCAGGGCATTGAAACCAATAAGCATGTCAGCGACCATCTCGGTCTCGCTATCCTCGCGGACTCTGGTTGCTACTACCCAGGGCAGAAATTCGCCGTATCTGGCCACATCGGCGACCAGATCGAACATCTGCTCGGCCGACCAGGGCATTCGGCGTACTTCGCGAATACCCGGCATCAGCGCAATTTTGAAAGCTGAATTTCACGCGCCGCGCGCATCGCACGAAAATCATCGCCGGCATGATAGCTTGAGCGCGTCAGTGGGCTGGATGCGACCTGAAGGAAGCCTTTGGCCCGCGCGATAGCACCATAGGCGGCGAAAGCCTGCGGGGTCACGAAATCGATCACCTTGGCATGCCTGGGAGTTGGCTGGAGATACTGGCCCATCGTCAGGAAATCGATTCCGGCACAGCGCATGTCATCCATCACCTGATGAACTTCGAGACGCTCCTCGCCCAATCCCAGCATCACACCTGACTTGGTGAACAAGCCAAGATCGTGCCGCTTGACCTGCTCGAGCAGCCGCAATGACGCATAATAGCGCGCGCCGGGGCGGATCGTCGGGTAAAGCCGCGGAACCGTTTCAAGATTGTGATTGTAAACGTCGGGCCCCGCCAACACGATCGATTCGACCGCGCTCTCCATCTTGTTGCGGAAATCGGGCGTGAGAATTTCGATGGTGGTCCCAGGCGTCGTGCGCCGCAGCGCCTCGATCACCTGGACGAACTGGCTGGCACCGCCGTCGGGCAGATCGTCCCGGTCAACCGATGTGATCACGATATGCTCAAGCCCCAGCTTGGCAGCGGCCGTTGCGACATGCTCGGGCTCCAGCGGATCGACCGCACGGGGCATCCCGGTCTTGACGTTGCAGAAGGCGCAGACGCGGGTGCACACATCGCCCAGAATCATGACAGTGGCGTGCTTCTTGGTCCAGCATTCGCCGATGTTGGGACAAGCAGCTTCCTCGCACACTGTGTTGAGGTTGAGTTCCCTCATCAATGCGCGGGTTTCGCCATAGGCCTTGCTGGTGGGGGCTTTGACGCGAATCCAGTCAGGCTTGCGCTGGCGTTCCGAGGGAGCGGCGGAGTTTGTCTGAAATGCGGTCATCACAAGCCGATCTAGTCGCGTTGGCCGCGTTTGCCAATGGCGCGGTCCTGCAACTTGCGTTGCCATTTTGTTACGACTACCAAACCTGCCATGGACCATGCGGCGCTCTCAACTTTCACTTCGCCGGTCATTCTGTTCTTCGTGTTGGGACTGCTCGCCGCGACCTTGCGTTCCGAACTCGCGATTCCAGAAGCGATGGCCAAAGGCATGTCGCTGTACTTGATGGCCGCGATTGGCCTGAAAGGCGGGGTTGCTGTCGCAAAATCCGGGATCGACGCAGAGATTGCGTTTGCCCTGCTTGCCGGGATCGCGGCCAGCCTCTTGATACCTCTGCTTGCTTACGCGGCGCTCCGATATTTTGCCCGGCTTGACCAGATCAATGCCGGCGCGGTTGCTGCGCATTATGGTTCTGTAAGTGTCGTGACATTTGTTACCGCCAATGAAGTTCTCGGCGTGATGGCGATGCCGCCCGCCGGGTATATGGTGGCAGTGCTAGCCGTGATGGAAACTCCTGCGATTCTAACCGGCTTGATGCTGGCGCGCAAAGGGCAGGCAGATGGTGGTCATGAGCGAGGAGAGTTGTGGCGCGAAGTGTTCCTCAATGCATCGGTTGTGCTTTTGCTCGGCAGTTTCGCAATCGGCGCAATCGCGGGGCCCAAGGGCTTTGCAGATGTGAAGCCATTGTTTGATAGCGGCTTCAAAGGTGTGCTGTGCCTGTTCCTGCTCGACATGGGGCTGATCGCTGCTCGGAGGCTGATGGACGCGCGTGCCTTGACCTGGCGCTTGGCTGTGCTGGCCATCGCCTTCCCGTTGTTCAATGGCATGCTTGGCGTTTTGATAGGCACCGCGATTGGACTTGATCCTGGCTCTGCGGCGGGCTTTGGTATCCTTTGCGCCAGCGCCAGCTACATTGCAGTTCCCGCGGCGATGCGTTTGGCATTGCCCCAAGCTGATCCAGGCATCTATTTGAGTATGTCTTTGTCTCTGACCTTCCCGTTCAACATCTTGGTCGGTATTGGTCTGTTCGCTGCCCTGGCGAACCGTCTGGCCGGCGGCTGAGGCTTGTCCATGATCGAAACAGTTATCCGCAAGCGCATTGAAATTCTGGTCGACAGCCCACTTGTTCGGCGGGTTACAGCTGCGATTGACACGGCCGGTATAAGCGGGTGGAGCGTGCTTCCAGTAACTTCGGGTAGTGGCCGCGAAGGCCGCTGGCACGAAGAGCGAGTGACCGGGGCTGACAAATCCCTGATCCTGTCGATTGCATCACCGGAAAAGGCGTCTGCATTGGCTGAAGCATTAGCTCCGATCCTCACCAGCCATGGGCTTTTGCTCACCATGTGGGATGTCGAAGTGATCCGCGGGGAACGATTCTGAATGCCTGAATTTGCAGCCCTGATCGAGGGCTATCACCGCTTTCGGGCTGGGGCTTTTCCAACCCAGAAGGAGCGGTTCGATCGTTTGGCCAAGGAAGGGCAATCGCCCAGGCTGATGGTGATCGCCTGCTCTGACAGCCGGGTTGATCCAGCGCAGATCTTCGATGTCGATCCCGGTGAAATCTTCGTTGTCCGCAATGTCGCAGCTCTGGTTCCTCCATTTGAGACAAGTCCCGGTTATCACGGCGTTTCTGCCGCGTTGGAATTTGCAGTTCAGGTTATCGGCGTTCGCCAGATTCTGGTCATGGGGCATGGGATGTGCGGTGGATGCAGCGTTGCGCTAAGTCGCGAAATGCACGGTGCGGAACCTGGTGAAGGCGGCTTCATCGCTAATTGGATTGGTTTGCTCGATCAGGCGCGTGGCACGGTCGCTGCGGCACACGGCACTCATGGTGACGCCGCGCAGCGCGCGATGGAGCAGGCGGCCGTCGAAGTCAGTCTCGCTAATTTACGCACGTTTCCATGCATTCGGCGCAAGGAACGCGAAGGCACACTAAAACTCCGTGGTGCATTTTTCGCAATTTCCGACGGGGTGCTGCATCTGCTTGATGAGACTGCAGGTCAGTTTCTGCCGGTCGAATAGCGGGTCGCAACAGAAAAGGGCGGCAGTTGCCCGCCGTCCTTCCCCAATATGAAATGCTGTTCGAATTACATAGCAGGCTTGGCGGCCAGCGATGCTGCATAGATCGACCAAAGCCCCGCCATCGTCTTGCGCGGACCATTGACCTTGGCCAGCGTTACCTTGGCTTCCGCAATCTGGCCAAGCCCGATCTGCGCAATCGCCAGGCGGGTGTTGGCGCGATCCTTGTCGGCGCCGGGTTTTGCTTCGGCAATCGCGTAGAGTTCGGCTGCCTTGGCAAAATCGTCATAGCTCAGGAATGCGTCAGCAGCGGCCATCGCGGTTGCTGCAGTCGCCTTGGCCGAACGGGCGTCGCGCTCAAACGCTGGAAGCGAAGCCTTGTCGGCAGCCAGCCGCTGATTCGCAATCGTGCGAGATTCGGAGACGAACACGTCATTGGCTCGAAGCTTACCAGCCGCGGTACCCAGGGCGATCACCTTCAGGACTTCGCCGGGTGACCGGCGCGCATCCGCAGCCTCGATATAATCAACGTAATCACGCTCTTCGACGAAGCTATTGGTCCGCT
>JANOFJ010000172.1:0-7028 GCA_031413595.1 Novosphingobium sp.
GCCTCGATCGCGTATCTGCCAGCGCAGCGCGTCGTCGGAATTTCGAAACTGGCGCGGGTTCTGCACGGGTTTGCCGAGCGGCTTCAAGTTCAGGAGCGGCTGACCGCGCAGGTCGCCCAATCGATCTGGGACAATCTGAAGCCTCAGGGTGTTGCCGTCGTGATCGACGCGCAGCATGGCTGTATGACCGGACGCGGCGTGAAGACCCACGGGGTCAGCATGGTGACAAGCCGGATGCTGGGCTGCTTCCTCGACAATCCAGACAGCCGCAAGGAAGTTCTGGCGCTGATGAACAATTGTTGACCAGCAATGAATTACGCAATCATCGGCGCGGGCATGGCAGGCCTTGCCTGCGCTGATGCGCTGGTCGCAGCCGGACACTCTGTCGCGCTGTTTGACAAGGGTCGCGGGCCCGGCGGCCGCACCGCGACCCGCCGGCTGCAGACACTGCTGGGCGAGGTAGCCTTCGATCACGGCGCGCAATATCTCACTGCGCGCGATCCCGGTTTCCTGGCGTTGGTTGGCGCATGGCGCGATCAGGGGATCGCGGTGCCATGGCCGGCTGCTGGTGCCGACGCGTGGATCGGCGTTCCCGGGATGAATGCGATCGTCAAGCAGATGGCCTCGGCTCATACGGTGTATTGGGACCAGCTGATCACGGGCATGGCTCGCCGGCGCAATCAATGGTGGCTAATGGACAAGTCGGGCGAGATCGGACCGTTCGACGCCGTCGTAATTGCGATCCCGGCAGAACAGGCTGCCGCGATTCTTTCGCTGCACGATTTCGCGATGGCACGGATCGCCCTCATGGCCCGGTCCCAGCCTTGCTGGACTACGATGCTGGTGTTCGATCAGTCGCTGGTCGGAGTGCCCTCGGTGATCCGCAACCACGGGGACATCAGCTGGGCCGCCCGCAACAGCGCCAAGCCCGGCCGCGAGGGACCCGAGGCATGGGTGGTGCAGGGTAGCAGGTGCTGGTCCCACGCCCATATCGAGGCTGCACCCGACGACGTCTCAGTGATGCTTTGTGCGGCTTTGTCTGATGCGGTCGGCTGCCCGGTGCCCAAGCCGGTTACCGCCGTTTCGCATCGCTGGCGCTACGCTCTTTCGGCAGGCACCGGCGATGGAGCCTTGTGGAACCCGGGTATTGGGTTGGGCGTCTGCGGCGACTGGTTGCTCGGCCCCCGCATAGAATGCGCGTGGCTGTCTGGCCGGATGCTGGCCCAACGCTGCCTCAATCAAGATCAGGTGCCAGCATAAGCCGCGGTCGGTGGCGCAGCACCGGCCAAGCTAAGCAGCAATCCTTGATACGTGCCTGCAAGCGGCGCGCGAGCCTGACCCGGGATGAGAACGTCTCAATGCGGCTGCCACCAAGGCCGCCGTATCCCTGACATGCCCCAATGGACATATGTATTCCAGCCAATGGTCCTGATACCTCTGCACAACTGCTCTCCCGAGCTTCTCTAGGTTTAAGTTAAGCTCGTCTGACTGGAACATCTTTCGTCGGTCAAAATATCGAGGAATAATTATAACAAACGGAGCGGTGCCATGAAAAATCTTGTCGTATTTATTTGGAACTTCATTTTTGATCATGATCAGAGCCCGCTTCGCCATATTCCCGATATGCAGGTGAGGCACATGGTTTTCCAACTGCTCGGCTGGCTTTGGGCACTGTCTTTCGGGATAGCCGTTGGCAGTTACACTGTCTTGGCAGTCAGTTTGCTCGGCCACATCGTATTGATCGGTGCGGCGGCAATTACCGTCGCGACTTATTCCGCAGCGGCGACCCGTCCGGAAATGTTCCCGGTTCGCGTGCGCCCCTAACTCGGGCTGCGCCTGCCAGCGGCAATGGTTAAATTGGAATGCAACGGAGGTTGATGATGCTACAATATTTTGAATCCAGGCAGGTCAAGTTCGCTGCCATTGTTGCCGTGTTCGCCCATGTCGGCATGTGTGCGCTGGCGTTGAGCTGACCGAACCTGGCCTGGCGGGCTTGCTCAAGCTGGCAAGCTGAGTTCAGCCGCCATTTAACGAAGAAGTAGACGATGTCCCCGCGCCTGATCCTGGTCCTCGGCGATCAATTGTCACCGAACCTGTCAGCGCTCCGGGCCGGCAATCAGGCGAGCGATGTGGTGCTGATGGCCGAGGTGATGGCCGAAGCAAACTATGTCCGCCACCACCAGAAAAAAATTGCCTTTGTCTTTTCGGCCATGCGCCACTTTGCCGCGGAATTGCGGCAAGCGGGCTGGCAGGTCGATTATGTGCGGCTTGACGATCCGGACAACAGCGGAACGCTGGAAGGCGAGGTGAAGCGGGCACTTGTGCGGCACGACTTGACCAAGACGCTGATTACGGAACCCGGTGAATGGCGACTGATGGAGGCGATGCGCGGCTGGAATGCTGCGGAATTGCTGCCCGACGAGCGTTTTTTGGCTGATCGTCATGGTTTTGCGCAGTGGGCGCAAGGCCGCAAAAGCGTCCGCATGGAGCACTTCTATCGGCTGATGCGGCGCAAGACCGGTCTGTTGATGGAAGGCGAGCAGCCCGCCGGAGGTCAATGGAACTTCGATGCAGACAACCGTAAGCCCGCGACTGGCGGGCCGCCTATGCCCCAGCCGCTGCGTTTTTCGCCCGATGCCATAACTCGCGAGGTGCTGGAGCTGGTCGCCAGCCGGTTCAGCGATCACTTCGGCGATCTTGAGCCCTTCTGGTTTGCCGTCACACGGGCAGAGGCGGAGGCGGCATTTGCGCATTTTCTGAAAGTCGGCCTGCCCGAATTTGGCACCTATCAGGATGCGATGCTACGCGGCCACAAGTTCCTGTGCCATGCAGTGGTATCAACCTATCTCAATGCCGGGCTGCTCCATCCGCTGGAAATGTGCCGCGCAGTCGAGGCGGAATGGGCGGCGGGCCGGGTGCCGCTCAACAGCGCCGAAGGCTTTATCCGCCAGGTCATCGGCTGGCGTGAGTTTATGCGCGGGTTCTACTGGTGGCGGATGCCCGGTTACGATGCCAGCAATGAACTGGACGCCCACCGTCCGCTGCCGGAATTCTACTGGAGCGCAGAAACGCCGATGGCCTGTATGCGCGCCTGCATCACCCAGACCCGCGAGGAAGCCTATGCCCATCACATCCAGCGTCTGATGGTGACCGGCAATTTCGCGCTGCTGGCGGGGATCGATCCGCACGCGCTGCATGAATGGTATCTGGCGGTCTATGCCGACGCTTATGAATGGGTGGAAATGCCCAACACCATCGGGATGAGCCAGTTTGCCGATGGCGGCCTCCTAGCGAGCAAGCCCTATGCGGCCAGCGGCGCCTATATCCACCGGATGAGCGATTATTGCGGCGATTGTGCCTATGATGTGAAGGCCAAGGAAGGCCCCACTGCCTGCCCGTTCAACCTGCTCTACTGGCACTTCATCGCCCGCCACCAAAAGCGCCTCTCGCGCAATCCGCGGATGGCGCAAATGGTCCGCAACTGGGACCGCTTCAGCCCCGAAAAACAGGCGCAGCTAACGCGCGATGCCGAAGCTTTTCTAAACGCTCTTGGCTGATCGGCAGCGGTCCGAGCAATATCTGACCTGATCCCAATCGCGCGTCCATTTCTTGCGCCATGCAAACGGCCGGTTGCAGGCCAGGCAGATTTTGGCTGGCAGATCGCCTTTGCGGACCATCCTAGCCATCGCCCGGTGCCTCGCTCAGCGCGTCACCCACCATGGCCCGTAGCGGCAACCGCGCCTTGAGCTTGACCGCAAGCAGCGCCATGCCGCTGACCTTGCGTTGCACAAACAGCGTCTCGGCAGGCGGTATATGCCAGGCAGCGCGATCGGCCACAATGGTCTCGGCATGGCTGCGCAACTGCTCGACAAACGAGCGATCGGCAAAATCGAACAGGCCGGGGCGGCCGAGATGCGCAACCAGGATTTCGATCATGTTATCGAGCGCACGGGCGTGACGCTGCAAAGTCAGCGGCGAAATGAACCCCGCTCCCACCAATGCTGCCGCCAGACCTGCGCGATCCTCGGCCAAGCCGGCCTGCATCAACTGGCGATAGGCTGCGGTCGTAGCCTCGGGGACAGAGCGCGCTGCGCCAAAATCGAGCAGCACGATCCGGCCGGTGTCGGCCTGCCAGCGGTAATTCGCAAAATTGGGATCGGTCTGCATGAAGCCGAACTCGAAGATCTCACGCAGTACCAGCCCCAGCAGTGTCTCCATCGCCTTGTCGCGCACCGCTTGCGGCGCTCCGGCCAACGCCTCGATCGGCTCGCCGGGCACAAAATCCATCGCCAGAACGCGCTTGCCGCTCAGTTCGGGCAAGCCCGTCGGCACGACGAATGCATCGTTCCCCGCCAGCAACTCGCCATAGCGGTGCATCTGCTCCGCCTCGCGCAGGTAGTCGGCCTCCTCGTGCAACTGCCGCTTGGCCTCGGCCAGCAACGGCGCGATGTCGAGCGAGCCGGGCAATAGCCCGGACATGCGCAGCAGGGTCGCGACATTATCGACATCGGCATCGATGCTGTCGGCCACCCCCGGATACTGCACCTTGATCGCAATCAACCGCCCATCGGGCAAGGTCGCCCGGTGGACTTGCCCGATCGAGGCGGCGGCGATCGGAGTGGCCTCGAACCGCGCAAACTGCCCTCGCCAATCTGTGCCCCATTGCGCTGACAGCACCCGGCCGAGCTGCGCCGGCGGCATGAAATGCGCGGCATCGCGCAGCCGGGCGAGGATGGCGGTGAGCTCTGCGGGCAGGACATCGCCGGCATCCATCGAGATCATCTGCCCCAGCTTCATTGCTGCTCCGCGCAGCCGCGAAAGCTGCTCGGTCACGCGCAGGGCGTTGGCCGGGGTCAACAGCAGGTCGGACAAATGCGGGCGCTCGCCGCGCGCCAGCCGCCGCATACCCTCGGCCAGCACGCCACCAGCGACCCCGCCCGCCAATTGCCCGAAACCGGCCAGCCGCGAGAGCCTGGCGCTGGGGACTTTGCGGTAGCGCCCGCTGTTCATCGCAGCCACGCCTGCAGCCGCGGGCGCAGCCGCAGAAACACCGCGTAAGCAACCTCCAGCACTCGCGCGACCAGCGGCGAGCGCGCTGCCAAACCGAGCGGCCGCAACGAGGGGATTGCGCGCCACATCGCAGCAAACGCCGCCGCGCCTGACAGCATCACTCCATCCTCCATGGCGTGAAACCTTGCCAGCAAGAGCGCCCGGTCCAGCGGGCAGGACACCGCCGGATCGGCGGCATCAATGAAACATATCCGGCCCGCCCGATCGAGCCGCCGCATCAAAGCGATCTCGCGGGCGCACAGCGGGCAAGCACCGTCGTGCCACACGGTGAGGCTTTGCCCGGCAATGCGCGCCTTGGTCGATCGCGTAATCAAGTGCCTGGCCATCCGATCAGTCTCATGCGCTGTCGTCACAGTTTTGACGACCTGCCCTTTCGGGAGAGGCCGCTGCACATGACCGAAAGCCCATCTTGAGCGTGACAGGTTCCGTGCCCATCTGGCGCAATGCCCGAAACCATCCTTCCGCGCCCGCTCATTGCTCTGGGCCTTGCCGGGCTTGTGCCACAGGCCATTTGCCTCATGGCAGTCGCTTCTGGCGGCCCGGAGCGCTGGATCGCTCTGGCGGCCGGTTGCTTCTATGCAGCGATCATCCTCTCGTTCCTTGGCGGAATGTGGTGGATGGCAGGGTTGCTATCCGGGCTGCGTGCGGGGTGGGTCTATGGGTTGGCAGTGCTGCCCAGCCTGACAGGATTTGCCGCGCTGCTGCCATGGACCGTGGGATGGAGCTGGCCGGGACCATCGCTGGTCATCCTGGCACTGGCGCTGCTTGCCAGTCCACTGGTGGATCGAAAGCTCGCCCGGCACATGGCCATGCCGCCGGGCTGGCTGCGGCTGCGCATGGTCATGGCCGGCGGACTTGGTCTGATGACCCTGCTGATCGCTGCTTTGTAAGCGCCACGCCTTAGCCGCAGTGCTGAAGCGACCGAACAGAAGCAGGGCAGTGGTGCCCGGGGACGGAATCGAACCGCCGACACCATGATCTTCAATCACGTGCTCTACCAACTGAGCTACCCGGGCATCGCTGCTGCGGCGGCCGCGCCAAAAATATTGGGATGACCGGCGAGCGATTTGGAAGCGCGCCTATGGCGAAGCGGCGCGGGCTTGGCAAGATGGAATTAGCGGGCCCAGCCTCTAACGCCATCCGCTCCTTAATCCTCGTCGGGAAGTTCGGGCGCCGCAGCCGAGCCGGGCAGGGCATAGCCATCCTCCAGCCATTGAACCAGATCGCGATCCCGGCAGCGCGGCGAACAGAACGGCGTGTGTTCCGGGTGGCGAGGCTTGCCGCAAATCGGGCACTTGCGGTGCGAGCCAGTCATGATGATCCACTCATACCGGCACTGCCTGCGCGAAAGAACCGTCCAAGGCAAGCCCCGGATCGGCGGCATAGCGGAGCGTCCGGCCACTGCGCCGGGCCAGCTCGTCCTGCCATTGAGGTCTCAGCGCGGCAATCACAGAGGGATGCGCGGTGAGCAGCAGCGCGCCCGGCTGCTCCACCCGTTCCGCCAGCCGCAGCAGGTGCCGCGCGGCGGCTCCGGTCCGGTCGCGGGTAATCCGCGCGAGCAGCGAGGGCCGCTCAAGCCGGGCAACCAGCTGGACGAAGCCAAAGCCGTTCATCGCGGTGCGTTCATGCAGCCAGCCGGTAAGGGCTGCGGCCAGCGCCTCATCCACCGCGCGCCGGTCTGCCTTGTCTGCCAAAGTCGGGAAGTCGATCCCGATTGAACCTGCCAGATCGAGCCGCCGGATTGCTCCGGCCAGCGCCGGGACTGCCGCCAAGGCCAGTGCGGGTGCAGCCAAGGTGCCGTCGACATCGATCAGCGTCATTGCGGGGGTGGGGGTGATGCTGAGCGTCCCGCCGGGAAAAGCAACTTCGCCGCTCCACGCCTCGGCGAAGATTTCTTCCCAGCCATCGAACTGGCGGACGAGTTTCACATCATGGCCGCCGGCGCGCAGTCCCTCGGC
>JANOFJ010000173.1:0-19565 GCA_031413595.1 Novosphingobium sp.
TGCCATGCTGACCGGCCTGCCGCCGCTGGTCTCTCCGCAGACGCGCCTGGTGATTCTGGGCAGCTTTCCGGGCGCAGCCTCGCTGGCCGCCCGGCAGTACTACGGGCACCCGCGGAACCACTTCTGGCCCATTTTGCAAGCTATTTGGCCCTCTAGCCCAGGAATTATATGCGCGAGCAGCTATCAAATTCGTAGCGCCTGGCTGTTGTCCAAAGGTCTGGGTTTGTGGGATGTGTACGAGGGTTGTGAGCGCGAAGGCAGCTTGGACAGCCGCATTCGCAGCCCGGTACTGAACGACCTGGCCGGTCTCAGGAAGCTCTGTCCGAACCTGGCGGCCATTGCCCACAATGGTGGCGAAAGCTTCAAGCACGCGCGACATACCCAGCAACTTGGTTTGCCAGTTCATCGTCTGCCTTCAACCAGTCCGGCCAATGCGTCCTGGCCTCCGCTGAAGCGGAGGGGCTTGAAGAGATCCAATCATTGCAGCTTGGTATTATTCTGTCCCTGCTGGACCTTGCGGCGCGCAGGCTTATGCTGATGTCGAGTCAGCTCAGGAAAAAGGCCTCGGCGATGTGTGATGATTTCACCTTGAACGAAGAACAAGCAGCCCTCGCCCGCAGCGGATTGACCCGTCGCGGGTTCGCTGCCGCCAGTGGTGCGGCCGCTCTGGCGGCGTGCGCTGGAACAAGCGGCGAGGCGGCAAATGTAGCGCTGAGCGAGCGGAGCGTGAATTTTACCACCGGAGACGGGATGGCCGACGGCTTCTTCGTCCATCCCGCCAAGGGCAAGCATCCCGGCGTAGTCATGTGGCCCGATATTGCGGGTTTGCGCGATGCCTACAAGGTGATGGCGCGGCGGCTGGCCGGCGAAGGCTATGCCGTGCTGGTCATCAACCATTATTATCGCAGCAGCCCGGCGCCGATCCTGAACAGCATCGCCGAATGGCGCACGCCCGAGGGGCAGGCAAAGCTGGGGCCGATGATCGCGCTGATCACGCCTGCGGCCACGGTCCGCGATGCCCGGGCCTGTGTCGCGTTCCTTGATGCGCAGGGCGCGGTCGACAGGAAGCGCGGGATCGGCAGCAACGGCTATTGCATGGGCGGGGCTTATACGGTGCGCACCGCAGCAGCAGTGCCGGACCGGGTCAGGGCGGCCGCTTCGTTTCACGGCGGCGGGCTGGTTGGCGATCAGCCCGACAGTCCCAGCAAGCTGCTGGCAGCCACCAAGGCCTCCTTCCTCATCGCCATCGCTCGCAATGACGATGCCCGGGCACCGGGTGACAAGGATGCGCTGCGCGCTGCCGCCGCCGCCGCCGGACGCCCGGCCGAGATCGAGGTCTACGCCGCCGATCACGGCTGGTGCACGCTAGATGCGCCGGTCTATAATCAGGCCGAAGCAGACCGGGCCTGGGGCCGGATGCTGGCGCTGTTCGGCAAGCTTTAGAGCGTCGTGGGTTAATTCTGAATCACCCCCTGCTCCCCCGCGAAGGCGGGGGCCTCAGGAGGCTGGACAGAACCGGTCGGCGGAGGCCTGAGGTCCCCGCCTTCGCGGGGATGCATTATGCGTCAGATTTAACGCAGGCCGCTAGCTGTATTCCTCAGTGCTGACGCTTGCCTGCATGGCCGGTCCATAGCGCGGTCCGGCTACGGTTTGCTGGTTGATCAGGGCATCGAGCCGGGCGGCGAGCTCTGCGGGCAATTCCCAGTCCCACCGGGCTATGTTATTTTCCATGTGGGTGATGGAGCCGGTGCCCGGGATCGTCACGATATGTGTCCCGCGAGACAGCACCCACGCCAGCGAAAGCTGCGCCGGGGTAACACCGGCTTCAGTCGCAAGCGCGTCGAACTGGTCGATCAGCGCCAGGTTCTTGGGCCAGTTCTCTGCGTTGAAGCGCGGCATGGTGCGGCGGAAATCGCCTTCGGGCAGGTCCGCTGCATTCCGCACACCATTGGCCAGAACGCCGCGCCCGACCGGCGAAAAGGCGACGAAGGTTGTGCCAAGTTCGGCGCAGGCCTCCAGCACGGCGATCTCGGGATTGCGGGTCCACAGCGAATATTCGGTCTGCATCGCCGCCACCGGATGCACCGCATGGGCGCGGCGCAGTGTTTCGGCGTTCATCTCCGACAGGCCGACGTGGCTGATCTTCCCGGCTGCAACCAGCTCGGCCATCGCCCCCATTGATTCCTCGATCGGCACGGTGCGGTCCGGGCGGTGCATCGTATACAAGTCGATGTGATCGGTCTGGAGCCGGGTGAGCGATGCGTCGATGCAGCGGCGGATCGCGGCGGGGCTGCAATCGATACTGCGTTTGTCACCATCGGCGGTGATGCCCATTTTGGTGCCGAGGAAGAACGCGTTGCGCCGTCCCTTGAGCGCCTTGCCGATCAGCGTTTCATTGTGGCCGATGCCATAAATATTCGCGGTGTCGAGATGGTCATAACCAACATCGAGCGCGCGTCCCAGCAGCCGGATCGCATCATCCTCTGATGGCGGGACACCATAGGCCCATGACAACGACATACAGCCGAGGCCGACCGGATTGACCAGCCTGCCGCCCAAGGTTCGCTTTTCGATCATCCGGCAATTGTCCTCATATGGTGTGAGCGCGGCTAACTGCGCCGGCAAACCGGTTGCAGTGCCTTTGCAATGCCGTTGCAAATACGGCAATCGCCAAGTGGCTCGAGCGCAGATTTTGGCTTTGTCCGGTTACGCTTGCCCCGCGCTGCGCCGGCGCTAACATGGCGGCGTTCATCCTTGGGGGTAATTCCACATGTTCGAGTTCCTGATTGCATTGGTCGTTGCAGTGTTCCTGTTCCTGCTGATGGGGGTTCGGGTTGTGCGACAGGGCTATGTTTATACGATTGAAAGATTAGGGAAATTCACGCTTGCCGCGCAACCGGGACTGCATGTGATCATCCCCTTCATCGATCGGGTCGGCAACAAGATCAATGTGATGGAACAGGTGCTCGACATTCCCGGGCAAGAGATCATCACCCGCGACAATGCGATGGTCGGGGTCGATGCAATCGTGTTCTTCCAGGTGCTCGATGCCGGCAAGGCAGCCTATGAAGTCTCCAACCTTTATGTGGCAATCATGCAGCTCACCACCACCAATCTGCGCACCGTGATGGGTTCGATGGACCTTGATGAAACGCTGTCCAAACGTGACGAAATCAACGCAAAACTGCTGTTGGTGATCGATCACGCAACCTCGCCGTGGGGGGTGAAGATCACCCGGATCGAGATCAAGGACATCCGCCCGCCCGCCGATATCAGTAATGCAATGGCCCGCCAGATGAAGGCGGAACGCGAAAAGCGGGCCTCGATCCTTGAAGCCGAGGGCGCCCGGGCCAGCGAGATCCTGCGCGCCGAAGGTGAGAAGCAGGGCCAGATCCTCCAGGCCGAAGGACGGCGCGAAGCCGCTTTTCGTGATGCCGAAGCACGCGAGCGCGAAGCCGAGGCTGAGGCCAAGGCGACCAGGATGGTGTCAGAAGCAATTGCCGATTCGGGAGTTCAGGCGATCAACTACTTCATCGCCCAGAAATATACCGAAGCAGTCAGCCAGTTCGCGACTTCGCCCAATGCCAAGACCATCCTGTTCCCGATTGAGGCAACCCAGCTGATCGGCACGCTGGGCGGAATCGGCGAACTGGTGCGGGCAGCGGTCGGCCAGGATGGCGTCACGCCGAGGGAACCACGCTGATGGGCTGGCTCGAAACGCTTGATCCGCACTGGGGCTGGCTCGCTTTGGGGCTGGTCCTGGCGATCGCCGAAATGGCGATCCCCGGCGTATTCCTGATCTGGCTCGCTGGTGCGGCACTGATCACCGGGGTGGTCAGCTGGGTGGTGCCGATCGGAGTGCCGCTGCAGATCGTGCTGTTTGCGGTGCTGGCGATCGTTTCGGTTTTCGGGGGAAAGCGCTATCTGCGCGACAACCCGATCCTGGCTGCCGATCCGATGATGAATGATCGCGGCGCACGGCTGGTTGGGGAAAACGTCATCGTCACTCATGTCATCGAAGGCGGCTCGGGCCGGGTCAAACTCGGCGACAGCGAATGGCTGGTGCGCGGCCCGGATGCGGAACCCGGAACAAGGATGCGGGTTACTGGTCACGACGGCGCGGTGCTACTTGTCGAACATCTTCATTAGACCCACATATTGGCCCGAAGGAGTTCCCCATGGCCGACAAGATCGAACTGACCGACGCAGAATGGCGCGCGCGCTTGACGCCCGAGCAATATGCCGTGTTGCGGCAGGGCGGGACCGAGCGAGCCTTTGCCGGTGCTTATGACGCGAACAAGGTGGACGGCGTCTATCTGTGTGCTGGCTGCGGAACGCCGCTGTTTGCCTCGGACCACAAATTTGATTCGGGCTCCGGCTGGCCGAGCTATACCGCTCCGGTCAGCGGCGGGGCAGTCGATGAACACCGCGATGTTTCGCATGGCATGGTCCGCACCGAAGTGCGCTGCGCCAAATGTGAAGGCCATCTCGGCCATGTCTTTCCGGACGGGCCGGGGCCGGAAGGTTTGCGTTATTGCATCAACAGCGCCAGCCTCGATTTCAAGCCGGAAGAATAATCCGGGCGGGGCAAGAAATCCCCCATTAACCCCCGGTTATAAATCGCCTATGCAGGAGGCGAAGACTTCGGGCGATTTGCCCGGCGGAGGGAATCGCAAGCCATATGGCACGTAAAGACGTCCGGCGCAGCCCGCGCTCTGGTCGCCCTTCCGGGGAGCCTGCTCCTACCGGCTGGCGCAAATGGCTGCGCCGCCTGCTCGTGTGGGGCGGCTCGTTTGCGCTGCTTGTTCTGCTCAGCCTGGGCGTCGCAGTAGCGCTGGCTGCGCGCTCCTTGCCAAGCTATGGCGAACTGAAGAGCAGCCAGGCCGGACAGATGATCGTGGTCCGCGCCCGCGATGGAACCGAGCTTGTCTCGCTGGGTCCGAGCTATGGCAAATGGCTGCCCTTTTCGCAGATCCCTCAATCGATGAAGGATGCGATGGTGGGCGTCGAGGATCGGCGGTTCCGCAGCCACATCGGAGTTGATCCGATCGGTCTTGTCCGTGCGGTATTTGTGGCCGGCACATCGGGGAAGTCGATGCGGGCAACCTCAACGATAACCCAGCAGCTGGCCCGCAACGTGTTCCTGAACAACAGCCGCACTTTTGGCCGCAAGGCGCGTGAAGCCGTGCTGGCGATGGCGCTGGAAGCCAAGTTCTCCAAGGACCAGATCCTGGAGCTCTATCTCAACAAGGTTTATTTCGGTGGCGGAGCTTACGGGATCGATTCGGCGGCTCGCAAATTCTACGGCCATCCGGGGACCGAGCTAAGCCTGCCCGAAGCCGCCATCATCGCCGGACTGGTCAAGGCACCGTCGCGCTATTCTCCCACGGCTGACAAGAAAGCCGCGGTTGATCGCGCCACGGTCGTGCTCAGGGTCATGCAGTCGAACGGCGCGATCACAGCCGAACAGGCCGCCGCCGCTGATCTCAGTCAGGTCAAATTCGCGGCCGAAAAGGGCCAGAATTCGGTTCGTTACTTCACCGATTGGGCTTTGCCACAGCTTGATCTGCTGCTGCCCGAAAACAGCGCGCCAATCGAAGTTTGGACCACGCTGGACGTTGCCATGCAGAACAGCGCCACGGCGTCGATCCATGCCAATGTGCCCGCAGGGGCGCAGGGCGCTCTTGTCAGCCTTGATCGCGACGGAGCGGTCTTGGCGATGGTCGGCGGAACCGATTATGTTGTCTCGAACTACAACCGCGCGACCAATGCCGTACGGCAGCCGGGTTCGGCCTGGAAGCTGTTCGTCTATCTTGCGGCTCTCGAAGCTGGTTACACTCCCGAAGATGAGGTGGTCGACGAGCCGGTAACGATCGACGGCTGGAGCCCGCGAAATTCCGGCGGAGGTTATGCCGGCAAGATCAATATCCGCACTGCTTTTGCCTATTCAAAAAACACGGTTGCGGCCCAGCTCGGCAATGAGGTGGGCTTCAGCGCCGTTGCTTCGATGGCGCGGCGGTTTGGCATTACCACGCCGATTACTACCGTGCCATCGATGGTGCTGGGCACTTCAGACGTACGCCTGATCGACATGACCCGCGCCTTTGCCGCGGTTTCGGCCAAGGGTGCTTCGGTTGAACCTTTCGGTATCACCAAGGTGGTCACTACTGATGGCGAGGTGCTTTATCAGCGCGAGAGCAAGCCAGGCGCGCCGCTGGTCCCGGCCTATGTCGCGGCCGGAATTACCGATCTGTTGCAAAGCGCGGTCAGCACCGGCACCGGCCGGGCGGCGCAAATCGGGCGGCCAGTCGCAGGCAAGACCGGCACCACCACCTCGAACAAGGATGGCTGGTTTCTGGGCTTCTCGAGCGGGATCACAACTGGTGTATGGATGGGCCGCGACGATGCCAAACCGGTCGGCGGATTACAGGGCGGCACCGCTCCGGCCCGCGCTTTCGCGGCCTATATGCGGGTCGCGGTGGCCAAGCGGCCGATTGAAAAATTCGATACCGAGGCCAAGCTTCCCGAATGGCAGCTTGAGCCTGACGATGAAGCCAACTTCGGGCAGCCTGGCGATTATTACTACACCGATGAGCAAGGCAATCTGGTGGACCCGAATAGCGGCCCCAACGACCAAACGCGCGATCAGGAGCCGTTCCAGGGCATCGGGAGCGGTGACGATAACGGCGCGCCGGAGGTAGCCCCGCCTGCTGCCAATGACGATTTTCTTGATGCAGCCACCGGAGGCAGACCGCTGACTGGCGCACCGCCGCGGGCCAAGGCCGCACCCGGCCAACCGGGCACCAGCCCTTAAGCCCAAAGGAAAGGGCCGCATTCCCGGCTGGGAAATGCGGCCCTTTTTCTTGCGACGGGTTTCTTGTTCTAGCGCAACCGGATCGGAACATAACCAGCCGGTTGCCCGCGGCGCTGGATGCGCAGCAGCACCGCCCGGCGGTTCGAGCTGCGGGCGGTGCGAACCGCCGCCTCAAGATCGGCTACGCTGGTGACATCGCGGTAGTTGGCCGAGAGGATTATGTCGCCCCGCTGGAGTCCCTTCGTCCCTGCATCTGACGAGCCATCGACCACGCTGACCACCAGCCCGCGCGTGCTTTCGGACGCACCAAGCTGGCGCGAGATTTGCGGTGTCAGCGGCAGGACCGAGAGGCCCATCGCCTTTTCAATGATCCCTTCGCCCTGACGCTGCGGGGCGCGATTAAACTGATCGTCATCCTGCGGCGTTTCGGGGTTGAAGCTCTGCTGGGCGAGCTCTTCCTCGGTCGGGCGCTTGCCGACCGTGGCGGTGAGTGTGACACGCTTGCCGTCGCGGATCAGCTCGATCGGGATGCGTTTGCCTGGCGCAGTGTTGGCAACGATGAACGACAACGTCTGGTCTGGGCTGACGTCCTTGCCATCGACTTTGAGCACCACGTCACCCGATTGCAGGCCAGCAGCAGCGGCGGGCTGGCCCGGCTGGACCGACTGGACGAATTCGCCGCGATTATGGGAAATCCCCAGAGAATCGGCCAGATCCTCGTTCACCGGCTGGATCTGGACCCCCAGAAAGCCGCGATCAATCGCCTTGCCGCTTTTGAGCTTTTCGACGATTGGCGCGGCTACTTCGGCGGGAATGGCAAAGCCGATCCCGACGCTACCCCCGGTGGGTGAGAATATCGCATTGTTGATGCCGATGACATTGCCCTTCATGTCAAACATCGGTCCGCCCGAATTGCCCCGGTTGATCGAGGCGTCGGTCTGCAGATAGCGGTCATAGGCGCTGCCCGAACCGGTCGCGCGATAGACAGCCGAGATGATCCCCGAAGTCACTGTGCCGCCAAGTCCAAACGGATTGCCGATAGCGATCACCCAATCGCCAACGCGGGCGCTGCGCGAATCGCCGAACTTGACGAACGGCAGTGACTTGCCGGCGTCGATCTTGAGCACTGCCAGATCGGATGCGGCATCGCGCCCCGCCAGCTTGGCCGGATATTCGGTGCCATCGGGCATGGTCACGGTGATCGATTCGACCTGACCCTGACCGTCGGCGGTGATCACATGATTGTTGGTCACAACGTAACCGTCCGGGGATACGACGAAGCCCGAACCAAGCGACTGCGCTTCCCTGGTCTGGCTGCCGCCTGCGCCGCCCTGACCGCCGCCGAATAGGTCGGCGAAGGGCGTTCCCGCGAAGGGATTGCTCGCCTGGACCTTGATCCGCTGGCGGGTTGAAATATTGACGACTGCGGGCTGCAATTGCTGGGTCAGATCGGCGAAGCTGGCCGGCGCTCCCGCGCGGGGCGTCATCGCCTGAATTTGCGCGGCGTCATTTTGTGCCACCTGGGCACCGGCGGGAAAGCCGGTGATCAGCGACAGGGCAGACCCGCCCAGCAGCAGTGCAGTTGTAATTCCATAAGCATATCGCACGGGGTTCACGTCCTTTTGCTTTGATTCTGTGGGCAGCTCAGATCAAGCGCCCGGTTTGGTAGCGCAGTTCAGCCGAAATTCGATGAACTGGCCTTGAATGGCGGCTGATCAGCGACCCTTGAACTGGCGGAGATAGTCATTGTCCGGTGAAAGAATGATCGTGCTCGATGACTTTGCGTTGGGGTTTGAAAAGGTTGCGTCATAGCTCTTCATCGCCCGGTAGAAGTCATAGAAAGACGGATCCTTGCCAAAACTGTCGGCATATAGCCGCGAGGCCTGGGCCTGGGCATCGGCGCGGATGATCTGGGCATTTCGCTCACCCTGCGCCTTGATCGTGGTGGCCTCTTGCTGGCGTGCCGCCTCCATCCGGATGAAGGCGCTGTCGAGCGGGGTGCCGGCAGGCAAATCTGCACTCTTGATCCGCACATCGACCACCTGAGCCCCGTATTGACGGGCCTCACGGTCCAGACCGGCCCGGATCTGGGCCATCGCCGCTCCGCGCTCGGCTGTCAGCAGCGACTGGAATTGGCGCTTGCCAAGCTCCTGACGCAACACCGAGGTCAGGATCGGCTGGAGCTGCTCAACCACCTTATCGGAAGTGCCGGCAGCCTTCACCATCTTGAACGCATCGATGATCCGGAACCTGGCATAGGCATCCACCTCAAGCAGACGCTGATCGCTCGACTGGACCTGCTGGCGCTCCATATCGACTGACAGCAGCCGGCGATCGATCCGGACCAGCCGTTCAAAGAACGGGATGCGAAGCGATAGCCCCGCGCCGGTGTCGCCGAAATTGACCTTGGGCTCGAACCGGTTGATCACGCGCACCGGCTCGCCCAGGCGGACCACAACCGCCTGTTCGGTTTCAGGAACCACGACGACGCTGGTCAAGACCCCGATGACCACAGCCGCCAGGGCGAACAGGGCGGTACGGTTTTCGCGCAGATTTGCCAACATGGTTACTGCCCTCCCGCTGCTGGCGCAGCTTGCTGCGCGCGCCGCCTGACCTCAGGAAGGGGCAGATACGGCGTTACCCCGTTGGCTTCGACCACGACCTTGTCATTGTTGCTCAACACGCGTTCCATCGTTTCATAATACATCCGTCGGCGGGTGACTTCGGGGCTCAGCTTGTATTGTTCGAAAACCTTGTCGAATTCGGCCGTCTCGCCCTGCGCCTGGGCGATGATCTGCTGGGCCCATGCCCGGGCGTTGCTCTGATCGCGCTGCGCTTCTTGCTGGGCGACCGTGACCTGCTGGAAGGCACCGACCACCTTTTCGGGCGGGTTGGCCTTCTTGATATCGACGCCCTGGATCAGCACGCCCGAGCGATAGGCATCGAGAATGGCCTGCATCCGGGTGCGTACATTCTGTTCGATCTGGGCCCGGCCTGCACCGCCCATCACCCCGTTGAGCGGCACTTCGGCGACCGAGGCCCGCATCGCGGCCTCTGCGACTTCCTTGACGGTATCATCCGGGTCCTCAAGCTGGAACTCATAGAGCATCAGATCCTTGATGTTCCAGCGTACCAGATAGCTCAGATCGACCAGATTCTGGTCACTGGTCAACATCAGTTTTTCCCCTTCGCCCTCGGGGATCGTGTCGCGCTTGATCGAAGTCACATCGACCACGCTGACTGACTGGATTGGCCAAGGCGCTGTCAGTGAGACGCCGGAACCGATGGTCTTTGAATATTTTCCGAAAGTGGTGACCAGGCCTTCCTCGGTTGAACCGAGCTGATGGGCCGACGTGGAGAACAGCCAGACCAAGGCCAGCCCCCCGGCGATCAGCGGCATCCAGCTCTTGCCGTCACGGCGCTGGGGCATGCGCGGGAAACCGCCTCCGCTGCCCCCGCCTCCACCACCGCCCGGGCGATTGCCGCGCGGGCGGAAGATATCTTCGATATTGGCTGAACGCCGCGGCGGGCCAGCATCGCCGCCAGGCAGCCAGGGGTTGCGCGGACCGCGGGGCGGCGGTGATGGATGAGGCGCATCCGGCGCTGCATCGCCGTCGTCGCCGGTGGGTTCAGCCGGAGGATCGCCCGCTCCCTTGCTCCCGCCTCCGCCTTTGCCCGAACCCGAGCTGCCACCCCAAGGGCTGCGGTTGCCGGCCATTGCCAGCACACTGCCCAATTTGAACCTGCTAAATTCACTCATGGATGAGGTTATAGGTATGGCAGAGGAACAAAAACAGTGCCTGTTGCTGCTTTTTCCTTGCTAGGGGGCGACGAGGTCATTTTTGAGACCCTCTGGAGTATTCATGAGCGAGCCTGACAGCACTACCGCAGCCCTTAAAGTCGCCCTGCCGCCGCTGGCTGGGGCGCGTCTGCAATCGCTGCGGCTGGCCGATGGGATAGCGACGCTGGTGCTGGATGTCGCTGGGCTTGATCGGCTGGAGCGCGACCGGCTCGAAATGGCGGTCAAGGATGCTTTGCGCAAAGTGGACGGCGTCAAGGAAGTGCGCGTCGCGATGACCGCTGACAAGGCACCCGAAAAGCCCCGGCCGCTGATCATCGCGATTGGATCTGGCAAAGGAGGCGTCGGCAAATCGACGCTGTCCACCAATCTCGCGGTTGTGCTGGCGCGGATGGGCCGCAAGGTTGGGCTGGTCGATGCCGATATCTACGGCCCCTCGCAACCGCGCCTGCTTGGCAATGAGGGCCAGCGACCCAAAGCGAGCGAGAAGAAGCTGTTTCCGGTGCCCAGCAACTGGGGCGTTCCGGTGCTGTCGATGGGCCATTTGATCGAACCCGGCAAAGCGATCGCCTGGCGCGGGCCGATGGCGGGCAATGCGCTGGGCCAGCTGGTCGATGCCGAATGGGGCGATATCGAGCTGTTGATCGTCGATTTGCCGCCGGGCACTGGCGATGTCCAGTTGACCATGCTGCAACGTCACAAGCCGGCGGGCGCCATAATCGTCTCCACCCCGCAGGATCTCGCACTGATGGACGCGACCCGGGCGCTGCAACTGTTTGAACAGGGCGGGGTGCCGGTGATCGGCCTGGTCGAGAATATGTCCGGCTATGAATGCCCCCACTGCGGCGAGGTCAGCGATCCGTTCGGTCAGGGCGGGGTCGAGGCTGCCGCCAAGGTGATGGGCCACGCTTTTCTGGGGCGCGTGCCGCTTGATCTTTCGATCCGCCAGGACAGCGACGCCGGAAAGCCGCCCGCAGCCGGAGACGGTCCGCAGGCAGAGGCCTTCGCCGCAATCGCTCGGCAGCTCGCCACCTGGCTCGATAACCAGGCATCTGGTGAGAAATCTGACAAGGCATCTGAACAGGTATGAGGATTAATCGGCGCGGGTTGTTCATCGGCGCCGGGGCGAGCGGTGCGCTGCTGCTTGGCTGGGTGTTGATCCCGCGCCGGTTTGTACCGCCGCTCAAGGCAGGCCGCGATGAAGTGGCCTTCGATGCCTGGCTCAAAATCGGCAAGGACGGGGTAGTGACCGTCGCAGTCCCCGAACTTGAAATGGGGCAGGGGGTAACCACCCTGATCCCCCAGATCATCGCTGCCGAACTCGGCGCGGACTGGCGTCAAATCGCGGTTGAACCGGCGCCGATCAGTGGGGCCTATGCCAATCCGGTGCTGGCTGCGCGCTGGTCTAAGCTTTGGATGCCGGCCTTTTCGGGGGCTGCTGCTGCGCCCGGCAGCCTGCTCGCCACCCGGTTTGCGCAAAACGAGCAGTTCATGGTCGCCGCCGATGGGAGCACGCTTGCCGCCTATGAAAAGCCGGCCCGGATAGCTGCCGCCAGCGCGCGGGCGATGCTGGCGATGGCAGCGGCGGAGCGGTGGGATGTGGCGTGGGAAGAATGCGAGGCGCAAGGCGGCTTCATCCTCCACGGCAAGAAACGTCTGTCGTTTGGAGAATTGGCGCAAGAAGCGGCGGGCTTCGATCCGCCAAATCCGGCGGTGGTCCGCGTGTTGCCCCCGACGGAACGTGCGGCGGCTTTTCCTGCCGGATCCGCGCCCGCATACCCCCGGCTTGATCTGCCAGCCAAGGTTGATGGCAGCTATAGCTTCGCTGGCGATGTTCGCTTGCCCGACATGGTTTTCGCTGCAATCCGCCATGGTCCGATCGGCGAGAGCGAACTGGCCAGCTTTGACGCGGCCGCAGCGCGCGGCGTGCAGGGGTTCCTTGGGCTGGTCCGGAACAAACACTGGCTCGCGGCAGCGGCGCAGGACTGGTGGAGCGCCGAACGCGCCCTGCGCCTGATTGCGCCCCGCTTCAAGGCAACGAACCGCGCGGACAGCAGCAAGATCGGCCGCCTGTTGGACGATGCGCTGCTGAAGGGCGATGCCGAGGAGATGGCCGAGAGCGGCGATCCTGACACATTGCTGCCAGGAAAGTCCTTGCTCACCCGCCGCTATGGCGTCGCTCCAGCGCTCCACGCCACGCTCGAAACCGCCAGCGCGACTGCGCGGTACAAGGACGGCAGGCTGGAGCTGTGGCTGGCGAGCCAGGCCCCGACTGCTGCGCGCCATGCCGTGGCCGAGGCGCTTGGCCTCAATGAACGTGATGTAACGCTTTATCCCATGCCCGCAGGCGGCAGCTTTGATCGGCGGCTGGAACACGGCCATGCGGTCGAAGCCGCGCTGATTGCCAAGCGGCTCGGCAAACCGGTGCAGCTGGTCTGGTCGCGTTGGCAAGAGCACTTGGCGGGCCTGCCCCGCACGCCGGTGGCAGCCCAAATGTCGGCGCGGATGGCTCCCGATGGCTCGGTCACAGGCTGGAAGGCCCGGCTCGCGCTTCCGGCAACCGCGCTTGAGTTCGGCGAACGGCTGTTTGATGGACGCAGTGCGCGCGACGCGCTGGCGGCGCAGGATCAGGGCGATAGGTTGGCAATGGAAGGCGCATTGCCGCCCTATACGATTGCCAATCTGGTGGTTGAACATGTTCCGGTAGCGATCCCGTTGCCGACCGGCCGGATGCGCGGCAATGCCCATGGCTACACCTGCTTTTTCACCGAGAGCTTTGTTGACGAACTGGCCCACGAGGCGCGGCGTGAACCGCTCTCGTTCCGGATGGCGATGCTGGGGCAGGACCTGCGCCTTGCCACTTGCCTGCAGCGCGCCGCGACGCTGGCCAGCTGGGACGGCGGCGCAGACGGCAGCGGGCAGGGACTGGCCTGTCATGTGATCGATTTCAATGGCATTGGCGGCCGGATTGCAGTGGTCGCCACTGCCCGCCGCGATGAAACCGGGATCAGGGTCGACAAGCTCACCGCTGTTGCTGACATCGGCCGGATTGTGAACGTCGATATTGCACGTCAGCAGATCGAGGGCGGGCTGGTCTTCGGGCTTGGCCTCGCGGTCGGGTCGAGCACCGCTTATGCGAATGGCCTGCCGCTGACCGGGCGGCTCGGAATGCTGGGTCTGCCCCTTTTGACGGATTGCCCCGAGATCGAGGTAGAGTTCATAGAAAGCACTGCCGAGCCAGCCGATCCGGGCGAGCTGGGCGTGGCGGTGGCAGCCCCGGCGATCGCCAATGCGCTGTTTTCCGCGACCGGGCTGCGATTGCGCAAGCTGCCCCTGTTGTCCGAGGACTTGTAATGCCGACAGTAAATCACCTTCCGACCGGCCACCCACCAGTCCTGACCGGTAAGGTCGGCTTACTGCTGGTCAACCTGGGCACTCCCGATGCACCAACCGCGAAAGCGGTGAAGCGCTACCTGGGGCAGTTCCTGTCAGATCGCCGCGTCGTGGAATTGCCGGCGTTGCTGTGGCAGCCGATCCTGCGCGGAATCATCCTCAACACACGGCCCAAGAAATCGGCCCATGCTTATGCCCAGGTGTGGAGCGCGGAAGGCTCGCCACTGGCGGCGATCACCGCGGCGCAGGCGCGCGGCCTTCAGGCACGCCTCGGCGGCGGTGTGATGGTTGCCCATGCGATGCGATACGGAAATCCGGCGCTGGGTGCCGAGGTGCAGCGGCTCAAGGATGCCGGATGCGAGCGGATCCTGGTCGCGCCGCTCTATCCGCAATATTCCGGGGCGACGACGGCGACGGCAGTGGATGCGCTGGGCGCGCAGTTGGCCGCCATGCGCTGGCAGCCCGCGATCCGCACTTTGCCGCCTTACCACGATGATCCGCTGCATATCGAAGCACTTCGCAGCGATACCGCGCGGCAGCTGGCGGCCTTGCCATTCGTGCCAGAGGTGTTGCTGCTCAGTTTCCACGGCATGCCGCAGCGCACCCTTGAGCTGGGCGACCCCTATCACTGCCATTGCCGCAAGACCGCCAGGTTGCTGGCCGCGGCTCTGGCCCCGGACCACGCTGGCTTGCGGATCGAAGTCAGCTTCCAGTCGCGCTTCGGGCGCGCCAAATGGTTAGAACCGGCGACCGATGCGGTACTGGCGGCCGAGGCTCGCAAGGGCACTCGCCGCCTTGCAATCGCCGCGCCCGGCTTCTCTGCCGATTGTCTGGAAACCCGCGAGGAATTGGCGATTCGTGGGCGTGAACAGTTTGTCGAGGCGGGGGGTGAGGCATTCGCCGCGCTCGATTGTCTCAACGATGGTGATGCCGGTATGGCAATGCTGGAACAGCTGGTCCGGCGCGAACTTCAGGGCTGGATTTAACCGCGCGGTTAGTTTACATTGGTGTCAGTAACCAAGGAATCATCGATGGCCACGCTAGCTTCTGACAGCCCCCGTTTCACCCATTGGTCACAGCGCCAATCGGCAGATTCGCTGGAACATATCCCCGGTGAGGATGGCTGGCCGGTCCTTGGCACCACGCTCCAGGTGCTCGCCGATCCGACTGGCTATGGTGAGCGGATGCGCGAGAAATACGGGAAGGTCTGGCGTTCGCGCAGTTTCGGCAACCGGCAGGTTTCGCTGGTCGGAGCCGATGCCAACGAGCTGGTGTTGTTTGACCGGGAGAAGATTTTCTCATCCAAACAGGGCTGGGGGCCGGTGCTCGATCTACTGTTCCCGCGCGGACTGATGCTGATGGATTTCGATCACCACCGAATTGATCGCCGCGCACTGTCGATTGCTTTCAAGCCCGAGCCGATGCGTCACTATGCCGATGCGCTGAACCGCGGGATCGCGGCGCGGGTGGCTGAATGGTCGGGCAAGCAGATGAAGTTCTATCCGGCGATCAAGAAGCTGACGCTTGATCTGGCGGCGGACAGCTTCCTCGGCGTGCCGCTGGGGCCCGAAGCAGACCAGATCAACAAGGCCTTCGTCGATATGGTCGCCGCCTCAGTGGGCATCGTGCGCAAGCCTTTGCCGTTCACCGCGATGGGCCGGGGTGCCGCGGGCCGCAAGTTCCTGGTCGAATGGTTCACCGCCGAAACGATCCGTCGCCGCAAGGCTGGCGGCGGGCAGGATATGTTCAGCCAGTTCGCCACAGCCACGCGTGAGGATGGCACGATGCTGCCGGTCGATGAAGTGGTCGATCACATGATTTTCCTGATGATGGCCGCGCATGACACGATCACCTCGTCTGCCACCTCGCTGGTCTGGCTGCTCGCCAAGAACCCCGAATGGCAGGAGAAGCTGCGGGCCGAGGCGCTGGCGGTTGCAGGCGGGGCCGGACGGGCGGTCGCTTATGAGGATCTCGGCAAGCTGGAACTGACCGAGATGGCCTTCAAGGAATCACTCCGGCTGATCCCGCCCGTGCCATCTACCCCGCGCCGGGCGATGAAGGACTTCACCTTCGGCGGCTATCGCATCCCGGCAGGCACGCAGGTCGGGATCAGCGCCGCAATGGTCCACAAGATTGAAGAATACTGGCCCGACCCGCTGAAGTTCGATCCACTGCGCTTCCTGCCCGCAGAAGTCGCCAAGCGCCACAAATACGCCTGGGTCCCGTTCGGCGGCGGTGCACACATGTGCCTGGGGCTGCATTTTGCCTATATGCAGGTGAAGATCCTGATGGCCCAGATTCTGACCCGCTACCAGATCGAGATCGAGCCGGACTATGCTCCCAAATGGCAGCCTTGGCCAATTCCGAAGCCCACGGACGGGCTGACGGTGACGTTCAAGCCGGTCTGAGGAGGATCAAACATCGATATGGATTCATGCCGTTTCAGTACTTTTTTATGGCTGTGACGGCGGCTGGTTGGTGGACCTAGTCCACAACCGTGGTCCGGGGGTGAAACCAGACTGGCCCCACCCCCTTGTCCATAGTGCTAGTGAGACATCGCGCCCATCTTCTCGTCCGAATGGTCGGCTGTTTGCGCCTTCTTGTCACAGCAGCCTTTACTGTCAGCAGATTTTTCGCAGCAGCACTTTTTGACTACCGGAGTCGGCGCAGGTTCAGCTGCATAGGCAGCGGTGGGGAGAGCAAGTGCAACAGCGAGGCCCAACAGATACTTGGTCATGATCAATTCCTTGCTTGGATTGTGTAAAAAAATCAGGAGCAAGAAATCTTTCGCGGAGGCGGAAGCGGCACCGCGATCATGACGCTGCCGAGATTGTCTGCTGGCAGTCCAACCGGATCGATGGTCGCATAAGATGGTGCGGGTCGTGGCAGAGCGGCAAACGCCAAAGTAGCGGCACAGGCAATACTGCAGTCATTCTGGCCAAGGGTCTGCTCTTCGTGATGAGCCGACCGTTCCATGCAGGGCGGCGATGATGGCTCCATACTTTGTGCAGAGGCTGGGCTCATAGCCGACATGAAAAATGGCGACAGCACCAGTGCGATGATTTGAATCAGACGCAAGACCATTGGCTACGACTATACGTTGCACACCGGCCTAGCAACACGGATTGATGCCGCCTGTCCAGTCTAGAAATCTACCGCGATTCCGTTTTTCACCCAGTCGCCATAGCGGGTGGGAGAGAGGCTATCGGGGTCATTTCCGTTCGTGACCGCGGCAGGTTTGGGCGCAGGATCGTTGCTCCAATGCTCGGGTTTCTTGAATACCGCAGGGCGTTTGGTCGCGCGGGGAGTCGCTTTGGTCATAGCGCCACGATGCAGCGGCTGGCCCTTCATTGCAATCTCCCCTAGGGGCAGCCGATGGATATTCCCGGCCTGCCCGCCCGCAAAGCTGCCTTGCGCCTGCATGATGCTGTGCTGCGCCGGGGTGAAACGCTCGATCAGGCTGCAGGCGGCGCCCTGCTGGGAATTCGCGGCGATGCTGATCGTGCCCTGGCCCGGGCGCTTGCCGGAGAGAGCCTGCGCTGGCTGACCGATCTGGATGAACTGATCGACAGCGCGACCCGGCTGCCCTTGGCCGATGATGCAAAGGCGCGCGCAGTGCTGCGCATTATGCTGGCGGGCTGGCTGCGGCTGGCAACTCCGCCCCATGCCGTCATCGCGACCGGACTGGAATTGCTGCAAGGTGGGCCGCGCCGGCTGGCGCATGGGGTATTCTCAACCTTGGTCAAGCGCGCCGTGACGCTGCCTGATGCACCCACCTTACCCGAACCTGTGCTGGAGCGGTGGGGGATCAGATCCGAAGCGATCGCCAAAGCGCTGGCCGTGCCGCCGCCGCTTGATCTGTCGTTGCGCGATTGGTCCGAAACTGCCCGCTGGGCTGACGAGCTGGGCGGCACTTCTTTGATGCCCGGCCATATTCGCCTGCCGCGCGGTGAGGCGGTAGAGCGGCTCCCCGGCTTTGCTGAGGGCGCCTGGTGGGTCCAGGATCTCGCCGCCCAACTGCCCGCGCGGTTGCTCGGACCGGGCAAGGGCAGGAGCGTTCTCGATCTTTGCGCCGCGCCAGGCGGCAAGACCATGCAACTTGCCGCCGCCGGCTGGCAAGTCACCGCGCTGGATAGCAGCGCCCGGCGGCTGGAGCGGATGGCCAGTAATCTCACCCGGGTCGGCCTCAGCGCCGAAGTTGTGCAAGCCGATGCGCTGGTGTGGGAGCCTGAAGCCAAGTTCGATGCGGTGCTGCTTGATGCACCCTGCACCGCGACCGGCACCTGCCGCCGCCATCCCGATGTGCTCCACCGGATCGGCCTGCGCCAGATAAACGAGATGGCGGAATTGCAGGCGCGATTGCTGTCTCGCGCGGCTGGCTGGGTCGCTCCTTCGGGCCAGCTCGTCTACGCCGCATGCTCGCTCGAAAAGGCTGAGGGCGAGGGTCATTTAAGCCAGATCGCGCTGCCCTGCGATCCAATCCGCGCGGATGAATTGCCGGCCGGACTGACGCCAACAGCCCAGGGCTGGCTGCGCACTGACCCCGCCATGCTGGCCGATGTGGGCGGGCTGGATGGGTTCTTTATAGCAAGGTTTTTAGCAACTTAAGGGGTTATACCTAGTAACCTCAAGTTCACTTTACCTTCGCTGAAAAGCTCTTCCTGAGCTTCGCCAGCTTGGGCGGGATCACTGCCATGCAGTAAGGATTGCGCTGGCCTTCGCCCTGCCAGTATTCCTGATGGTATTCCTCGGCCGGATACCAGATCGCCGGGCCTTCGATGGTGGTGACAATCGGTTCGCTGCGATCGGCTTGGGCGCGCGTGATTGCGGCGGCGGCCTCGGCCCGCTGTTCATCATCCAGCGGGAAAATCGCCGATCGGTATTGCGTGCCGACATCGCCGCCCTGCCGGTTGAGCTGGGTTGGATCGTGCGTAGCCATGTTGATGTCGAGCAGATCGGCAAAGGACAGCTGCGCCGGATCGAAGGTAATCCGAATAGCCTCGGCGTGGCCGGTGTCGCCCCCGCAGACCTGCTTGTAAGTGGGGTTGGGAACTGCGCCGCCGATGTAGCCGCTTTCCACTTCGCTCACCCCGATCACGTCGCGAAACACCGCCTCGGTGCACCAGAAACAGCCGCCTGCGAAGATTGCCTGAGCCATGAAATGCCTTCCTGAATTTGATGCACTCCCAGATAGGTAGCGGATCGGTGCTTGTCATCCTTTGGCGCGGCCTTAACTTACGACAGGACAAATCCCCAGGAGAGACGTCCATGCGCCGATTTTTTGCAACTGCCACCCTGTCCCTTGCTTTGGTTTTACCCCTCGTTGCTGCCGATGCCGCGCCGGCCGGCAAGAAGCAGTCTTCCCGGGAGGCCGCGATTGATCCCGCACTGGCGGCTGCAGCCGCGGATTCCCGGCGGAATGAGGACCGTGCCCGCGATCAATACCGCAAGCCGGCTGAGACTTTGACCTTCTTCAAGGTTACTCCTGAAATGAAGGTTGGGGAATATGCCCCCGGCGGCGGCTGGTATTCGCGGCTGCTGGGGCTTTACCTCGGCCCA
>JANOFJ010000174.1:0-2879 GCA_031413595.1 Novosphingobium sp.
GGCGACCGCGCCAGTCATTGCACCCGTTCCGGACTTCGGCATTCCCTTTGAAGCTGAAAAGCTCAACAATATCCGCAAGGTCATCGCCCGCCGCCTGACAGAGGCCAAGCAGACCATTCCGCACATCTATTTGACCGTCGATGTCCAACTTGATGCAATGCTCAAACTGCGTAGCGAACTTAACAAGGCGCTTGAGGGACAGGGTGTAAAGCTCTCGGTTAATGATCTTTTGATCAAGGCTTTGGCTAAGGCACTGCTGCTGGTGCCCAAATGCAATGTCAGCTTTGCTGGCGACGAGCTGCGCAAATATACCCGCGCCGATATTTCGGTGGCGGTGGCCGCGCCATCAGGGCTGATCACGCCGATCATCGTCGATGCCGGGAACAAGTCCGTTTCGCAAATCTCGAAGGAAATGAAGGCGCTGGCCGACAAGGCCCGTGAGGGCAAGCTGCAGCCGCATGAATATCAGGGCGGCACCGCCAGCCTGTCCAACCTCGGCATGTTCGGGATCAAGCAGTTCGATGCGGTAATCAACCCGCCGCAAGCGATGATATTGGCAGTTGGGGCAGGTGAAAAGCGGCCCTACATCGTCGAAGGTGCGCTCGCCGTGGCGACTGTGATGTCCGCCACCGGCAGCTTCGATCACCGCGCCATCGACGGCGCAGACGGTGCGGCGCTGATGCAGGCGTTCAAGGGACTTGTGGAGATGCCTTTGGGATTGGTGGCGTAATATGGCTGACCCATACGATCTCATCATCCTCGGATCAGGCCCCGGCGGCTATGTCGCGGCGATCCGCGCGAGCCAGCTGGGCCTGAACGTCGCGATTGTCGAGCGCGAGCTGCTGGGCGGGATATGCCTCAACTGGGGCTGCATTCCGACCAAGGCGCTGCTGCGTTCGGCCGAGATTTTTCACTATATGAAGCACGCCAAGGATTATGGTCTGGCTGCCGAAAAGATCAGCGCCGATCTGAACGCGGTGGTGGCGCGCAGCCGGGGTGTGGCCAAGCAGCTTAATCAGGGGGTCACCCACCTGATGAAAAAGAACAAGATCACCGTGCATATGGGCGAGGGCAAATTGCTCGCTCCCGGTAAGCTCGAAGTGAAGGGCGAGAAGGCAACCGAAACCCTCACCGCCAAACACATCATCGTTGCCACCGGCGCCCGCGCCCGCGACCTGCCGTTCGCCAAGGCCGATGGGAAACGGATCTGGACCTATCGCCACGCGATGACGCCTGCCGAACTGCCGAGCAAGCTGCTGGTGATCGGATCGGGTGCAATCGGAATTGAGTTTGCCAGCTTCTACAATGATATGGGAGCCGAAGTTACGGTTGTCGAAATGCTCGATCGGATTGTTCCAGTGGAGGACGCCGATGTCTCCGCCTTCCTCGAAAAATCGCTCAAGAAGCAAGGCATGACGATCCTGACCGGGGCCGGGGTCGAAAGCATTGATGTCACTGCCAAAGGCGTCACCGCCAAGATCAAGGGCGCGGATGGTAAAATCACCGTAGCCGACTTCAGCCATGTGATCGTCGCCGTCGGCATTGCCCCCAACACCGAGAACATCGGCCTAGAAACGCTTGGTATCAAAACAGATCGCGGGATCATCGCGATTGATGGCATGGGCCGGACCAATGTTCCGGGGATTTGGGCGATCGGCGATGTCACACCTGGGCCGTGGCTCGCGCACAAGGCCAGCCACGAAGGCGTCATCGCTGCTGAGGCGATTGCCCAGGCGTTGGGGAACAAGGAGGTCCACCCCCACGCGATGGACAGGAACAACATCCCCGGTTGTACCTATTGTCACCCGCAGGTCGCCAGCGTCGGCTTGACTGAGGCCAAGGCCAAGGAGGCTGGTTACACCGTCAAGGCCGGAACCTTCCCGTTCATCGGCAACGGCAAGGCGATCGCGCTGGGCGAGGCAGAGGGCTTCATCAAGACCGTGTTCGATGCCAAGACCGGCGAATTACTTGGCGCACACATGGTCGGCGCCGAAGTGACCGAGCTGATCCAGGGCTATGTCGTCGGCAAAACGCTGGAAACCACCGAGGCTGAGCTGATGACCACGGTATTCCCGCATCCGACGCTATCGGAAATGATGCACGAAAGCGTGCTGACAGCCTATGGACGGGCGATCCACATGTAATCGGGCAAGCTGGCTGTTACCAGCCGCCGCCGCGGATCACCGATCGATCGCGGCTTGCCGGACAATATGCTCAAGCACGTAGGTGTGAAGCGGTTTTCTGAACTCGCAGCCGACCGCACGACCCTCTTGCCAACAGACCTTGGCATCAAGCTTTTGGATACCCGGCAGACGGATGTTGATCAGCATGTCAGGTACGCAATTGGGAAACCAGGCGATCCTGAAGCCACGCTCGGATATATCGTCCAGACGGACCAATGCCCATGGACCCATGCCCTGGCGTACTTCGCACAGCAAGGTGACGTTGGCTCGCTGCAACCGGTCGGCTGACTCGGTTGCGACGTTTGGAAAATTCTCATGTTTCAATTGCGATCTCCGGCACGCGCCGGTTTCCGACGTCGTATGGTTATTCCAGTAGATGCAGCGTGTTGCCAAATCGTTAGCGGCATGCACTCATTAGCGAAGTGTGTTGCCGAGGTCTTATCCGACCTAACCCGCAATCACGCCGATCAAGCCAGAAACGCGGCACACGCCGGGCGCCCAGTTTAAGGCCTTTGCTCCAGCAGGTGCTGACTGGAGTCTTGAACCAAATAGTGACGATCCGGTGCAACCAGGCGCAGAATTGACGTTTCTGTAGCCGGACAACAGAACGGCGGGCCGCTGCGCGCGACCCGCCGTTTCTTGTTAGTCTAGGGTTCATATCCGCTCGATGATGACTGCCGGGGCCATGCCGCCAGC
>JANOFJ010000175.1:0-11458 GCA_031413595.1 Novosphingobium sp.
CGACAAGCTCAGCATGAGCGGATCTTGTAAATACCCCGCTCATGCTGAGCTTGTCGAAGCACCCGCGTTGCCCCCGCCTAACGCCCCAGCAAATTCCGGGCCTGGCTGGCGATCTGGGCCAGCATCGCCGGCGTGACCGGGGCGGCGACCTGTGCCCTGCCAACCATCGCGCGGAACTGCTGAATCGCCGCAGCTTGGCGCTCGGCCCAGCTTTCAACTGCCGCATTAGGGCCATGTTGCTGCTTGCCGCCAGGCTTGCCTGCAGCGCGGCGCAGGAAATCGAGCCGCATATGCTGGAAATCCCGGGCAAGGCCATTGACCAGCAGGCGCTCCCACGGGTCGGAGGGGCTCATCCGCTCCGCAGTCTGCTGCGCCAAGTCGAGCCCCAGCCGCGTGCCGATATCACCAAAAGCACTGGTCAGGACCGGCGCCGCGGTTCCGCTCTGCCGTGACAGCATGGCAAGGCCGATCACGCCATCGATGTCATAGAGATGGGCCACCCTTGCGCTGACTGCATCGGGTGCGCCGAGCATGGTAAAATCTGCACACATCCGGGCTGATTGGGATTTGCCTTCGGCCGAAAGCAGCAGGCTGGCAGCATTGGAAAGCTCGGTGACCCCGCCAGAAAGTTGCGCAATCATCCGCGCCGGCTCAGCAAGACCTCCGCTCACCCGCAGCAGATCGACCATATGGGTAACCATTGCCGCTGCCGCGCGGTCAAACAGCAGGATGCGCGCCGCTTCCGGCATGGCAGAGGATTCAATGCTCTGCCAGATCGGGGCCATCCGCAGCAGGCGTTCGATGGTGACGAAAGCCGCGGTTATCTGCGCCAGTGTCGCGCCTTCTTCCTCGACCAATTCAAACGAATGGATCAGACCGAGCCGGTTGATCATCCGGTTGGCAAGTTTGGTTGCGATAATTTCGCGGCGCAGGCGGTGGCCAAGAATGTCCGCCTTGAATTTGATTCGCATCGGCGCCGGGAAAGCTGCCAGCAGTTCTTCGGCAAGGGCCGGGTCATCTGGCACCGTGCTGTTTTCCAGCGCCTCCTGCAGGACGAGCTTGCTGCTGGACAGCACAACCGCCAGCTCGGGTCGGGTCAGCCCGCGGCCATCGGCAGCACGGCGGGCAAGCACATCGCTGGCAGCGAGGCCCTCGGTCTTGCGGTCAAGATGGCCGCCCTCCTCCAATGTTTCGATCAGGCGTAGCCGCGATGCGGTGGCAGATGCTCCGCCTGCCTCGGCGATCGAAAGTGCCAGCGCCTGGAGGCGGTTATCCTCGAGCACCAGCGCGCCAACCTCGTCGGTCATCGAGACGAGCAATTTGACCCGCGCCGGCTCAGTCAGCCGCCTGGCCCGTTTGGCCGAAGCAAGGGCGATCTTGATATTGACTTCATTGTCCGAACAATCGACCCCGGCCGAATTGTCGATGAAATCGGTGTTGATCCGCCCGCCAGCGAGGGAGAATTCGATCCGCCCTGCCTGGGTGCAGCCAAGATTGGCACCTTCGCCAATCACCCGGGCGCCGACGTCCGATCCATCGATCCGCAACGCGTCATTGGCCGGATCGCCGACATCGACATTGTTCTCGGCCGAACTCTTCACATAGGTGCCGATCCCGCCAAACCACAGCAGGTCGATCTTGCTTTTGAGGATCGCGGCTATCAGCCCATCGGGATCGATTGCCTTTGCCTCAATCCCCAGCATCTCGCGCACCTGCGGGCTGAGCGGAATTTCCTTGAGGCTGCGGGCAAAGACCCCGCCGCCCTTCGAAATCAGCGAATGGTTGTAATCCTCCCAGCTTGATCGGGGCAGCGCAAACATCCGCGCCCGCTCGGTCCAGCTCCTGGCCGGATCGGGGGTGGGATCGAGGAAAATGTGCCGGTGATCGAAGGCGGCAACGACCTGAATCGCCTTGGACAGCAGCATGCCATTGCCAAAGACATCGCCCGACAAATCGCCGCAGCCCGCCGCGCGGATCGATTGCGTCTGAACGTCGACCCCAAGTTCAAGGAAATGGCGCTGGACCGAAAGCCAGGCCCCCTTGGCGGTGATGCCCATCGCCTTGTGATCGTAGCCCTTCGAGCCGCCACTGGCGAAGGCATCGTCGAGCCAGAAATCGAATTCCTCGGCAATAGCATTGGCGGTGTCGGAGAAGGTCGCTGTGCCCTTGTCGGCGGCGACCACAAAATAGGGATCCTCGCCGTCGCGGATGACCACCTTATCGGGATGGACGACTTTCCCCTCGGCAATATTGTCGGTGATCGATAGCAGCGTGCGGATGAAAAGCTTGTAGCTTTCCTTGCCCTCGGTCAGCCATCCTTCGCGGTTAGTTGCGGGATCGGGCAGCTGCTTGGGATAGAACCCGCCCTTGGCGCCGGTCGGCACGATCACTGCATTTTTGACCCGCTGGGCCTTCATTAGCCCCAGAACCTCGGTGCGGAAATCGTCGCGACGGTCGGACCAGCGCAGCCCGCCGCGCGCAATGGGCCCGGCACGTAAATGGATGCCTTCAATCCGGCGTGAATAGACGAATATCTCGCGCCACGGCACCGGCCGCGGCAGGCCGGGGACCAGCGCTGAATCGAGCTTGAAAGCCAGCGCCAGCTCTCCTGCCGGCGCAAAGGCATTGGTTCGCAGCATCGCTTCAACCAGCGCACGGTACTGGCGCAGCAATCGATCATCATTGATCGCGCTGACCGCAGACAGCCCGTCGCGGATCTGCGACTGGGCCTTTGTTTCGGCGGCTGCCCGGTTGCCGGCAAAGGCCGGATCATGGCGCGCGGCAAACAGCGCGAGCAGCGCACGGGTGACGCCGCTGGCGTGCTGCAGCGCATCGACCACCGTGGGGATGCCAAAGCTCATTCCGGCCTGACGCAGATAACGGAACCAGGCGCGCAGCCAGTTGGCCTCGCCCGCAGAAAGGGCGACCGAAGTGATCAACCGGTTGAACGGGTCATCCTCGGCCTGGCCGTTGAGCACGGCAGCGACCGCTCCCTCGATCGCCTCGCTGCGTGCCATCAGGGCGGCAACATCCTGCCCTGCCGGAACTGCCAGCAGGAAATCATGAATTGTGCCAATCGGGCCATCCTTGGCTTCCAGCGCGGTTGGCACATCCTCGATAACCCGGAAGCCGAAATTCTCCAAAGCCGGCACCGCATCGGACAAGGCCAGTGCGCCGCTGCGCTGATAGAGCTTGAGCCGCAGCACACCGGCCCCGTCATCCGCCAAAAGATGCAGCCGTGCCCCGCGCTTGGGCCCGGCTTCGCCCTCGACGGTCAGGTGGCGCAAGCGGGAAATGTCGATAGCTGCTTCGGCGGCGCCATAGGTGGCGCGGTACGATTGGGGGAAAGCTTCGGCAAAGCGCGCAGCGATGGCGGCGGCCCGACTCGGCTCCTCGCTGGCGGCAATCTCGCTCTCGACCGCTTCGGGCCAGCCGCGCACCATCGATTGCAATTGCGTGTCGAGCGCGGTCTCGCGGGCGCGGTTGGAGCCATCGCGGATGTCGAGCACGAAGCGCAGCAGCGCCAGATTATTGCCCTCGACCTGCAGGCTCCAGTCGAGCAGCCGTGCATCGGTCGCCTTGAGCAGCATTTCTTCGATCTGCAGCCGCAGGGTGGTCGACAGGGCATCGCGCGGCAGCCATGCGAAGGCAAACAGATGACGCTCAAGCGGGGCCTCGACCAGCGCCAGCCGCGGTCGCGGACGATCGATCAGGCTCATCATCGCGGTGGCGATGCGTTCAAGGTCGGCTTTGGAGAACCCGATCAGCAAATCATGCGGCAAGGCGGTGAGCGCATGGACCAGCGCTTTGCCGGCGTGGCCGCTTGGGTCGAACCCGAACTTGGTCATCAGCTCGGCCAATTGCGCGCGCATCCGGGGGATCCGGTCAGGGGCTGCAGCAAGCGCGGCGCTGGTCCACACACCGGCATGGACCGACAGGGCGGAGACTTTGCCGTCTTCGATCACCGGAACAATGAACAGATCGAGCGGGACGCGGCGATGGACCTGGCTGATGAGGTTCGATTTGACGATCAGCGGCACCCGCAGGCCGGCCTTGGTACCGGGCTTGGAAAGGCGATCGAACCACTGGAAGGCCCGGTCGAACGAGGCAGGCGCAAGCACCGCCTTGGCGCTCTTGGAGCAAATCCCAAGAACTTCGCTCTGGCTGCCATCGCGGCGACGCAGGACATGACCGAGCTGGGTCAGCATGCCATCCTTTAGCCAGCGCAACAACGCGGCACCCTCGCTATCGACCAGACCATCGGCATCGGCCGCCATTGCCGCCTGCATTTTCGGCCAATCGCGTACGGCGGCACGAACATCGCCCAGCGCGGTGCGTAAAGCGCTTTCCAACTGGCGCCGGGCGAGGGCATCGCCGCGCTCGGTTTCCAGATAAACCATGGATTCACGGCGCTCACCCGCCGCATCACCCTCAAGGATTGCGGTCAACTTGCCTTCAGCGTCGCGGCGTACCGGGACAATTGGGTGGACCAGCCGATTGATCGCGAGGCCTTGGGAGGCGACCGCCGCTGCGATCGAATCGACCAGGAAGGGCATGTCGTCGTTGATTACCGCAATCCGCATGAAGCGCATCGCCGCTGACCCGGAGACCGATTCCAGAACGAAGGCCGGATCATTTCCGCTCCGCTGGGCGGCGGCGGAAATGACAAATTCTGCGGTGCTGGTGAGGCTCTCTGCGGCAAAGGGCGTGTCGCCGGGGAGCAGAGAATCCACCAGACGCGATTTAAGCTGCTTGGCCATCTGGGCGGCGGACGAGCCAGTGCGGGCGGCTTTCAAACTCATCGCTTGCGCTCTCCATCCAGCCTCGTGGCAGCCGGTCCCTGCGAGTTATTATATTACTGCGATCAGCAGTATTCATGCGCATTGTAGGAGCAAGTGGTGTCAGCCGCAACCAATTTGGCCCAGGTAAATAGCCTTACTCCAACGTCTCCTCCAACGCCTCCCGCAATACTTCCATGGTCAAGGAAAGCGAACGCCGCCGGGCTGCAGGATCGAAGGTGGCGCCGGCCACTATCAGCTCATCCGCTCCGGTCCGTTCGATGAACTTCCCGATCGCCTCACGGACGGTGGCTGGGCTGCCCACGGCGCTCGCCTGGCGCATATGCTCCAGCATGGCGCGCGCTGAGGGCGGCAGGCTATCGCGATAGTCCTTCACTGGCGGTTGCAGCTTGCCGGGATTGCCGGTGCGCAGCGCAACAAAGCTCTGGTCCATCGATGAGGCGAGCAGCGCGGCCTCGTCATCGCTGTCAGCGGCGATCACGGTCATCGCCGCCATGACATACGGCTGCGCCAATTCCTCGGAAGGGCGGAACTGGCGGCGATACAGCACCAACGCCTCGTCCAGATGGTCGGGCGCGAAATGCGAGGCGAATGCAAACGGCAGCCCAAGCGCGGCGGCAAGCTGCGCGCCGAACAGGCTGGAGCCCAGGATCCACAGTTCGGGCCGGGCGCCAAGACCTGGCGTGGCCTTAAGCGGCAGCGCCGGGTCGCCGGTGAACAGCGCGCGCAGTTCGACCACGTCCTGCGGGAAGTACTCACTGGCGCGCATCAGATCCTTGCGCAGCGCCTGTCCGATCCGTCCGTCTGCGCCGGGTGCGCGGCCAAGGCCAAGATCGATCCGTCCGGGAAACAGTGCATCGAGCGTGCCGAATTGCTCGGCAATCACGAACGGATTGTGATTGGGCAGCATGATACCGCCAGATCCGATCCGGATGGTCTTGGTTGCCTGCCCAATATGACCCAGAACGACCGCGGTCGCGCCGCCGGCAATACCGTCCATCGCATGATGCTCGGCGACCCAGAAACGGTGATATCCGGCTGCCTCCGCCGCCTGCGCCAGCAGTGCCGCTTCTGCGAGCGCCTCGCTCACGGTTCCGCCAGCACGGACGGGAATCAGATCAAGAACGGAAAGCCGGGTCACCTTGTCGTTGCTGTAGGTCCCGCAGAGAGTTGGTCAAGATAGGCCCTTGCGGTTTTGGCTTCGTCGCTAGCCGGCGAGACTTCGATCACCGATTGCCAGCTTTTGCGGGCCGATGCCTCGCGACCAGAGAGCATTGCAATGACCCCCGCCTCCAGCCCGATCTGGGGATCGACCGGCATCAGCCGGGCCGCCTGCTCGATCTGGGAATGGGCCTGCGCCAACTTGCCTTGCCGCCGCGACAGCGTGGCGGAGAGCAGCCACCCGGCGGGATTGGCGGGGCTGGCGCTGCGTCCCTCAGCCAATGCGGTTTCGGCCTCGGTCATGCGGTTCATCGCCACCAGCGCGCGCGAGCGGTCGATCGAAATGTCGCCAGCCAGCTCGTTCCGACTTGCCGCAAGCGCATCGGTGTGGGCGGCAAGAAAGGCAGCGTCGGCGCGCTCGAACGCCTGTTGGTCCAACGCGGCCAGCGCGGCCATAGCCCCAAGCGACGCTTTGCGCCCGCGTTCATCTGGCGCGACCGCGGCACGAGCCGCGACAAAAGCCTGTTCGGCATCGCTCCCGCGGCTAAGGTAATTATAGGCAATCCCCATGCAGTGCTGTGGGTCGACTTGAGGCGTGCCTTTGACAGTCTGAAGCCAGCCCTCGGCCAGCTCGATCGCAGCCAGCGGATCGCGGCCTGCCAAGGCAAGGCACTCCTGCAGCCTGCTCGGCTGGGGCGGCGCTGCGTCGGGCTTGGGCCGGTGCATTTCGAGCGGGGCGGAGCGCAGCGGCGGCGCGGTTCCAGGTGAAACCAGCGGGCCGACCTGAGCGAGCAGCAGGGTCAAAACGAGGGACATGCGAAATTTCCGATCAGACAGCTTCCGCCAGCGATGCGACGATGCGCAGCAGCAGCGCAATATCGTCAGGCCGCGACAGGCGATGATCCCCGTCCTTGATCAGGGTCAGCTGAACATCCGCCGAACGGAGCTGGTGCGCCAGCTTTAGCGATATCTCCCACGGCACTTCCGCGTCGTTTTGGCCGTGGAGCAATCTGACCGGGCAGCTCAGCGCGATTTCACCGTTCAGCAACCGTCTCGTCTGACCATCGGCCCACAAGCCGGGATGAGTCGGGGTTTGGTCTGGGCCATAGGGATTGTCCTCAAACACCACCTCGCCCGCGCCCAACGCCTGCATTTGCGCCTCGTCATAACCCCACTCGGTAAAGTCCGGCGCGGCGGCGATCCCGACCAGTCCGGCCAAGCGCGCCGTTGGCAATGCCAGCGCCACCAGCAGCATCAGCCAGCCGCCCATTGACGAGCCAATCAGGATCACTTCACCCGGACAACGGGCTTCGATCAACGCCAGAACTTCCTCGCGCCACCGGCTCAGCGTCCCATCGGCAAAATCGCCCAAGCTGGCCCCGCAGCCCGAATAATCGAGCAACAAACAGGCCCGGCCCTGCTGGACCGCCCAGTCAAACACCGCGCAGGCCTTGCTCCCCGCCATGTCGGACAGATAGCCGGGGAGGAACACCAGCGTTGGCCCGGTGCCAGGGCTGTGGCGAAACGCGATCCGGCGTCCGCCGGGCATAATGTGATGGTGCAATTCGTTCACGCCTCAGCCCTCCCTAGCGGCTTTCTGTGCGCGAGGGAGGGCTGGTGGGCAAGCGTTCAGTCCTTCTGAAAGATCGCTTCGATTGCCAGGCCGAACAAGTCGGCGATACGAAATGCCAGTGGCAGCGAGGGATCGTAGCGCCCGGTTTCGATCGCATTGACGCTCTGGCGGCTGACTTCGAGCCGGTCGGCCAGGTCCTGTTGACTCCAGTCACGCATCGCGCGGAGCACCTTGAGGCGGTTCTTCATGCGCAGTCGCCAGCGCCAGCCGCCCGGCGGTTGAGCACCGCACCGATGCCCAGCCCCATGAACCAGAAGAACGCCGCACCGAAGCCGCCGTTGCCCGGCGCGACCAGATCGTAGTTCTGGAGGAATTCCCACACCGTCAGGATGGTCAGGCAGAAGCCGGTCGCAAACAGATTCTGGCGGACGAACAGCATCCGCATATATTCGTCGGTTTCCTCAACCAGCAGCCGCATCGCAGTCCATACCACGCCGATGATCGGCAGCGCGGGCAGCACCGCCAGCCCATAGGCCAGCCCGCCCTGCGGAGGATTATGGCGGAACAGATAACCAGCGAGGAAAATCAGCGCCACATAGGCGGACATCAGCACTGCCAGCCGCTTCAGATAACGACGGACGGCGGGGGACCAATTGGCGCGCATTGCAAGCTCCTTTGTCATATAGTCAATGTCGCTTTACATATGAGTTTTTGTTATGTCAAGTGTAGTTTACATAAAGACAGGATAGCTTGTCATGGCGGCGGCGGAGTGCAGCGCGCCACGCGGCCATTGCTCCGTCACAAAACTTGCCTAGTGTGATGCCATCCATTGAGGAGTTTCCGATGACCTTGCCGCCTCCGCCCGCTGCGCCTTCGCTGGTTGCCGATCGCCGCACCGCGCTAAAACTGGGCGCGCTTGGCCTGGCCGGCTTGGCTGCACCGCTCGGCGCACAGACAGGTGCCCGGGGCTTTACCCACGGCGTTGCCAGCGGCGAGCCGGGGCCTACCCAGGTACTGCTGTGGACCCGTTTTGTTGGGCCCGACGAGAGCAAGCTTGGCTGGGAAGTCGCCGAAGACATGGGTTTTGCGCGGATTGCAGCTTCTGGCGAGGCACTGGCCTCTCCGGAGCGGGATTGCTGCGCCAAGGCAATGGCAACCGGACTGCGGCCCGGGCGCTGGTATTATTACCGCTTCGTCGCGCCATCGGGGGCGATCTCGCAGATCGGGCGCACCCGGACTCTCCCGGTGGGCAAGGTCGCCAAGTTCCGGCTGGCCGTGTTTACCTGCTCGAACTACGGATTCGGCTGGTTCAATGCCTATGCCCACGCAGCCGAGGCGGGCGATTTCGACCTCGCGGTCCATCTGGGCGATTATTACTACGAATATCAGCGCGGCCAGTATCCCAGCGCCAAGCAGGCCATGGCCGGGCGTGAGCTATGGCCGGCGGATGAGACGGTGGCGCTGGCCGATTACCGGCTGCGCCATGCCACCTACCGGTCCGATCCCGATCTCCAGCGGATCCACCAGATCCTGCCGATGCTGGTGATGTGGGACGATCATGAGATTGCCAACGACACCTGGAAGGACGGCGCGGAGAATCACCAACCGGACACCGAAGGCGAATGGGCGATCCGCAAGGCCGCATCCGAACGGGCCTGGCGCGAATGGCTCCCGGTTTCCGATCAGGACTGGGCCAGTTATGAGATCGGCGATCTGGCAACGCTGTTCCGGCTTGAAACCAGGCGTGTCGCCAGAACCAAGCCGCTTGATCTGCTGGAAGTGATCAAGGGTGTGCCGCCCGAGCAGGTTGCAGCAACCTATGCAGCGTTCCGTGATGGCGCCTGGCGCGATCCTTCGCGGCAATTGTTGGGCGAGGCGCAACAAGCGTGGCTTGGCCGGCAATTCAAAGCCTCGGTCAAGGCGCGCAAGCCGTGGCAGGTCCTTGCCCAGCAGGTCGTGATGGGCGAACTGTCCACGCCCGATATGATCATCGAGGGACTTTCGCCCAAGACGCCGGACTGGCTGCGCCAGCGCTTGCAAGCGTCCGTGGTCGCAAGCCACGCCGGGCTGCCGTTCAACATGGACGCCTGGGATGGTTATCCCGCCGCGCGCGACCGGTTGTATCAGGCGTCGCTTGCGGCAGACGCCAATTTGCTGGTCCTGGCGGGCGACAGCCATAATGCCTGGGCGTTTGACCTCGATCGCAAGGGAGCGCGGGTCGGCGTTGAACTGGGCGCGCACAGTGTTACCTCGCCCGGGGCCGAAGACTCCTTGTCCTCGCACCGCCCCGATGAGCTGGCCCGCGCGCTTGTCCAGCGCAATCCGCAGCTCAAGTGGTGCGATACGGCGCAGCGCGGCTATCTGGCGGTGGAACTTGCCCCAAGCCGCGCCATCGGCGAATTCCGGTTCCTGAGCAGCGTTCGCCAACGCGGCACCCAGCTGGCCGGCATGCAGCGGATGACCGTGCTGGCTGGCCAACGCAAGTTCGTGGCGCCTTGATCTGCGGGCCGGCTTGAGGCTGAGCGACTTAAGCGGCGCAGCGCACGGGTTGAAGCGAGCGCAACCGTCGACTAGGGCGTCCCCCATGTCCGAAATGATCACAATCAGCCTGCCCGATGGTTCCGCGCGCGAAATGCCGTTGGGCTCGACTCCTGCCGATGTCGCCGCTGCGATTGGCCCCGGCCTTGCCAAGGCGGCGCTGGCGGCGCGGGTCGATGGCGAGCTGGTTGATCTGAGCCGGGCTTTCACTGGCAATGCCGCGCTTGCACTGGTCACCTCGCGCGACGAGGCCGATGCGCTCGATCTGGCCCGGCATGATTTTGCCCATGTGCTGGCGGAGGCGGTGCAGGCGCTGTTTCCGGGTACGCAGATCACCTTCGGCCCGTCGACCGACGATGGCTTCTACTATGATTTCGCGCCGAAAGACCGCCAGTTCACCGACGAGGACTTGCCCGCGATCGAGGCCGAGATGCGCCGCCTTATTGCTGCCGATAAGCCCTTGGTCCGCGAGGTGTGGAGCCGCGAAAAGCTGGTCGCGCGGTGGCGCGAGCAAGGCGAGAGCTTCAAGGCCGAATGGGCCGCCGAACTGCCCGAGAATGAGGAACTGACCGTCTATTGGTCAGGTTCCGACTGGCTCGACATGTGCAAGGGGCCGCATCTTCCCTCGACCGGCAAGCTCGATCCGGCGGCCTTCAAACTGACGCGGGTTTCCGGCGCTTATTGGCGCGGCGATCAGAACAATGCGATGCTGAGCCGGATTTATGGCACCGGCTGGCTGAACAAGAAGCAGCTTGAGGCGCATCTGGTCCGGCTGGAAGAGGCGGCCAAGCGCGATCACCGCAAGCTGGGCCAGGAGATGGATTTGTTCCACCTTCAGCCCGAAGCCCATGGTAGCATTTTCTGGCACCCCAAGGGCTATATGATCTGGCGCTGCCTGGAGGCCTATATGCGCCGCCGGCTGGATGCGGCGGGCTATGTCGAGGTCAAAACCCCGCAAATCATGGACGCCAAGCAGTGGGAGCAGAGCGGCCATTGGGGCAAATACCGCGAAAACATGTTCGTCGTGCCCGATGAAATCCCCAGCGGCGAGGACGACGGCCCGGTCCTGACCGGGGAGGCCGATCTGATGGCGATCAAGCCGATGAACTGCCCGGCGCATGTGCTGATTTTCCGCCAGGGCATCACCAGCTACCGCGAGCTGCCGATCCGGATGGCCGAGTTTGGCTGCTGCCACCGCAACGAGCCGCATGGCGCGCTGCACGGGCTGATGCGGGTCCGCCAATTCACCCAGGACGACGCGCATATCTTTGTGCGCGAGGATCAGCTGGTGTCCGAAGTGGCCGATTTCTGCGATTTGCTCGATCTGGTTTACAAGGATCTCGGCTTTGCGGATTATTCGATCAAGCTGGCCCTTCGCCCGGACAAG
>JANOFJ010000176.1:0-3509 GCA_031413595.1 Novosphingobium sp.
CGGCTGCCCTTCATGCCGACGCAGGCGCCAACCGGGTCGATCGAGCTGTCGTGGCTGATCACGCCGATTTTCGCGCGGCTGCCCGGATCGCGGGCCGCGGCCTTGATTTCGATGATGCCGTCATAGATTTCGGGCACTTCCTGCGCGAACAGCTTCTTCATGAACTCGGGGTGCGAGCGGCTGAGGAAGATCTGTGGTCCGCGGTTCTAGCGTTCGACCTTGAGGATCAGCGCGCGGACCCGTTCACCCACCCGGGCAGCTTCGCGCGGGATCTGCTGATCACGGCGGATCACGCCCTCAGCCCGGCCAAGGTTAACGATGACATGACCAAACTCGACCGACTTGATCACGCCGGTGATCACTTCGCCCGAGCGGTCCTTGAATTCTTCAAACTGACGGTCACGTTCGGCATCGCGGACCTTCTGGAAGATCACCTGCTTGGCCGACTGGGCATCGATCCGTCCGAGATCAACCGGCGGCAGCGGATCGACGATAAAATCGCCCAGCTGGGCGCCAGGCTGAAGCCTTTCGCCTTGCTTGAGGTCAACCTGCTTGAAGTAATCCTCAACCTCTTCAACCACTTCGACCACGCGCCACAGGCGCAGATCGCCGGTACGCGGATCAAGCTTGGCGCGGATATCGTTTTCCGCACCATAGCGGTTGCGGGCCGATTTCTGGATCGCTTCTTCCATCGCCTCGATGACGATCGACTTGTCGATCATCTTCTCGGTCGCCACCGCAGTTGCAATCGCGAGCAGCTCGGCGCGGTTGGCGGAGATTGGACTGGCCATCGGTTACTCTTCCACTTCTTCTAGGATTTCGTCGGCGCCGCTGCTGTCGAGCGGACGGGTTGCGGCAATCAAGCGGTCGGTCAGGACTAGCTTGGCAGAATGAACATCGGCCAGCGGGAATTCCACCCGGCCGGATTTGCGGTCTTCCAAAGTGACGATCTCACCCGTTATCCCGATCAGATCGCCCTGAACCGTCTTGCGGTTTCCATCGACCGGGCTGAGCAGCATGACCCGCGCTTCGTGCCCGGCCCAATTGGCGAAATCCTTGGGGCGGGTCAGCGGGCGGTCGATCCCCGGCGAGCTGACTTCGAGGCGGTAAGTGCCTTCCATCACATCGTCGCCGGCTTCTTCCAGCGCATCGAACCGGTCGGAAATCCGGCGCGACAGCGCGGCGCAGTCCTCGATTACCAGTTGTCCGGTATCGGGCCGCTCGGCCATGATCTGCAGCGCGCGCTCCTCGCCGTCACCGGCCTCGCTGCGCCCGAAGATCTTGACGCGCACGAGATCGAAACCGAGGGCGCGGGCCTCCGGTTCAACAACCTCTGTAATGCGCGCAATACTCGCCATGCCTGCTCCGTTAGCCCCCGATTGCGACAACGAAGTTTCGCGCCGGCCCCTTTCGGCGCCAGCCCTAACGTTGCTAACAATGTCGGGGTAGTGAGGAGCGAATAGGCCGGTTTTGCGGGAATTGCAAGGGGGCGATGCTTCGGCCTGGCAGCGCGCTAAATCGTCACTTTGGGAAATCTCGCACATAACGGACTTTGCCCGCCTCAACCGACCACATTGCATTATTGGAAACTGTACCGACCATGAGAGAAATGGGGATATTGCGCTGGACAAATACGTGAATCTCGGTTGGTTGCGGATCAAGCAAATGGGTGAGAAATACAGCCTCGAGCGTATTGCCATCCTTCGAACGGTAATCGATTGGGAAGCAGCTTTTCATGAAGCGCCGTTCACCCGAAAGCTTGCCGTCTGCATCGTAGTCAAAACGATAATGGCCGCCAGCTGGATAGACACCGCCCACTGCAGTGGAAGTCAAAACATAGACCGGCACCGATCCATCCGCTTGCGGTGGCAGGACCAAGGTGTTGGCCGGGCTGTTCGAACATAGCGCATGATCGGGCAATGCCATTTGCTGGATCGCTTTTTCGCGCGCGTCGATCATGCGTAGCGCCAAAAGAGAAAGCGTCGCAGTGCTGTCCGGTTCGACCAGGCCGCCTCCGGAAACCGTACTTCCAGTCACCCGATAGCGAGCAAGCGCAAAGCTACGACCATCACGTTGAGCATAAAAGCTGGCCAGCAATTGGCCGCCCTCGCCCGGCTCAACGATGTATCCCTTGAATCCTTGGGCAGCCAGTTTCGCCAGATCAACACCCTGCCGACGTAAGTCTTCCTGAAATTTATCAGTCGCATGCCAAGCCGCTTGATCATAGGCGAACATCGCATCACCGCGCGCCTCGGCAGCAGAGGCGGCAACCAGTTCATCGACTGAAGGCTTGGCGAAGCCTGCTGAACTTATGACCGAAAGGAAAAGGCCACCGGCGAACCACGAATTTCGCATCACCGCCTCCTTCGTCGATTGGGCCAGCGAATAGTGGCCGATCCACTCCGCTCCGTCAAACCATGCTTATTCATCGCACGACGCAATTGACGAGTTCCTTGATGACAAGCTGACCGGTGCCAGCCCACCCGAAATGCAGCGCCGACTATTGCGCCTTCACGAGCAGTGGATAGGGATTGATCGGGCTTGTTGCCTCGTACCATTTGCGCTCGGGCGTGGTTGCGAGAATCGCAAAGTGAAGGTGCGGTGCCGCGGGATCGGCGTTGCCGGTAGAGCCGACTGCACCAATTGGATCGCCCTTGCGCAGCAGCTGACGCTCGGCCAGACCGGGCGCGAAACCTTCCAGATGGGCGTAATAATAGATCAGCCGCCGATCGGGCGAGCGGATATAGACGGTCAGCCCTCCACCATTTGAGTAAAACAGGCGTTCGACCGTGCCCTGTGCCGCCGCGACCACGGGAGTGCCGCGCGGGGCCATGATGTCGATCGCATCGTGCAGCCGCCCTCCCGAGCGGGCCTGGCTGAATGTATCGACAAGTTGCCCCGGCACTATTCCGCGCACCGGAACCTTCAATGGTCCGCTCGTGCCGGCCTGCGCGGGCATGGCTGCGAGCATCATTTCGGCCGGATAGGCACCGATCGGTGATTGCATGGCGATCGCCTGCGGCCTTTCAATAGAGGCGATGGAGATTTGCGACGCCGAAGAAGAGGACAATGGTCCCAGAGCGAGTGGTGAACTGCCTTGAAGCCACCAGTTCGCGGCCACTACCCATGCGGCCGACGTCACCATAGCAGTGACGGCCACAGTTCTTACCAATCCGCTCCAGCCCATTTCCATATCAGGCCTCAAACAGTACTTTGGTCGATCCAGAGACCATCTGGGCCAGCCGCGCAACGTCCCAATTGGTCAGCCGCACACAGCCGTGGCTTTCCGCGCGGCCAATCGTTTCCGGGGCGGGTGTGCCGTGAATACCGTAATGCGGCTTGCTCAGATCGATCCACGCAACCCCCACCGGTCCGTTGGGGCCCGGCGGCAGCAGTTGCTTTTCCTTGGTATCAGAGACGTCCCAGAACAGCTTGGGGTTATAGTGAAACGGCGGATTGCGTGCGACCCCGTTGATCTTCCAATTGCCCAGCGGCAACGGATCCTTGCT
>JANOFJ010000177.1:0-3899 GCA_031413595.1 Novosphingobium sp.
CAAAGACTCGCCGGAACGACGCTGCATCCTCACCGGGAGCCATGGCTCGCGGGATGAGCTGATCCGGCTTGCCATTTCTCCGGCCAATCCTGATGGGACCTGCGAAGTTCACCCCGATGTACTGGCGCGTGCGCCGGGGCGCGGGGCATGGATCGGCGTGAACCGGGCCGAGCTGGAAGCCGCGCTGCAAGCCGGCAAAGGCGGGGGCAAGCTCAAGGGCGCATTGGCGCGTGCTTTCAAGGGCACGTCGCTGACCATACCGGCTGACCTTGGCGCAAGGATCGAAGCTGCGCTGATCCGCAACTTCACCGATCGGCTGGGGCTGGAACAGCGCACCGGACGCCTGCTGACCGGGTCGGACCGGATCGCCGAGAAAGCCCGGATGGGCAAGGTTACCTGGCTCGCCCATGCCGCCGATGCCGGCAAGGATGGGTCGGGCAAACTCGATCAGGCCTGGCGGGTGGGCGAGGATGCGGAAGGCAGCGGGCAGACCGGCATCACCTTGCCACTGGACCGCGCGGCTCTGTCTGTGGCATTGGGCCGCGATAATGTCGTCCACCTGGCGCTGATTGATTCCGCGGCCGCACAACGCCTTGCCGTCCCGCTGCAGCGTTTGCTGCACTTCATGGGACCGAACGGCCCAGGACCGGCCGAGGCGAATGGACCAGAATTGCATACTGAACCGGCCGGCGGATTCCCGCAGGCTGAGACGACGAATTGATACTGAAGGGCGTGACGAGAAAATGAGCGATACCGACAACAAGCCGACGCTAGGCAGGAAGCCCCTGGGGCTCAAGCGCTCGGTCGAAGCGGGCGAGGTCAAGCAGACCTTCAGCCACGGCCGCACCAATAAGGTGGTGGTTGAGGTCAAGCGCCGCAAGCTGCTCGGCAAGCCCGGCGAAGCTGTCGCTGCGGCGCCCGAACCCGTACCGGTTGCGCCTCCGCCGCCGCCCGTTGCTTCGGCGCCCAAGCCGGCCCCTCGCGCCGCGTCGCCTTCGGCCGAGACCCGCCAGGAAATGCAGACCCGCCTGCTGCGCGAAGCCGAAGAAGCGCGCATGGTCGCGGTTGAAGGCGCAAGCCGCCGCGAAGAGGAAGAACGCCTCCGCGTAGTGGATGCCGAGCGCAGGCGCGCTGAAGGGAATGGTAAAGTTGAAGAAGCGCCCGTCGCTGAAGCCGAAGTCGTGCCAGTTGCTGAACCTGTTGCCACCCCTGTTGCAGTGACTGCCGATGCCGAGGCTTCCGTTGAGGCGGAAACCGCTGAAGCCGGAGCAGAGCCAGGCGCAACCGCCGCAGTTCCGGCCGCGCGCCGGTTTACCCCTGTTGCCGCCCCCAAGCGCCCGGAACCGGCTAAGAAGCCGGCCCATCCGCGCGACAAGAACCTCACCACCGATCGCCGGCAATCCGGCAAGTTGACCGTTACCAAGGCGCTCAACGAGGATGAAGGCGCCCGCGCCCGCAGTCTCGCCGCGCTCAAGCGAGCCCGCGAAAAGGAAAAGCGGGCGCATTTTGCCGGCAAGTCACAGCCGCGCGAAAAGCAGGTCCGCGATGTCGTGGTGCCCGAGGAAATCACCGTTGCCGAGCTCGCCAATCGTATGGCCGAAAAGGGTAACGACCTGATCAAGGCGCTGTTCAAGATGGGCGTACCCTCGTCCATGACCGACACGATCGATCAGGATACGGCTGAACTGCTGGTCGAGGAATTTGGCCATAACATCGTCCGTGTGTCCGAAAGTGATGTCGATATCGATGCCGCGATGGACGTCGATGCCGATGAAACGCAGGTAACGCGTCCGCCGGTGGTGACCATCATGGGTCACGTCGATCACGGCAAGACCAGCCTGCTCGATGCGCTGCGCGGCACCGATGTAGTGCGCGGCGAAGCCGGCGGGATCACCCAGCATATCGGCGCCTACCAGATCAAGACCAAGGGCGGCGAGCTGATCACCTTCCTTGATACGCCGGGCCACGAAGCCTTCACCGAAATGCGGATGCGCGGCGCGAACGTTACCGACATCGTCATCCTCGTGGTGGCAGCCGACGACGGGCTGATGCCGCAGACGATCGAGGCGATCCACCACACCAAGGCGGCGGGCGTGCCGATGATCGTGGCGATCAACAAGATGGACAAGCCCGAGGCCAATCCCAAGAAGGTCCGCGAACGCTTGCTTGAGCATGAAATCGTCGTCGAGGCGATGTCGGGCGATGTGCAAGATGTTGAAGTTTCAGCCAAGACCGGGGCCGGGCTGGACGAACTGATCGAGAAGATCCTGCTTCAGGCCGAACTGCTTGAACTCAAGGCCAACCCCGATCGCAGCGCCGAAGCAACGGTGATCGAAGCCAAGCTCGACAAGGGCAAGGGGCCGCTCGCCACAGTATTGATCAATCGCGGTACGCTGAAAGTGGGCGATATCTTCGTGGTTGGTACGCAATCAGGCCGCGTTCGCGCCATGCTTGATGACAAGGGCCGCCAGATCAAGCAAGCACCGCCTTCGCTCCCGGTCGAAGTGCTGGGACTTGGCGGGGTGCCGATGGCGGGGGATACGCTGACTGTTGTCGAAAACGAAGCCCGCGCCCGCGAAGTGGCGCTGTTCCGCCACGAACAGGCCACCGCCAAGCGCACCACCAGCGCCCCGGTCAGTCTTGAAAACATGTTCTCGGCGCTCAAGGACAAGCAGACGGTTCTGGAATATCCGATCATCATCAAGGCCGATGTGCAGGGCTCAGCCGAAGCGATCGTCAACGCCCTCAACAAGATCTCCAACGACGAGATCAAGGTCAAGGTGCTGCATGCAGGCGTTGGTGCGATCACCGAAAGCGATGTGTCGCTCGGCTTCTCGACCGGCGCTCCGGTGGTCGGCTTCAACGTTCGCCCCAATGCCAAGGCGCGCGAGATGGTCGATCGCCACAAGGTGCGGATGAAGTATTTCGACGTGATCTACCATCTGACCGAAGACGTCGCCAAGGAAATGGCTGGCCAGTGGGGCCCGGAACGGATCGAAACCGTTGTCGGCCGCGCCGAGATCAAGGAAATCTTCCCTGCCGGCAAGAAGGACAAGGCAGCCGGGCTGCTGGTTACCGATGGCTATATCCGCAAGGGCATCCACGCCCGCGTCACCCGCGCCGATGTCATCATCACCAAGACGATCATCCAGTCGCTGCGGCGCTTCAAGGACGACATCGCCGAAGTGCGCGCCGGCCTTGAATGCGGTGTGGTTCTGGAAGGCACCAACGACATCAAGCCGGGCGATATCCTCGAAGTGTTCGACGTCGAGATGCGCGAACGGACGATGTGATCGAGGAGGAAAATCTCGAGGGCATGACCGTGAACGAACGGCTGTTCCTTCACGGCTTGCTTGACGAGTTCGATCGCGCTCGTTCGCAACTTGATTTGGTACGGCTAAAGGCAATAATGTCTGAAATCGGTCTCGAAGATTACGACGTCGGCCAATTGTTCTGACTATGCCCCGCTATGTCGCCCTGTTCGGTTCCATAAATGTCGGTCGTAACCGGCTGAAAATGGCGGATCTGCGCGCTGCGTTTGAGGGCGAGGGTTTCGCCAATGTCGAAACGGTGGTGGCCAGCGGCAATGTCCTGTTCGATCACGCCGAGCGCCCCGAAGTTGGGCTCGAAGAAAAGCTCACCCTGATGATGCGCCACAAGTTCGGGATGGATAGCGTCGCGCTGGTCCGTTCGCGCGATGCGCTGGCGGCGGCGATTGCGGAGAACCCGTTCGGCGCGGACGGCGAAGAGGGCTTCGTCCACACGCTGTTCCTCGAAGGTCCGGTTGATCCAGACGGCTTTGCCAGATTGCAAAAGGACCGCACCGGACCCGAACGGCTTGCCCCGGGAACCCGCACGCTCCATATCGATTATGTTGCGGGCGCTGGTGAGAGCAAGCT
>JANOFJ010000178.1:0-3383 GCA_031413595.1 Novosphingobium sp.
TGTCATCACTGCTGAGCACATGAAAGCCATGAAGAACATGGCAATCGTCTGCAACATCGGGCATTTTGACAGCGAAATTCAGGTTGCCGCGCTCGACAATTACAAATGGACCGAGGTCAAGCCGGGCACCGATCTGGTTGAATTCCCCGACGGCAAGCAGATCCTGATTCTGGCCAAGGGCCGGCTGGTCAATCTGGGCTGCGGCACCGGCCACCCCAGTTTCGTGATGTCATCGAGCTTCACCAATCAGGTACTGGCGCAGATCGAGCTGTTCACCCGGAACGCCGAATACAAGAACGAAGTCTATGTCCTGCCCAAGCACCTCGATGAGAAGGTCGCGGCGTTGCACCTTGAAAAGCTGGGCGTGAAGCTCTCCACCCTGTCGAAGAAGCAGGCTGACTATATCGGCGTGCCGCAGGCCGGACCGTTCAAGCCGGACCATTACCGGTACTAGTCGGTAATGGTCCGAGCCCCCGCGCAGGCGGGGGCCCCAGGCCTTAGTGCGCAACCTCTCGAGGTCCCCGCCTGCGCGGGGACTCAAAGATTGTGGTTTGATCCGGTTGTAATTCTTTTGCTGCCCGCATAGCGGAGCAGCATGATCCTTTCACAGACTGCGCTTGTCCTGATCGGGCTGTTGCTGGCGGCGTGGACGTTGGCTGCCGGTTGGGTGATTGTGTCTGCGCGAGGCAAGGCACGGCGGCTGGAATCCGGGCAGCGTCATGCCCGCCGGCTTGGCCGGATGGTCGACGAATCCCCCGCCTTGCCGCTGCTGGTCCGGGCCGATGGCAAGATCGAGGCACCGGCGCGGCTGGCAGCGTGGCTGGGGCTTGATGCCGTGCCGCAATACCTCACAGAGCTCGACAACAAGGATAGGGGCCTGACCGCCGAGCAGCTGGCTGAGCTGACCGAGGCGGTGCGCCGGACCCAGAAGACTGCCGCTCAGTTCCGCATGGTCGCGACCCCGCGCGGCTCAAAACGCAGCTTGGCGCTGCGTGGGCATTTGGCCGATCCGCAGGTTTCACCCGTCGGCGCGGCGCTGGTCTGGGTGTTCGATTTCAGCGACAGCGAGAGCGAGCTGGTCAAGCTCAGGACCGAAGCAAGTCGAGCTCGGAGCGATTTCTCGGCATTGGTCGGGCTAATCGAAGCCGCGCCGATGCCGATGTGGTTTCGCGGGCCCGATGGCATGATGCGTCTGGTCAACACTGCCTATGTGCTCGCGGTCGGCGGCGAAAGCGCCGAAGCGGTGGTCGAGGCCGGGACCGAGCTGGTCGAATCGGTTGACGGTCTGAGCGCGGCGCAAGTCGCACGGCAAGCGGCCGCCAAGCAGCTGCCGATTGAGCGGATGGTTTCGGCGACAATTGGCGGACAACGCCGCGCCTTGCGGGTCAGCGATCTGCCGCTGGGCAATGAAGGCGTGGCCGGATACGCCGTCGATGTCGAAGAGATGGAAGAGCTGGCCCGCAGCTTTCGGGCTTTCCGCGATGCCCAGCGGGCGATGCTTGATCAGCTTTCTGCAGGGGTCGCGCAGTTTGACGCCAAGCGCCAGCTGACCTTTGCCAACCAGCCGTTCCAGCGAATTTTTGCGCTGGGCCCGGCCGCGATGCTCGATCCGCCGCCGTTTGAACGCCTGCTCGATATTGCCCGCGATGCCGGCCGGGTGCCCGAAGCGCGCGACTTTCCGGCCTGGCGGCGCGAGCGCGCGGCGTGGTTCATGGCAGGGGAAGCGCAGGAAGAGGCCTGGCCGCTGGCCGACGGAACGCATCTGCGGATTGTCGCCCAGCCGCTGCCCGATGGCGGACTGCTGCTGATCGCTGAGGACCGGACCGAGCAGCTGCGCCTCTCGGCCACTCGTGACACGCTGCTGCGGACCCGCACTGCTACGTTCGACAGTCTATTCGAATCGGTTGCGGTGTTTGCCCCCGATGGCCGGATGCAGCTGTGGAATCGCCGCTTTGCTGCCGATTGGGGACTGGACGACACGTTCCTTGATACCCACCCCCGCATCGAAGTGCTGCTTGAGCGGATCGCGGCTCGGCTCAAGAAGCCCGCCCGGGCCAAGGCGGTCGGCGATGTTGTTCGCGCCGCGACGCTCGACCGGAGGCAGACCGGCGGCCGGGTGTTGCTTGCCGATGGACGGACGCTGGAGTTTGCCGGGGTGCCGCTGCCCGATGGCAACGGATTGCTGACCGTGCTCGATATCACCGATTCGCAAAAGGCCGAGACCGCACTGCGCGAGCGTAATGTCGCGCTGCAGGAAGCCGATGCGATGAAAACACGGTTCCTCGCCAATATGAGCTATGAATTCCGCACGCCGCTAACCTCGATCGGCGGCTTTGCCGAGCTGCTGGAAGCGGGGCTTGGCGGAGATTTGTCCGAGCAGGGCAAGGAATATGTCGCTGCGATCCTGACCTCGGTGGGGCGGCTGGGCGAGCAGATCGAGAACGTCCTCGACCTGTCGCAAAGCGAAGCCGGAATGCTCCCTCTGGCGGTTGATGAAATCGAACTGTTGCCGTTTGTCACCCGGATCGTCGAGGACCGCGCGGCCCGCATCGGCGAGGCAGGGCTGGTGCTCGATCTGCGCGGCGACAAGCTTGCCGGGCGGATCATGGGCGACAATCGGCGGCTGGCGCGCGCGGTCGGTCATGTTCTCGACAATGCGATCGCCGCCACACCCAGATACGGGCGCATCCTGGTCGAGCTGTCGCGGCACAAAACCAGCGGACATGATAACGCCCGGATTGTCGTTTCGGATAATGGCGCGGGAATGGATGCCGCCACACTGGCCCGCGCGCTCGACGGCTTGCGGATCAGTGCCGATGGCAAGACGGTCGAGCGGCGTCAGGGTCTGGGTCTGCCACTCGCGCGGCAGCTGATCGAAGCGCACGGCGGGACGCTCGAACTGATGTCGGAGCCGGGGCAGGGCACCACCGCGATCATCGAACTGCCGTGAGGCTGGAGCTACCCGATCTGGAGGCGATGCAAGCGCTTGGCAACCGCATTGCAGTGGCGTTGCAAATTGGCGATGTGATTGCGCTGTCGGGCGGGCTGGGTGCGGGCAAAACTACGCTCGCCCGGGCGATCATCGCCGGGCTTGGATATGCCGGCGAAGTCCCCTCGCCGAGCTTCGCGATCATCGAGCTATACGAGCCGCCAGCGTTGCGGATGCCGGTGGTTCACGCCGATTTCTACCGTTTGAAGCGCGCCGAAGAGGCCGAAGAACTGGGCCTTGAGGATTACCGCCACGACGCCGCACTGATCGCGGAATGGCCGGAAAACGCCGGCGGCTTCGGGCATGAGCCGGGCTGCCTTTCGCTTACTCTTGAAACTGCGGAGAAGGGCAGGATCGCCATTGCCCGGGCAGGGCCAGATTGGCTAGGACGGGA